>NZ_JBSGTS010000018.1:0-156271 GCF_053607525.1 Kribbella sp. NPDC055110
CCTCATCGCCCTGGCCATGCTCACCCTCGGCGGCTACCGCCCACCCCTCCCCGGCCGAAACTGACCCACGGATCAGTCAGAAGAGCCGGATATCCGTTCTTGTGCTGCATGGGCGGCTGGGTGATCGGGTTGGTGGCGGCACGGGTGCTCGCGGCGGGGTGATGTGCACGCTCGACAGGTAGTGCACCGGTGAGACGGTGTACGCACGGGCACGTTCACGCTCAGGTGCACTACCCCGCCACTCGACATGTCCTGTCGAGCGTGCACATCACACCCGGCCCGCACCGCACTGGAACCCGTCGACCACCCACACATAAGTCACAAGAGCCGGATGTCCCCTCGTGTGGGTGGGTGACGCGGCGGGCGCAGGGCGCGGGTGTGTTAGTCGGGCGGGGTGATCAGGGGGTTCTGGAGGGTGCCGACGAATTGTAGGGAGCCGGCTACGTCGGTCAGGTCGACCATTTGCTGGTTGTTGCGGAGTTGGAGGCGGTTCAGGCAGGAGAGGGCGAACTCCGGCGCGAAGATGTCGTACTTCGCGAACGCTTCGGCCAGTTCCGGTGTCGCCGATTGGTAGTCGCGGATCGCGTCCGCCACCACGGACCAGAACTCGTCCGGCGTCAGCAGGCGCTCGCGATCCAGCAGCGGGGACAGGAAGCGGAAGATGCAGTCGAAGACGTCGGTGAAGATCGACAGCAACTTCTCGTCGTCCGGTACGTCGGCCCGCACCCGCTCCGCTTCAGGCGGCACGAAGGTCGACGGACTGAGTACGGCGATCTCCTCGGCGATGTCCTTCATGGTCACGCGGATCGGAATCGCGTCCCGCAGTACCAGGATCAGGTTCTCGCCGTGCGGCATGAACACCAATTCGTATGCGTAGAAGCTGTGCAGCAACGGGATCAGGTACGCGTCGACGTACGCGCGCAGCCAGTCCGCCGGCGCCAGGCCGGACGCCCGTACCAGCGCCGCGGCCACCGACGCACCGTGCCGGTCGACATGCAGGAGCGACGCCATCGTCGCGAGCCGCTCACCGGGCTCCAGCGACGGCACCGGGCTCTCCCGCCAGAGCGCCGACAACATCTTCCGGTACGGCGACGTCTTGTCGGTCGCGTTCTCGTAGTACCGGTTGTGGTACCCGGCTGCCGCGATCTCGCGCAACACCGTGAAGCCGTAGCGTTTCAGGACGACGTCGTTCGAGACCACCGAGTGCACCCAGTCGTTGATCGCCGGCGTCGCGGCCATGTACGACGGGGACAGCCCGCGCATGAACCCCATGTTGAGCACCGACAACGCCGTCTTCACGTAGCACCGGGAAGGCTCGGACCGGTTGAAGAACGTCCGGATCGACTGCTGCGGCTGATAAATGTCGTCCGTCGACCCGAGATGAACGATGTGCCGCAAAGCGATGTCGGCGGCGAACGTGATCGACGTCTTGTTGTCCCACTGCCACGGATGCACCGGCAGATAGACGTATTCCGCCGGGTCGGCGACCGCCGCGAAGCGGGAGTACATCTCGTCGCCCAACTCCGACCGCAGCATCGAGTCGAACGTCGTCGAAGAACTACAAGAAACCGTGGTCCGGTCCCGCCGGGCCGCGATCCACGTCAGCTGCACGCCCGCGCCGGTCTCCGGCGCATAAGCCAAATAGTCCGTGAGCCCGAACCCGAGCCGCCCGTTGTTCGCGACGAAGCACGGATGCCCCTCGGTCATCCCGGCCTCGATGGTCTGGAAGTCCGCGGTGACCAGGTCCGCCGCCGTCAGGTCCGGTTTCGACAGCTTGTACGCCGCCGACGCCAGCGTGCTGCTGATCTCCTCCAGGTACACCGGCAGCATCTCGCGCCCGATCCCGAGCTGCTCGTGGAATTCGGTGATGAACTCCAGGGCGTCGACCGCCAAACCGTCGTCGCGGACAACTGAAGAGATATCCCAATGATTCAAGGGATAAAGCCGGGCGGCGAACCGGTACCGGCCGACGACATACTCATTGCTGTCAGCAACTGGTTCGAGAATGCGCTCGTGGGTGAACTCCGCCAGCGCTTTCCGGACCAGCGCCTGGTTGACCACAGTCCAGTGATTCATCAGCCCGCCTCGTTCATTCGATGCGCCTCGGCGTACTGGTCACGCGTGCAGAAACTCAACCACGCCTGCTTTTCGGGCAACGTCACGATGCTGTGCTCGCGGAATCCCATCCGCGCGTTCAGCGCCTGGATCTTCACGTTCCGTACGTCGGGTTCGACCACCACCCGATCAACAAGCGGATCGCTGAACAGGCTGTCCATGATCGTCTCGAACACCGCCCCGGTGAACCCGGAAATCGGCACCACGGGCGGCGCCACCAGGACGTGCATGCCGATGTCGCCCGGCGCCACGTCGTACGTCCGGCCCACAACGTCCTCGGACGGTTCGTAACGCTCCATCAGGAACGCGGGCCGCCCGTCGTGCTCGCCGAGGAACGCGCGGTGATGCGCCGTCGAGGCGATCCGGAGGTACTCCGCGTGCACGTCGGCGACGGACGCGGTCAGCAAGCCCCAGTACCGCGCATACGGCTGGGTGACCCAGCTGTGCAGCGTGGTCACGTCCTCAGCGAGGTCTAACGGGCGGAGGCTCAGGGTGCCGAGGCCGGCGACGAACCGCCGGTACGTCGGCTCGGGCAATGCTCTGGTCATGGCGGATGCTCCCAGGCTGGGCGGGCGTGTTAGCTAAGGCTTACCTTACCTAAACCGATCCAACCATCCCAGGGCGGACCCCGGAAGTAGCCCGCGCGGCGGATGTGCCGAACCGCACATCCTGCCTACGTTGGTGACATGTTGATCGCCGAGGACCTGCTGCTGCTCCTGTACGACGACGAGACCGGTAAGCCCGTCGCGGGGTCGCCCGGCCTGGACTACGCGCTGGCCGGCGCGGTGCTGATCGAGCTGACGCTGAACCGGAAGCTCGACATCACCATCGACGGCAAGGCGGGCCGTCTGCAGGTGCTGGACGGCGCACCGACCGGAGACCCGATCCTGGACGAGCGCCTGGCGTACGTGGTCAACAAGCCGGGGAAGAAGCCGAAGGACCAGATCGGAGCGCTCTCGAAGCGGCTGCGCAACCAGCTGCTGGCGCGGCTCGCCGAGCGGGGTGTGCTGGAGGAAGACCAGGGCAGGGTGCTTGGACTGTTCCCGGTGACGCGCTGGCCCGCCAAGGACGCGCGGCACGAGCAGGAGGTGCGCGCTGGGCTGGAGAGCGTGCTGAAGGTCGGTACGACGCCGGACCAGCGCACCGCTGCGTTGATCGCTCTCCTCAGTGCGCTGAACGTCGTACCGAAGGTCATCACGGATGCGGTGGACAAGAAGGCGCTGAAGCAGCGGGCGAAGGAGATCGCCGATTCGGACTGGGCTGCGGCCGCAGTGAAGAAGGCAGTCGCCGAGATGCAGGCGGCCGTCACAGCCGCCATCGTGGTGGCGTCGACCGCCGGAGCCTCAGCCGGCAGCTAGCCGGGCCTTGATGTCCGGCTTCACGACCTTGCCGACCTTGGAGCGTGGCAGGTCGGGCCAGACGAGCACCTGCTTCGGTGCCTTCACACTGCCGATCTGTGCCTTCGCGAACGCGATCAGCTCGTCCGGTTCGACCGCACTGCCCGGCTGGAGCTGTACGACGGCCACGACCCGCTCGCCCCACTTCTCGTCCGGCAGGCCGATCACTGCGCAGTCCCGTACGTCGGCGTGCGCCATCAGCGCCTGCTCGACCTCGGTGGAGTACACGTTGAAGCCGCCGGTGATGATCATGTCCTTCGCTCGGTCGACGATGTACAGGTAGTTGTCGTCGTCCAGGTACCCGATGTCGCCGGTGTGGTGCCAGCCGTACGCCGAAGCCGCTGCGGTCGCCTCGGCGTTCCGGTAGTACCCCTGCATCACCAGCGACCCGCGCACCACGATCTCGCCGCGCTCACCGTGCGGGAGCAGCGTGCCGTCCGCGCTCATGATCGCCACCGTGACAAGGGGGGACGGCCGTCCCGCGGAAGACAGCCGTCCCCGGGCGATGTTGCCGTCGGCATCGAAGTGTGCGGCGGGCGGCAACATCGAGATCATCATCGGCGCCTCGGTCTGCCCGAACAGCTGCGCCATCACCGGACCGATCCGCTGCAGCGCGTCCTCGAGCCGGGCGACCGACATCGGCGCAGCGCCGTACCAGAAGCACCGCAGCGACGACAGGTCCGTGGAGTCGAGCTCCGGCGCCGCCAGCACCATGTAGATCAGCGTCGGCGGCAGGAACGTGTGCGTCACCCCGTGGCGCGGTATCAGCTCCAAGAAGGCATGTACGTCGGGAGCTCGCATGATCACGATCTCGCCGCCGGACGCGAGCACCGGGAAGCACAGCACACCTGCTGCGTGTGTCAGCGGCGCCAGCGCCAGGTAGACCGGTCGCTCGCCGAACGGGTACCCGATCAACGTGAGCGCGGTCATCGTCTCAAGGTTGCTGTTGCCGAGCATGACTCCCTTCGGGCGCCCGGTCGTGCCACCTGTCCCGACGATCATCGCCAGATCACCAGGGTCGGTCAGGTCGATCAGATCGGGTGCCGGCTGGGACGCGCCCCCGCAGAACGCGTCCCAGCCGACAGTTCTCCGGCCGCTGGGGTGGGGGGTCGGGCCGGAGCTGGAGGGCTCGCCGTCGAGGCACACGAACGTGTGCACCTTCGGCAGTGAGTCCCGAATGCGGTCCACCAGCGGCGCGAACGCCGCCTGGTAGATCAGTACCTCGCAGTCGAACTGGTCGAGCAGTTCACGGTTCTCCGCGGCCTCGTTGCGCGGGTTGATCGGGCACCAGACCGCACCGGCCCGGCTGATCCCGAACACGCAACTGAACGCCACCGGGTCGTTCGCGGACAGGATCGCCACCTTGCCACCCGGCCGTACGCCGGCTGCCGCCAGCGCGCCCGCGATCCGGTACGAGAGCTGCTGTACGTCGGCGTACGTCAGCGTCTCCCCGTCCGTGGTCAGACAGGGGGCACCCGGCGCCAGCGACGCCCCCTTGTCCAGGTACTCGACCAGTCGCATCAGCGTTGTACCGTGAGCTGCGGCTCCGACACCAGCCCGAAGCTCCGCAGTACGCCAAGCAGTTCACGGTGACCGAATGCCTGGCAGCCACTCGCGAAACCGACCCGCTTCGGCGGCGTCTGCAGCAGCGAGTACGCCGCGTACGCCTGGAGCAGACCGGTCTGCTGGTAGTTGCTGTTGCCGTGGATGACGCAGTGCGCCCGCCCGAGCGGTCCGGACGCGTGCACCGAGTCCAGCGTCTTGTTGACGCGTGGGTTCTCCCGCGGCGGCATCTCGTTCATCACCTGCCGAGCTGTCTCGGTCAGTGCGGTGTTGCGGTCCTCGGGCGACATGTCCTTCGTGGCTTCCAGCGCCGCTGCGACGATCTGCGGGACCCCGTTCATCAGCGCGGCGTTGAACACACCGCCCTGTGCCTTACAGTTCGCCACCCGTGGATCGCGCTTGAACCACACCGGATGCGACATGCCACCCCAGGGCAGCGACAGTGCGAGCTCGTGCTGGCCGGGAACCACCAAGGACACCAGGCCTTGCACGGGGAACTCGGCGTACTGGTTGTTCTCGAGGTAGTGCGCCTTCGACGTCGCAGCGTTCACCAGAATCGTGCGGGTCGAGGCGATGGTCGGACTGCCGCCCCAGAAGACGGCGATGTCCAGGGTGTCCAGGCCGGGCTGCTCGAGGCACAGCTGCGCAGCGATCTCGCTGGTGGTGTACATCTGCGCAATTCCCGGGGCCAGCACCAGGTTGGCCTCAGCGAACTGCGGACCGTACTTCTCGTCGCAGGTCATCAGCCAGTCCTGCTCACCGGTCGTGTCGGTGTAGTGCGCACCTGCTGCGAGTGCTGCCTCCACAGCCGCCGGACCGAGCTCACTGAACGGTCCGACCGTGTTCAGTACGACGGACGCGCCTGTGAACAGCTCGGTGAGCGCAGCGACGTCGTGGTCGACTGCTGCGATCTCGTAGTCGGCTGTCTCGATGCCAGGAACATGTGACTCCATAGAAGCCTTGAGCTTCGCCTCGTCACGTCCGGCCGCGATAAACGGGACGTGGTACTGGCGCAGGTACTCGCAGACCAGGCGGCCGGTATAGCCGGAGGCGCCGTACACAACAACAGGTTTGCTCGCCATCACATCCCCATTCCGCCGTCGACCGGCAGACCGATGCCGGTGATGAACCGGGCCTCGTCGGACGCGAGGAAGACCACCGCGTCGGCCATGTCGGCGACCTCGCCGAGGCGGCCGGCCGGGGTCAGTCCGATCACCGCGGCGACCGCGGCGTCGGGCGACTCGAACAGGCCGAGCTGGGCCACGTCGTTCGCCAGGCCGGCGCCCATCGCGGTCGGGACCAGGCCCGGGTAGATGCAGTTGACGCGGACGCCGTACCCGAGCTTGCCGGACTCCATCGCGGCGACGCGGGTCAGCCGGTCGACGGCGGACTTGGTCGCGGAGTACACGGCGATGCCGGGGAACGCGATGGTGGCGGCGACCGACGCGACGTTGATGATCGCGCCGCCCTGGCCGGCCAGGCCTTCGGGACGCATCGTCCGCAGGCCCCACTTGATGCCGAGCGTGGTGCCGAGGACGTTGACCTCGAGCATCTTGCGGATCTGGTCCGCGGTCACCTCGGTGAGCAGGCTGGTGATCTCCACCCCCGCGTTGTTCACCAGGATGTCGAGGCCGCCGAGGATGTCGTTGGCGGCGACGACCGCGTTCTCCCAGGCACCGTCGTCGGTGATGTCGTGGGCGACGAAGCCGTTGCCCGCGCCGTACTCCTGGTCGAGCGCGTCGGCGACCGCCTCGCCGGCGTCCTTCTGGATATCGCTGATCACGACTTTGGCGCCGGCCGCCGCGAGGGCTTTGGCCATCCCCTCGCCGAGTCCTTGCGCTCCGCCGGTGACCAGGGCCTTGCGGCCGGAGAGATCGAGTGAACCCATCTGGAAGCTCCTTTGCTCTGCGCGGGTTGTTCACACTCTGATCCAGTCTTTTGACAGTCGTCAAGACTTTGTTTGACACTTGTCAAGAAATCTCCCCGCTCCGGGACGCGCCTGGCCCGGGGCGGGGTACTCTGGCGCATCGGATCCGAGTAGGAGAGTGGGTGATCGCCGTGGCGTCCGCTGCTGAGGAGCGGCCTGCCCGTGTCTCCGGGATCGACAAGATCGAACGCCGCCGGGTCGCGCTGGCGGAGTCGGCGCTGAAGACGCTCGGTGAGCTCGGCTACGCGCGCACCAGCCTGCGCGAGATCGCGAACAACTCCGAGTTCACGCACGGCGTCGTGCACTACTACTTCCGCGACAAGATCGACCTGATCAGCTACTGCGTGCGTTACTACAAGACCAAGTGCGCCCGGCGGTACGACGAGGTGGTCGAGGCCGCGACGTCCGGTGACGAGCTCGCGACCGGCTTCCTGGGCAAGATGACCCAGACGCTGGTCGAGGAGACCCCGATGCACAAGCTCTGGTACGACCTGCGGGCGCAGAGCATGTTCGAGGAGCAACTCCGCCCGGACGTCGAGGCGATCGACCTGCTGCTCGAAGAGATGATCTGGCGGATCCTGTCGCGGTACGCCGATCTCACCGGAACCACACCGACCGTGGACGCGCCGACGGCGTACGCGCTGGTCGACGGCCTGTTCGAGCAGGCTGTGGTCGGCTACGCCGCGAACCCGGAAAAGGTCCCGGACCTGCTGACGAACCGCATCATGCAGGTCCTGCCCAAGCTGGTCGCGGCGTAGCCACAGCTGCTACTCGGCGCCGCAGTTCGCCTTGCAGAGCTTGTCGGTGAGCGTGAGGATCGCGCCCGGTGCGTCGGTGTCGGACTCGGTCGAGAACTCGACGTTCCAGTCGCCGAACGTGGTCTGCGCCGACGCCTTGCCTGCCTGCTGCTTGAGCCAGTCGGCGATCTGACCGCGCGGATTCACGTGCGCCAGCTCCAGCGCCTCCGGTGCGAACTCGGTCAGCCGCGTCGTCGACTCGGTCGCCGGGCCGGCCGCCTGCAGCGAGATCACCGGCGGACGTGGGTGCGTGCCGGTCAGCACCTGGACCGACCGCAAGCCGCTACTGCAGGTCTCGTACGCCTCGTCGGTGCTGCACTTGTACTGCTTGCCCGTGAACGCTGCGACGACCTGTGTCGCCGTGAGGTCCGGCAGCGTCTCCTCGGGTCCTGAGGACGTGTTGCTCGCGGTCGGCGTACCGGAGGTGCTGGTGCTTGGGGTTCCGTTCGACTCAGGCTTGTTGCCGGAGCAGGACGTGGTCCCCACGACAAGTGCGGCGCAGGCCAGGAGCGCAGCGCCGTACCGGGGGCTCAGACCGGCACCTCGATCGCTGCGTCGAGGGCGATCGTGATCATCTCGGAGAACGTCGTCTGGCGCTCCTCCGCGGACGTCACCTCGTGCGTGATCAGGTGGTCCGACACGGTCATGATGCCGAGCGCGCGGCGGCCGAACTTCGCGGCCAGCGTGTAGAGCGCCGCGGCCTCCATCTCGATGCCGAGTACGCCGTACTCCGCGGTCCGCGAGACCAGGTCCGGGCGGTCGTTGTAGAACAGGTCGCCGGAGAACACCTGGCCGACGTGCACGTTCAGCCCTGCTGCCTCGGCCGCGTCCACTGCTGCGCGGAGCAGTTTGTAGTCGGCGGTCGGCGCGTAGTCGATGCCGTGGAAGCGCAGCCGGTTCATCTGCGAGTCGGTGCTCGCGGACATCGCGATGATCACGTCGCGGACCCGGACCGCCTCGGTCAGCGCGCCACAGGTGCCGACCCGGATCAAGGTCTGTACGTCGTACTCCTCGAACAGCTCGTTCGCGTAGATGGAGGCAGACGCCTGGCCCATACCGGAGCCCTGCACGGAGATGCGCTCACCCTTGTAGGTGCCCGTGAACCCGAACATGTTGCGGATCTCGGTGTAGCAGATCACGTCGGACAGGTAGGTCTCCGCGATCCACTTGGCCCGCAGCGGGTCGCCCGGAAACAGCACCCGGGGTGCGATCTGCCCCTTCTCGGCGGCGATGTGAATACTCATGCGGGGATGCTCTCACGGGCGCGGGATATGTTGAGGCATGTGGCCTACTCCATCGCTCCTGGTTCGCTAGCCCTGTCCCGGTCCGTGCTGGACCGCGCCGCCGACCGCCGCCGTGACGACGACTGGCTGGAAAAGGCCTGGGCCGCGCCCGAAACGCAGGTGGCGGTCGTGGCCGGTGACAAGATCCGGGTGGTCGACGACCGCTCCGCGGTGCGGTTCGTGCCGCCGTCCGATGCGCCGGAAGGGATCCGGGTCTTCCTCGGCATCGATCGCGAGTCCGGGGCCGGGATGACCGCAGAGGGCCGCGCGGTGTTCGGCGTAATGGTCAGTGGGGAGGGCGACGAGTCGTACGGCGGACTCCGCGAGCTCGGCGCGGTGCTGGACGACCGCCAGGCCGGCATCGCCGTGCACCTGATCGGACTGTCCAACTGGCACGCCGTCTACACGCACTGCGGGAACTGCGGCGAGCACACTGAGATAGCGGAGGCCGGACACGTACGGCGCTGCCCGTCGTGCGGGCTGTCCCACTTCCCGCGCAGCGACCCGGCCATCATCGTGCTGGTCACAGACGACCAGGACCGCGCACTGCTCGGCCGCAACGAGGCCTGGCCTGCGGGCCGGTACTCCACGCTGGCCGGCTTCGTGGAGCCCGGTGAGTCGCTGGAGGCCGCCGTACGGCGTGAGGTGCTCGAGGAGACCGGTGTGATCGTCGGGCAGGAGGTCGAGTACGCGGGCAGCCAGCCGTGGCCGCTGCCCGCGAGCCTGATGCTGGGGTTCTACGCGAAGGCGACGAACTTCGACATCGACGTGGACCAGGACGAGATCGCCGAGGCGAAGTGGTTCACCCGAGAGGACCTCCGCGTGCTGGTGGACGCCGGCACGATGGCCCTCCCGGGCGCGATCTCGATCTCCCGCCGCCTGATCGAAGGCTGGTACGGCGAGAGCCTCACCGGGAGCTGGTGACTAGGTCCTGCCCACATCGGACCGCGCTGCGGCGATCCTGATCAGGATGCCCTCCCAGCGCTCGACCGAGCCGTCCGCCTCGAGCTGACGCAGCTTGCGGTCGACTGCGAGCACGTATGCCCCGTGGCTCGGCCAGTCAGCCTCCGCGTCCGGCAGTACGTCGGTCAACGTGCAGCCGTACGTCAGGAAGCGGTTCTGCACGTGACTGTCGATGTTCCCTGTCCAGACCGTCGCCCTGACGTCCGACTGGGGACACGGGTCGACCGGTGGGGTGTACGACGCCAAGTTGGTCGGGTTGATGTAGCCGTCCGGACGCAACAGCGTGTAGTAGGTGCCGTCCGGCGTCTGCGTGAGCCGGTTGAGGCCGTGGTCGCGCAGCACGGTCGTGCGGCCGCTCAGGATGTCCAGGACGAACAGGCGGCCGCCGGTCACGCCGTACAGGTAGCCGTCGCGCCAGGACAGTGCGCCGTCCTGCGATCCGGTGGCTCCGCTGAACACGGGCAGCAGGCGCTGCACCTCACCGATGGACGGGTCGACCGCGAACACGATGCCGTCCGCGAGCCCCCAGATGTTGCCGTCCGGTCCGGTGATCAGCTCGTTGATGCTGGCCGCACCGGACACCGGAACGATGTCGGTGAGCACCTCGCCCGTTGCCGGGTCCACCTTGATCAGGTGCGCCTCACTGGCCCGCGGGTCAGTGCCCTGACCACCCTCGATGCTTGAGCCGACCCAGACGTCAGCACCGGAGGGAACGATGGAGGAGATCGTCTGGTCGGTCACCAGGTTGCGGTAGACCGTGTGGCTGCCAGTCGGTACGTCGTACACGGTCAGCGCGCCCCCGTATTCGCCGTACGCCGGTGTGGTGCCGACGTACACGCTGTTGCCGGCGGGGACCACGGCGACCGGCCTGTTCTGGTGATCGCTGTCGACCAGGCTGAACAGTTCCTTTGGGTTGGTCGGGCTGTCCGGTAGGGCCGGATCCCAGAGCGACAACCGGCCGTACGGGTAGATGCCGACGTACATCTTGCTGCCCGCCCACGCCCAGCCTTCCACCTGTCCCTGCCGGGTGGTGACCGTGGACTTGCCGGCCGCCGGGTCGTAGATGGCCGTGGAGCCGTTCAGATAGACGTTGACGAACACCTTGCCGGTGACGGGGTCGGCCAGCTCGTGCATGAGCGGCGACGGCACGTACTGGAACGGTGAGCTCCACTGCGCGAGCGTCCCATCCGCTGGGTTGTAGCGGAACGTTCCACCGGAGTAGTTACCAGCCAGGCCGTACAGCACCGGTACGCCGTTCTCAGTCACCCAGCCGTAGCCGATGGATGCGCCACGGGTCAGTGTGCGCGGCGGTGACACCGGACCGACCGTGTTGGTGTCCAGGTCGTAGTGCGTAAGGGACAGGGTGTTGTTGGTGAAGTAGACGCCACCTGGTCCGGCTGCGGAGACACCGCGCGCAGCGATCGGGTAGTCCATTACCTGCTGGCCTGTGGTGCTGTCGGTGTACTTGACCTGCTCGCCCGTCACCGCGTCGACCACGACCAGGCGGCTGCTGGCGTTCGCGAACACCTTGCCGGCGGCGTAGTCCAGGTCGATGAAGTCCTTGGCCGTCGTGCCCGGGGGAGTGATGTCCTCGACCGCCTTGGTGTCCACGTCGATGCGGAGCAGCCTGGCGTTCGGAGTGGAGACGCCGACGAACAGCTTGTTGTGGTCGGGGTCGTAGACCGTGGAGCGCGCGTACTGCTGTACCGGGTCGAGTGAGCCGTAGTCGGTGACCTGTCCGGTCGTCGCGTCGTACTTGAACGCGTGGGCCGTCGGGTACGTCCCGGCGTACACGTTGCCGGCCCGGTCGGAGGTGAGGCCGTAGATCTGGGACTCGCCCGGAATGGGTTGCCCCAGGTCGGTCACCTCACCCGTGGCCGGGCTGTAGCGGTAGAGGTGCGCGTTGGCGTAGGTACCGAGGTAGACGTCACCGTTCGGCGTCACCACGATCGCCCAGCCGCCGGCGGCGCCGGGCAACGGCACGGTGCGGATCAGCTGGCGGCTGTGCAGGTCGACGACGTTGAGTCGCGCGTTCTCACCCGCAGGTACGGCGTACACGACGTCGCGACCGTCGGGCGTGTGGCCGATCGCGCCCTCCATGATCGTGAGCGAGCTGATCGGCGAGCCGAGGTCCAAGATGGCATCGGCCGACGGCGCGATCGGTCGCGTCGGGGTGCCGAGCGGCCAGTTCTCCGACGGGAACGGGTCAGGCAGATCCCCCGGCGGGGCCGCGGTGGCGTGCAGTCCGCCGGTGGCGAGCAGACCGAGCGTCACGGCGAACGTGATCAGGGCACAACGGAATTGACGGCGCGAGAACATGGGCGGACTCCCTGCGGCGTAGTTCACCGCAAGGTATAACGGTCATGACCGTAATGTCCATAACTCAGGCGATATGACCTGAGTCAGTTGTTACGCGACGAGTTTCTCCGCGACCTGGGCGAGCGACGGGTTCGTCATCGCGGTGCCGTCCGGGAAGACCACGGTCGGCACCGTCTGGTTGCCGTTGTTGACCTTCTCGACGATCTTCGCGGCCTCCGGGACCTGCTCGATGTCGATCTCGGTGAACTCGATACCGGCCCGCTTCAGCTGGCCCTTCAGCCGGTGGCAGTAACCGCACCAAGGCGTTGAGTACATCGTGAAAGCCGACATCGGCGGACTCCTTGAGGAGTGGGGAGGGGATTTGTCGGGCGCGCCGTCTAGGGTTGCCCTCGACGTATCCGAACCATGGTGCTGGTGGTGCTGTTCCCGCATGTCTCAACCCGTGAGCGACTTCACACGATCTGCATCCGCCGACGACCTCTTGGAGGCCCTCGACCCGGAGCAGCGGGCCGTCGCGACCACGTTGCACGGTGCCGTCGCGGTGATGGCCGGTGCGGGGACGGGGAAGACGCGGGCGATCACCCACCGGATCGCGTACGGCGTGCGCACCGGGACGTTCGACCCGGTCCGGGTGCTCGCGGTGACGTTCACCCAGCGGGCCGCGGGGGAGATGCGCGGCCGGCTCGCGCAGCTCGGCGTCCAGGGCGTGCAGGCCCGCACGTTCCACTCCGCCGCGCTTCGGCAGGCCCGCTTCTTCTGGCCGAAGGTGTACGGCGGGGAGCTGCCGCCGATCGCGGACCGCAAGTTCCCGCTGCTGACCGAGGCCGCGTCCCGCTGCCGCGTCCGGGTGGACACGCCCGCGCTGCGCGACCTGGCCGGTGAGGTCGAGTGGGCCAAGGTGAGCAACGTCCGGCCGGACGACTATGCGCGGCTGGCGCCCAAGTCGGCGCGGGCGCTGGCGGCCTTCGACCCGGCGACGATCGCCCGGATCTTCGCGGCGTACGAGGATGTGAAGCTGGAACGCGGGCGGATCGACCTGGAGGACGTCCTGCTCTGTACGGTCGCGCTGCTCGCGGAGGACGAGCGGGTGGCGGCAGAGATCCGGCGGCAGTACCGGACGTTCGTCGTGGACGAGTACCAGGACGTCTCGCCGGTGCAGCAGACTCTGCTCGACCTGTGGCTCGGCGGCCGCGAGGACGTGTGTGTGGTCGGCGACCCGGCGCAGACGATCTACTCGTGGGCCGGCGCCGACCCGGAGAACCTGGTGCGCTTCGCGTCGCGGCATCCGTCGGCGACCGTGATCAAGCTGGTCCGCGACTACCGGTCGACGCCGCAGATCGTCGACGTGGCGAACAAGATCCTGGACGCGGCCGGTCCGAACGGGCTGCCCGGCCGGGTCACGCTGCGGTCGCAGAAGGAGGCCGGGCCGGTTCCGGTCTACCGCGAGTACTCGGATGAGGTCGCGGAGGCGGACGCGGTGGCGCGGGCCGTCGTACGGCTCAAGGACGAGGGCGTGGCGCTGCGGGACATCGCCGTACTGTTCCGGACCAACGCGCAGTCGGAGAACTTCGAGCAGGCGCTGGCCGAGCGGAAGATCCCGACCGTGCTGAAGGGTGCGGAGCGGTTCTTCGAGCGCGCGGAGATCCGGCAGGCCGCCGTACTGCTGCGTGGGCAGGCCAAGGCCGGCCAGGCCGGGGACGACCTGGTCACCACGGTGACCGGAGTGCTGGGCGGTGCCGGCTGGACGCAGGAGCCACCGACCGGGACTGGCGCGGTGCGGGATCGGTGGGAGTCGCTGAGCGCACTGGTGACGATGACGTCCGACTTCGCCGCGGCGAATCCCGACGCGCGGCTGCCGGAGCTGATGGCCGAGCTGGACCGTCGGGCGACGATCCAGCATGCGCCGCTCGCCGAGGGCGTCACGCTGGCGACGCTGCACGCGGCCAAGGGCCTGGAGTGGGAGTCCGTCTTCATCGTCGGGGCGCACGAGGGGACGCTGCCGATCACCTACGCCCAGACGCCGGCGCAGGTCGAGGAGGAGCGGCGGCTGTTCTATGTCGGCGTGACGCGGGCCAAGCAGCAGCTGTTCATCAGCTGGTCCACCTCCCGCTCGCCGGGCGGTCGCGGTACGCGCGGGCCGACCCGCTTCCTGGACCCGATCGGCGTCCGTACGGCGCGCTCCGAGTGG
Organism: Kribbella sp. NPDC055110; assembly: GCF_053607525.1. Taxonomy (NCBI): domain Bacteria; kingdom Bacillati; phylum Actinomycetota; class Actinomycetes; order Propionibacteriales; family Kribbellaceae; genus Kribbella; species Kribbella sp. NPDC055110. The sequence continues at coordinate 14,553 of NZ_JBSGTS010000018.1, forward strand.
ACCCCGTCGACGCCCACCAACTGGGAGCGCCCGGCGCGCTCCGAGAAGTCCAGCCGCCCGATCCCGAAATGCCGGGTCTGCGGCCGCGGCCTGACCGACCCGGGCGCCCGCAAGCTCGGCCGCTGCGAGGACTGCCCGTCCTCCATCGACCAGAAGCTGTACGACGCGTTGATCGAGTGGCGCACCGAGCAGGCCGAGTCCGAGAAGATGCCGGCGTTCGTGATCCTCACCGACGCGACCCTCACCGCGATCGCCGAGACCAAGCCCGGCGACGCCCAGGCGCTCCGGCAGATCCCGGGCATCGGCCACACCAAGCTGACCAAGTACGGCGAGCACATCCTCAACCTCTGCACCCGCTGACCGGTTGCCCTTTCGGGCAAACCTGTTGCCAGGCACGAGAATCGCGGCGCATCCTGGAGGACGTGCCGTGTTCTGCTGGGGGCAGACGTGGCAGTTAGGTGACAGAGGCAACGATCCCGGAGCGTGCGGATGGCGTCCCGGAGCGTGCCGACGGTATCTGTTTTTGGCTTCGCCGGGGCTGGCCAGCGGTGAGTTCCCGCCGCCGGAGCGGCAACTTCCGGCCAACTTCGCGAACTGACAATAAATAGTTTGCGGGCTCCGGCGCGGACGGCGTACTGTTCTTTCTGCGGTCGAAGCCTGGCCGAAAACTTCAAACCACCATAGCGATCGAGCTAGCCGCCCGCTTCGCCACAACGAGAGGAGGTGCCCTGGAAATGATCACCAACACGGTCAAGAAGCCGTTCAGCGACGCTGCCGCGCTGCCGTGCGCCCCGATTCAGGGTGCCTCGCCGCGCCTGCACGTCGCGACCGTTGTGCTCATGGCCTCCGGCGCTGCCCAGTTCACGGGCGGAGCTGTCGGCGATGTGAAGTACGGCGGTTCGGGTTCTCGAGCATGGAGTCCACCGGTCTGACAAGACGTCAGAGCCGGCACCTCCAGGCCGCGGAACCCACCAAGGGTCCCGCGGCCCTTTTGTTTGTCCCAAAGATTTGGCGGCCGTCAAACCGGCAGCCGTCACCGACGACAAGAGATCAGCAACCAAAAGTCACTGGGAGGTGACCGGAATGAGCGTGAGCTTCCTCGATGTCTTCACCGAGGTCGCAACGTCGCAGGACCTGCCCTGTCGGTCCTACGCGCCGGAACTCTTCTTCGCCGAATCGCCGGCGGACGTCGAGTACGCAAAGTCGCTGTGCACCACCTGCCCGCTGAAGGCCGAGTGCCTGGCCGGAGCGCTCGAGCGTTCCGAGCCGTGGGGAGTGTGGGGCGGCGAACTGTTCGTCCAAGGTGTGGTGGTTCCGCGCAAGCGGCCCCGTGGGCGTCCCCGCAAGAGTGACACCGTAACCGCCGCCTGACGACCTTCAACCCATCCGAAACGAGTTCAACGTGACCACTCAGACTTTCACCAGGAGCACCGAAATGCATTTACTTCACGAAGATCTCGCCCGTGCTCATTGTCGTAGCTTGCTGAAGGACGCAGAGCAGAACCGGCGCTTCCGCCTCGCTCACCAGATCGAGAAGGCGCAGAAGCAGGCCGAGCGGGCAGGCCGGCGAGCCGAGAGGGCCAGCGCACGCGCGCGCCTCGCACTCGCCCGCCTCGTCTGATCCACCAGAATCACAGCCTGACCAGCTGAATCACTGAGGGGCGGCACCCAAAGGGGGTGCCGCCCCTCAGCCACGCTCAGAGAGCAGCAGTTGCTGCAGGCCGACCAGCGTGATGCCGCTGACGATCTCGTGCCGGGCGATCATTCCGGGTACGTCGGCCAGCGGGATCCACTCGATCCGGTCCGACTCGTTGCGCTCCGTCGGCGGTCCGGCGTACCGCGCACTCGTCACCCGGAACACGAAATGCCGCGAGTCCATGATCCCGGCCGCCGGCTCCGAGCGGATGAGCTCAGTGAGCCCGTCCGCCCGCCACCCGGTCTCCTCCTCGAGCTCCCGTGCCGCGGCGGCCACCGGGCTCTCATCGGCCTCGATGATCCCCATCGGGATCTCCCACGCCCAGGTGTCGGTCAGGAACCGGTGCCGCCACATCAGCAGCACGCACTCGTCCCGGGTCACGACCGCGGCGGCGATGTCCTTGAGGCGCACCGCGTGGTAGTCGTACCGCTCGCCATCAGGCTGCTCGACGTCCAACCGCCGTACGCTCAACCATCGATTGCCCCAGACCTCACCCTCGCCGTGAATCACCCATCGCACGCGGTGCAGAATAGTCCTATGGCAAGTGCTACCTGTGCGTTGTGTGGTCAACAGGCGGCGTCCGAGGACGTGCCGCTGACCTGGATGACCTCGGTCGAGGACGGCCGCAAGCTGCTGTACTGCGACCGGTGTGCCCGGGAGAACGTCCGCGGCATCGAGGGGAAGCTCGACTCGGTCTACTGGTAGTCGTACCGGTCCGGGACACGCATCGCGGGTCCGCCGACGTGCAGACCGAGCGGCTCGGCGCGCCCCTTCGGCTCCTCCCAGACCTCCTGCCGACCGAGGACGGTCAGGTCGAGGTACCGGTAGCAGTTGTGGAAGTCCTCGATGCCCCGGCCGAACGTCGAGTACGTGTGGAACACCTCGTCGCCGACCCGGACGAACGTGCTGATGCCCGGCATCTCCTCGCCGTTCATGTCCGCCGTCCACGGACCGTCCGTCCACGGCGTCCCCTTCTCGTTCGCCAGTTGCTCCTGCGTGCGGAAGTGCAGCATCACCGGCGCGACGCGGTCGTCCAGCGTGGCGTGGAAGTCGTAGTTGAAGTCGCTCCCGTACGACGAGTACCAGGGGAACGTCCAGCCCAGCCGCTCCTTGAACGCGGCGATCTTCGGGTACGGCGCCCGCGACACGGCGACCAGTGACGTGTTGCGCACGTACAGCTGGCGGAGGTTGCCGATCTCGTCAGCGGCTGACGAGCAACTCGGGCACCCTTCGTCCCAGTCCGGCCCGAACATGAAGTGGTGCATCACCAGCTGATCCCGGCCGTCGAACAGGTCGAGCAGACCGAGCTCACCGCCCGGTCCCTCGAAGATGTAGGGCTTGTCCATCCGGATCATCGGCAGCCGTCGGCGCTCGGCATTCAGGCGGTCACGGGCCCGGGTGACCTCCTTCTCCAGCCTCAGCAGCTCCCGGCGGGCCTCGAGCCACTCCTCCGTTGACATGACCGCGGGCAGGTTGTCCATCGTTGTCATCACGACCTCCTGGAAATCTCTGTACCCACTGTCGATCTCGCAATGTGCCGTCCGACGCAGTGAGTGACAACACTCCTGTGGAAGGACCGGATCATGACCCTCAGCCTCGAGGCCGACACCGTGGCCACCGGCAAGCGGCAGTGGATCGCGCTGGGCGTGCTGTGCCTCGCGTCGCTGCTCGTGTCCCTGGACCTGTTCGTGATGCTGCTGGCTGTGCCTGCGGTCACCGCAGCGCTCGGCGCCACCAGTAGCCAGCAGCTGTGGATCCTGGACGTGTACGGGTTCATGGTGGCCGGCCTGATGATCACTATGGGCAGTCTGGGCGACCGCCTCGGCCGCCGGCGGCTGCTGCTGATCGCCGCTGCGGTGTTCGGCGTCGCCTCGATCGTGGCGGCGTACTCCGTGAGCCCCGAGATGCTGATCGGTGCCCGCGCGGTGCTGGGCATCGCCGGAGCTGCGATCGCGCCGTGCACGTTGGCGTTGATCTCCACGCTGTTCCCGGACGAGCGGCAGCGGGCGACCGCGCTCGGTGTCTGGGGCGGCTGCTTCACCGTCGGCGCGATCGTCGGCCCGATCGTCGGTGGCGTCCTGCTGAACCACTTCTGGTGGGGCTCCGCCTTCCTGATCGGCGTTCCCGCGATGGTGGTTCTGCTGGCGGTCGGGCCGTTCATCCTCCCGGAGTACCGGAACGAGAAGGCCGGGCGTATCGACGTACCGAGTGTTCTGCTGTCACTGGCCGCGATTCTGCCGGCCATCCACGGCCTGAAGCACCTCGCCGCGCACGGCGCCGGCGCCCAGTCCATCGGGTCCCTGTTGGTCGGCGGCACCTTCGGCTGGATGTTCGTACGGCGTCAGCGGCGGCTGGACGACCCGCTGGTGGACGTGCACCTGTTCACGCGGCGGACGTTCAGCGTGACGCTCGGCAGCATGACGGCGTACTCGATGCTGTCCGGCGGCGTGATGGTCTTCGTCGCGCAGTACTTCCAGCTGGTGAAGGGGATGACTCCGCTCGACGCCGGTCTGGCGCTGGTCCCGGGCATGATCACGTCGACGATCGGCTTCCAGCTCGCGCCGCGGCTGGGCCAGCGGATCCGCCCGGGCATCCTGATCCCGGCCGGTGTCGCGTTCACGGTGGCCGGCATGGCCGTGGTCAGCCTGACGACTTCGACCACGGTGCTGGTGATCGCGTTCGCCGTGCAGTGCCTCGGTCCGGGCGCGCTGGTCATTCTGGGGACGAACCTGGTCATCGGCTCGGTGCCGCCCGAGAAGGCCGGCTCCGCCGGTGCGCTGACCCAGACCGGCAACGAGTTCGGGTACTCGCTCGGCATCGCCGTACTCGGCAGCGTGGTCACCGCGGTCTACCGCAGCCGTACCGACGGTCGTGGCGACAACTCGCTGGGCGAAGCGATCAGCCAGGGCGCGCCTGCCGACGTACTCGATCAGGCTCGCGACGCCTTCACCTCCGGACTCCACGTCGCCGCCGGGATCACCGCCGTGGCGCTCACTGCGATGGCGATCCTGCTGGCGGTCACCCTGCGCGCGCTGCCCGCGCTCAGTCGTCGCTGAAGCCGGGCAGGAGCTCCTCCAGGACCGAGCGGAACGGGGCCTCGGCCTCGAGCTGGGACAGGACGGCCATGCCGCCGATCCAGACACGGTGGATCAGCAGGTACGACGGCGGCATGTTGAGGCGGAGGGCCAGGGACGCGTTAGGGGACCGGAAGTCGCCGGTCCGGTTCGCCTGCGCGCGCATCCAGTCCCGGCTGAACTGGAAGCTCTCCTCGCGGGCCGGCTCCGCGAACGGCGCCAAGTAGTCCATCAGCTGGTCCGGGTCGATCTCCATCCGGGGCTTGATGAAGCCCTCGGCCTTGAGCCCGTCCCGGACCGCCAGGCCGTCACCCTTCAGCGAGATCCGCAGCAGCCGCCCGATCGCCGGCGGCAGGCCGTCCGGGAGCCGCGCGCAGAGGCCGAAGTCGACCACGCCGAGCCGCCCGTCGGCCAGCACGCGGAAGTTCCCCGGATGCGGGTCGGAGTGCAGCAGACCGGCGTACTTCGGCCCGCTGAACATGAACCGGACGTACTTCAGCCCGATCGTGTCCCGCTCCTGTTTGGTGCCGCCGGTGATGTACGACGACAGCGGCCGGCCCTCGATCCACTCGGACACGATCACCGCGGGAGAGTGCTTGATGACCCGCGGCACCACGAACTCCGGGTGATCCTTGAACGCGTCGGCGTACTGCTGCTGGGCCTGCGCCTCACGGTCGTAGTCGAGCTCCTCGCCGATCCGCTCCTGGAGTTCGGCGATCAGCGGCTTCACGTCCAGGCCGGGGATCAGGCTGCCGATCGTCCGCGCGAACCGGCCGAGCTGACGCAGATCGGCACGCAGGGCCTCCGCGGCGCCCGGGTACTGCAGCTTGACCGCGACCTCACGGCCGTCCTTCAGCCGGCCGCGGTGCACCTGGCCGATCGACGCGGCGGCCGCCGGTACGTCGCCGAACTCGTCGAAGCGGTCCCGCCAGCGCCTGCCGAGCTCGCGGCTCAGGATCGTGTCCACGGTCGAGGCCGGCATCGGCGGGGCGGAGTCCTGCAGCTTCGTCAGGGTCGCCCGGTACGGCGCCGCGAGCTCCTCCGGCATCGCGGACTCCATCAGGCTGAGCATCTGCCCGAACTTCATCGCGCCGCCCTTGAGCTCACCCAGGACGGCGAACAACTGGTCCGCCGTACGGCGCTGGAACTCGGCGTACACGGCCTCGGCGGGCGCGCCGCCGATCCGCTTGCCCAGGCCGACCGTCGCACGCCCGGCGGCACCGAGCGGCAGGCTGGCAAGTTTCGCGGTCCGGCTCAGCGCCTTACGAGGAAGGTCCGACACGTTCCCATTCTGTCCGGTCGCCCAAGCCCCGGCGCCGGTGGGGGCCAAGTATGTCGCTGTGTGTCGCGGTCGAGGTACGGCGTCGGGTACGACGAGAGGCGGTGCCCGGCACGCGCAACGTGCCGGACACCGCCTCTACGACGTGGTGCTGGTGCGTCAGGCCTTGCCGAGGATCCGGTTCAGGTTCGTACCGCACTCGGGGCACTTGGCCTTCGCCATGCGCGTGCCCTTGTCGTTGACCTTGACCTCGCCGTCGGCGGTGCGCTTGGCCTTGCACTTGACGCAGTAGAACTCGCCGCTCCAGGTCTCTGCCATGAGGGCCCTCTCCTTGCTCTGAATTCCAGCCCGGGGTCTCACCCCGGGCAGTCGTTGGATGCTAACGGCAGACCGTCCTGCCGTAGGCCGTTCGGCCCAGTCGGGATTCACCCTACGGCCTCCTGGCGCAGGCTCAAGCGCACCTCCCGGTCCGCGTGCCGCGTGAATCCCCCGAGGAAAGCCCTTACCGAAACTTTCGCCGACGCGGAACAGGCTCCCGGTGATCCGCTTCCGCCACCACTCGGCTTCCCCTCCGAGCGGCCCCGGAAGCGGTCCGGGAGCCTGTTGCCGATGACGCTAGGAGGTCGCGGCGGCGGGGGCAAGCCCACGTTGTCCACCCCTGTGGATAACTCTGTGCGCAACCTGTGGGACGCGCCGCCGGGCGCTGTGGACGGGCGGGGGAACACGATGTGAACAACGAGGGTCGCCGACGTCAAAATCTGGCGTCTGACCTGCGGAAACACCCATGCACAGGGTGTGGACCGAAGAAAGTTGTCGGAATCGGGGGGTACATTTTTGAGCCATGGCCGACTCTCCACCGCGCCCGATCCCGCCTTATGTGGATATCCGGCGCAGCAAGCGCCGCAAGCGGACGGTCAGCGCGTACCGGGACGGCGAGCGGGTGGTCGTGCTGATGCCCGACCGGCTGTCCGCCGCCGAGGAGGCGCGCTGGGTCGAAACCATGCTGGCGCGACTCGAGAAGCAGCGCAGCCGATCGCGCGTGTCGGACGAAAAATTGTTGGCCAGAGCACACGAACTCGCGTGTCGCCACCTCCCCGAAGTGCCCGAACCTGCGTCCGTGAGGTGGGTTTCGAACCAAAACAGACGCTGGGGATCCTGCACTCCGGCGGACCGATCGATCCGCCTGTCGACCCGTTTGCAGTCCATGCCGGCGTGGGTCGTCGACTACGTCCTGGTCCACGAACTCGCCCACCTGATCGAGCCGACCCACAACGCCACCTTCTGGGCCCTCGTCCACCGTTACCCCAAATCCGAACGCGCCGAAGGCTACCTAGAAGGCATCTCCGCCGCCACCTCCCTAACCCCAGAAGACTTCTAACCCACCTCCACCCTCACCCGCGCCCACCCGCCCCCCGCGCCCGCCTCGCCTCCGCCCCGCCCCTGCGCCGCCTCCGCCCTCACCCCGCCCCCGGCCCCCCGCCTGCGCCCGCCCCGCCCCGCGCCCGCCTCGCCTCCACCCCCGCGCCAACGACCGCCACCCAACCTTGGGCCCCGACCAACCGTTTGCACCCGCCGAAAACGGTTGGTGAGGACCCAAAGCCGGGTGGCGGAGCCGGGCCCGCGCGGAGCAGACCGGCCGCGACGCATACGGCGTACCGCCGACACCAGCTCCACCCGCGCCGACTCCGCCCACACCGGCTCCACCCGCGCCCGCGTTCGTTCGACTTTGTGGACCCAGTCCGCACGGATCCGCGCGTCGCATACGGACGTCATGCACAAAGTCGGGTCGGCGCCCACCCCAGCTCGCCGGCGCCGTCCCCGCCTACCGCCAGCCCGGCGGTCCGTTCGACGTTGTGCTCCGGCCAACCTTGGGCCTTCACCAACCGTTTTCGGCGGGCGCAAACGGTTGGTGGGGGCTCAAGGTTGGTGGTGGAGTCGCGCTGGCGCGGAGCGAGGCGGCCGGGACGCGTACGGCGTACCGCCCACACCGGCTCCACCCGCGCCCGCGCGTTCGTTCGACTTTGTGCACCCAGTCCGCGCGGATAGGCGCGTCGCATACGGACGTCATGCACAAAGTGGGGCAGGCGCCTCATCCCCACCTTGCCCGCGCCGTCCCGCTCATCGCCTGCCCGGCCGTTCGGTCGACCTTGGGCTCCGGCCAACCGTTTGGGGTGGCTGGAAACGGTTGGTGGGGGCTCAAGGTTGGGTGGTGGAGTCGGGGGTGGCGCGGAGCAGGTCGGCCGGGGCGCGTACGGCGTACCGTCCGGGTCGGCTCCGCCCGCGCCCGCGCTCGTTCGGCTTTGTGCACCGAGTCCGCACGGATCGGCGCGTCGCATACGGGCGTCATGCACAAAGTGGGGCAGGCGCCTCATCCCCACCTGGCCCGCGCCGTCCCGCTCATCGCCTGCACGGCCGTTCGTTCGACTTTGGGCTCTGGCCAACCGTTTGGGGTGGCTGGAAACGGTTGGTGGGGGCTCAAGGTTGGGTGGTGGAGTCGGGGGTGGCGCGGAGCAGGCCGGCCGGGGCGCGTACGGCGTACCGCCCGCGTCGGCTCCGTCCGCGCCAGCGTTCGCTTCGACTTTGTGCACCGAGTCCGTACGGATCGGTGCGTTGTGTGCGGACGTCATGCCCAAAGTCGGGTTGGCGCCCACCCCAGCTCGCGGCGCCGGCGCCGGCGCCGTCCTCCCGGCCGCCTGCGCGGCCGTTCGTTCGGCTTTGGGGTTTGGTTGGCCGTTTGGGGTGGCTGGGGACGGTTGGTGGAGGCCCAAGGTTGGGGTGGGCCGGGGTGCGTATGGCGTACGGGAAAGGGTGGGGTGGGGTTTGCCTCAGGGTGACCTGGGGGGCTTCCTGCATGGTCGGGGGCGGGTCACGGCGGCGAGGCTTCTTTCCGTAGCCAGCGCCACGCCAGGGAGCGCTGGGTGGGGCGCCGGTGGGTGCGCAGAGGGGCAGGGAACGTATGGCCAGGGGACAGATCACGGTCCGGGCAGCGCGCTGGAGCGCGACCCATCCGTGGCGGGCGATCGCGATGTGGGTTGTCGTCGTGATCGCCTGTTTCGCGCTCGGGCAGGTGACCGGGACCAAGGAGTCGAAGAACGAGGGTGACATCGGCGAGGTGACCCGGGCGGACAACATCGTCAAGTCCGGCAACTTCGACGACCCGGACGTCGAGAGCGTGCTGATCACGGCTCCGTCCGGGCAGCTCGACAAGACGGCGGCGAACACGGCCGCGGCGGTGGTGATCCAGCAGATGCGCGCCCTCGGTGGGGTCGCGGAGGTCGCTCAGCCGATGCCGTCGCCGAAGAACGACGCGGTGATCGTGCGGGTGACGCTGAAGGACGTGCCGGAGGGTTCGGACGACGGCGCGCGCGTCCAGCCGCTGCTCGACACGACCGCGAAGATTCAGCAGCAGTACCCGGACCTGCGGATCGAAGAGGTCGGCGGACTGTCGATCGACAAGGCGCTCAACGAGACGCTGGGCAAGGACTTCAAGCGGGCGGAGATGTTCAGCCTGCCGGTGACGCTGGCGATCCTCTTGATCGCCTTCGGTGCGCTGATCGCCGCGTCCGTACCGCTGGTGCTCGCGCTGTCCGCGGTGGCCGCCGCGATCGGCTTGTCGGCGGCGGCTTCGCAGCTGGTGCCGGCTGTGGATGCGGTCAATAGCGTGATTCTGCTGATCGGTATGGCGGTCGGCGTCGACTACTCGCTCTTCTACCTGCGCCGTGAACGCGAGGAACGCGCCAAGGGTCGCGGTCACGTCGACGCGGTTGAGATCGCCGCAGCGACGTCGGGGCACGCGGTCGTCGTCTCCGGTACGGCGGTCATCATCTCGATGGCCGGCCTGTTCCTGGCCCGCGACGCGGTGTTCTCGTCCTTCGCGGTCGGCTCGATCCTGGTCGTCGCAGTGGCCGTCGTCGGTTCGCTGACCGTGCTGCCCGCCGTACTGGCGAAGCTCGGTCGCTGGGTGGACAAGCCGCGGATCCCGCTGGTGTGGCGGCTGACGGCAGGCAACAAGCAGCCGCGGTTCTGGCCGACGGTTCTCAAGCCGGCCCTGAAGCACCCGATCGCCACGCTGCTGGTCGCCGTCACGGCGCTGCTCGCGGTCGCGTCGCCGGCGCTGGGGATGACGCTGAAGTTCCCGGGCACGGAGGATCTGCCGCGGACGACCTCGGTGATGAAGGCGTACGACCGGCTGACCGCGGCCTTCCCCAGTACGGGAACCAGCCACGAGGTCGCCGTACGGGCGCCTGCGAACCAGCAGCCTGCGGTGAAGGCCGCGTTGGCTGAGCTGATGCAGCGGACCAAGGGCGACAGCCTGTTCGCGTCGGACGGTCTCGAAGAGCCGCGGTTCTCCAAGGACGGTACGGTCGCGACGCTCGAGGTCGCCACGCCGTACGAGGGCGGTAGCGACCAGGCACGGGACTCGCTGACCAAGCTGCGCAAGGAACTGATGCCGGAGACGGTCGGCAAGGTTCCGGGCGTCGAGTACGCGGTCGGTGGGTTCGTGGCCGCGGACGTCGACTATGCAGCCCACACGCGGGACAAGTTGCCGCTCGTGATCGGGTTCGTGCTGCTGCTGACGATGATCGTGATGATGGTGACGTTCCGGTCGGTGGTGGTCGCGATCACGGCGATCGGGCTCAACCTGCTGAGTGCGGGCGCGGCGTACGGCGTCGTCACCGCGGTCTTCCAGAACACCTGGGCCGAAGGACTGCTGCACTTCCGGTCGAACGGCGCTGTGGTCAGTTGGCTGCCGCTCTTCCTGTTCGTGGTGCTGTTCGGGTTGTCGATGGACTACCACGTGTTCGTGGTCAGCCGGATCCGCGAGGCGGTACTGCGTGGCGTACCGACGAAGCAGGCGGTGGCCGAAGGCATCACCGGTTCGGCCGGCGTGGTGACCAGCGCGGCGGCCGTGATGATCGGCGTGTTCGCGGTCTTCGCAACCCTGAGCACGCTGGACATGAAGCAGCTGGGCGTCGGCCTCGCGGTCGCGATCCTGATCGACGCAACGATCATCCGCGCCGTCGTACTCCCCAGCATCATGACCCTCCTGGGCGACGCCAACTGGTGGGCCCCCAAGTGGCTCCGAGACAACACCGCCAAGCACGCCACCCCAGCCCCCGAAGAAGAACGCGAACTAACCCCAGTCGGCTGAGCCCGACCAGTGCGGTGCCCCATTCGAAATTCGTTCGGGTGGGGCACCTGCTGTACCGGACGATGTCGGGCATGGGTGAGCGGGCGGCGGTTCTGGGGGAGTTGGCCGACGTTGTGTTGGCGGTCGGGCGTGCGCATCCCGTGCGGGTGGGGGTGGACGGGTGTTCGGCGGCTGGGAAGACGACGTTGGCTGATGAGTTGGCGGAGGTGTTGCGGGGGCGGGGTGGGCGGGACGTTGTTCGGGTCGGGCTCGACTACTTCAAGCGGGCGCCTGAGTTGCGGACGGCGTACCCGATCGGTTCGGCGGAGAGCCCCGGAGAGCAGTTGTACGTCGACCAGGTCCGTCCCGGCGAACGCGCGCAGCTCCTCATCAACAACGAGGACCCGGCCAACCCGACCCTGACCCGTCGCTGACTCGGCACACCTGCAGGGGACTGGGCACACCGTATGCCATGTCTTCGGTCGCCAGCGCCTGTTCTTAGTTCGGGTCAGGTGGTGGCTTGGCGGGCTCGGTGGGCGGCGGCTTTGACGCGGCTTTGGCATTGGGGGGAGCAGAAGCGGCGTTGGCCGTTCTTGGAGACGTCGACGAAGACTCGGTCGCAGTGGGGGGCTGCGCAGACGCCGAGTCGGCCGGCCAGGTCGCTGCCGACGGCGAGTGCGAGGCCGGCCGCGCAGCCGGCGGCCCAGCCGTTCGCGAGTTGCTCGTCGGGGCCATGGAAGTGCAGGCTCCATGGGCGGTCCTTGCCGCGGTCGAGCTGTGGACGCGCGTTCGTGTCCACCAGCAGCGCGTTGATCTCCGCTGCGGCGGCGTCCAGGTCGCCGGTGTTCGCGGCCTCGAAGACGATTCGCATCCGCCCCGCGAGCTGCACCAGTCGCCGCGCATCATCCGCCGGCACGGACTTGGGCGGGTAACCGATCGCGGTCAGCGCCTCCGCGACCGCCTGGGTTTCGTCGGACGGGGCGGTGTGCTCGACGCCACCGGCGTACCCGGGGGTCAGCCGGTTCACGTACTCGACGGACGCGGCCAGCACACTCCGGGCATGACTATCAAAAGACACTTGACCAGTCACGCGTCACCTCCGTAGGCTCAGGCTTGCGTGACCGATCATAGCCACTTAGACAGTCATGGGGGTTCAAGGTGAGTGCAGTCGTCACGGCGCGCGGGCTCTCCCGGACGGTGTGGATCCTGGTCGTCGCTCGCGCCGTCAACCGGATCGGCGCGTTCACGCTCCCGTTCCTGGGCGTGGTGCTCTCGGTCGAGTTCCACGCCTCGCTCGGCCAGGTCGGTCTGATTCTCGCGGTCTTCGGGGCCGCGACGATCCCGTCCCGGCTGCTCGGTGGTCAGCTGGCCGATCGCCTCGGTCGCCGCCGCACGATCGTCCTCGGTCTGGCCGGTTGCGCGATCGCGCAGTTGTGGATCGCGCTCAGCCACGCGCTGTGGTCCGCCGTACTCGCGACGATCCTGCTCGGCCTCGCGTTCGAGATCTACGAGCCGCCGAGCCAGGCGATGATCGCCGACGTCACCGAGCCCGAGGATCGCCCCGCCGCGTATGGCTTGTACAGCGCGGCGCTCGCCGTGGCCGGCGTACTGGCAGGGCTGCTCGCCGCCGCGATCAGCCACTGGGACCTCCGCTGGCTCTTCGTCGCCGATGCGATCACCTGTTTGTCCTGCGCCGCTCTGGTCGCGCTCGCGTTGCCTCCCGACGTACGCCGGGAGCGCGCGTCGGATCGCCCCGCAGCAGTCTGGCGAGACAGGCGACTTCTCCTGCTCCTCGCCGGCGGCACGGTGTTCGCGACGATCTACATGCAGCTGATCATCGGCGTACCGCTGACGCTGCTCGAGCAGGGACTGCCCAAGTCGGGCACCGGCATCATCCTCGCGGTGTCCGCGGTCACCTTGATCGTCGCCCAACGACTGCTCCGCGTGCAGCACCTCGACGACTTCCGTGCCATCTCGATCGGCTACGTACTGGTCGCGGCGGGTCTCGTGGTCAGCGCGTTCGCCCACAACCTCATCGTGTTCCTGCTCGCCTCGGTTCTGTGGAGCCTCGGCGAACTGTTCCTGCTGACCCGCTACCTCACCCAGGCGTCCGGCCTCGCGCCCGACGAGGCCCGCGGCCGCTACCTCGCGGTCTTCGGCCTGAGCTGGGGTATCGCCACGACGATCGCGCCGATCACCGTCACCCAACTGCTCAAGAATGCAGGCCCAGCAGGACTCTGGCTCGCGACCGCCGCGGTGGCCCTTGTGCTCGCGATACTTCAACCGTGGGTCAGGCGGCGGCTGCATTCTGTTGCCGAGTGAGGGAGCTCGACCCGGATCGGAGCAACGGTGACCGACGCATCGGAACAGACGGGTGGCCTGGACCTGCAGGCCGTCGTCCAGGAACTAACGGAGATCGGTAAGGCCGGGAAGTACCTGGACGAAGGTCCCGGTGAGGCCCGTGCTCGCGAGCTCGGCCTCCAGTTGGACGCGCACGGTGGGTCCGAGGGCATGCGGATAGCGCTCGCCCAGGTCACGTCCCGGCTCCCGGATCCCGCTGTCGCCCGCGAACTCGAGTACGCGTGGGACGGTGTCGGCTCCTGGTTGGGCTGACGCACTCAGCTGCGCGGCTCCAGCCTGACCGTGAGGCCCTTGGCGACCGGGGTGTTGCTGCCCTTCGCGAGGTCGTCGGCCGACATCAGGACGTTGGTCTCGGGGTAGTACGCCGCCACGCAGCCACGAGCCGTCGGGTACGAGACCAGACGGAAGTGCGACGCCCGTCTTTCGACGCCCCGGAACTCGCTCACAATGTCGACGTACCCGCCGTCCTCGAGGCCGAGCTCGGTCAGGTCGTCCGGGTGTACGAAGACGACGTCGCGGGTCCCGTGGATGCCGCGGTACCGATCCTCGAGGCCGTAGATCGTGGTGTTGAACTGGTCGTGGCTGCGCAGCGTCTGCAGCAGCAACCGGCCCGGCTCCGTCGGCAACCAGGTGAGCTCGTTCGCGGTGAACTGCGCCCGCGCGTCGGATGTCTTGAATTCCCGCTTGTCCCGCGCCGCGTGCGCGAGCAGGAAGCCGCCGTCACCGTCCCGCAGCCGTTCCTCGAAGTTCTCGTACCCGTCCGCGACCCGCCCGATCCGCTGCCGGATCAGGCTGTAGTCGTCGGCGAAATCGGTCCACGGAATCTGCCCGACATCCGGTACGACGGCCTGCGCCAGCCCGCACACGATCCCGATCTCGGACTTGAGCTCCGGCGCCGGCGGAATCAGGTTGCCCTTCGACAGGTGTACGGCGCCCTGCGAGTCCTCGACCGACACCGATTGCGGACCCGCCGCGGTGTGATCGTGATCGGTCCGGCCGAGCGTCGGCAGGATCAACGCCTCGCGGCCCGTGATCGTGTGCGACCGGTTCAGCTTGGTGGACACGTGCACGGTCAGGTCGCACTGCTTGAGCCCGCGATGCACGACCTGGGTGTCGGGGGTCGCGGACGCGAAGTTGCCACCCATCGCGAAGAACACCCGCACCGCACCGTCGCGCAATCTTTGAACGGTCGCGGCGGCGTCGATGCCGTGCGCTCGCGGAGAGGTGAACGAGAACTCGTGATCGAGCCGATCCAGGAAGGCGTCGGGCATCTTCTCCCAGATCCCCATGCTGCGGTCGCCCTGGACGTTCGAGTGTCCGCGCACCGGGCACGGGCCCGCGCCGGGCTTGCCGATGTTGCCCTGCAGGAGCAGCACGTTGACGACCTCGGTGATCGTCGCGACCGCGTCGCGGTGCTGCGTCAGCCCCATCGCCCAGCACACCACGGTCGCCTTGGACTTGATGAAGCGCTGTGCCAGCTCCTCGATCTCGGCCCGCCGCAGCCCGGTGGCCTGCTCGACCGCGGGCCAGTCGAGTTCGCTGTTGTGCTTGGCGTACAGGTCGAAGCCGCTGGTGTGCGACTCGATGAACGACTTGTCCAGCACGGTGCCCGGGTTCGCCGCCTCGGCCTCGATCAGAAGGTGGCCGAGGGCAAGGAACAGGGCCTGGTCGCCGCCGATCCGGATCCGCAGATGCTGGTCGGCCAGCGGCGTACCCTTACCGACCAGGCCGCGCGGCTTCTGCGGGTTCATGAACCGGATCAGGCCCGGCTCGGGCAGCGGGTTCACCGCGACGATCGAGGCGCCGTTGCGCTTGGCGGCCTCGAGGTGGGTGAGCATCCGCGGCGCGTTGGTGCCCGGGTTCTGCCCGACGACCACGATCAGCTCGGACTCCTCGAGCATCTCAAGCGTGACCGCGCCCTTGCCGCTGCCGATCACCCGGGACAGCGCCGTACCGGACGACTCGTGGCACATGTTCGAGCAGTCGGGAAGGTTGTTGGTGCCGTACGCGCGGACGAACAACTGGTACAGGAACGCGGCCTCGTTGCTGGTCCGGCCGGAGGTGTAGAAGACGGCGTCGTTGGGGTCGACGAGCGCCTTCAGGTGCCGGGCGACGACCTGGAACGCCTCGTCCCAGCCGACCGGCTCGTAGTGCGTGGCGCCGGCCCGCAGCAGCATCGGCTCGGTGATCCGGCCGAGCTTGCCGAGGTCGAACTCGGAGATCCGGTCCATCTCCTCGACCGAATGCGAGGCGAAGAACTCTCGGGGCACCCGCTTGCGGGTCGCCTCCCAGGCCACCGCCTTCGCGCCGTTCTCACAGAACTCGGCGGTGTGCTTGTGCTCCGGATCCGGCCACGCGCAGGACGGGCAGTCGAACCCGCGGTCCTGGTTCATCTTCAGGAAGGCGCGACCGGTGCGCACCGGCCCCATTTCGCGGAGACCGAACTTGAACGACGACAGCACGGCGGGCACACCGGCGGCCTTCCGCTTCGGCGGTTCGATATCGACCATGTTTCAACAATAGGTCCACCTATCGTGGCGCGCTGCTTTGATAGGTCCGGTTGTGGATAAGTAGCTCGTCGGGCTATGCGACCGCGTCGGGTTGTGTGACCGCATCCCATAGTGCGCCGGGGTCCGGATTTCTACAGTCATCGGCCATGGAGACCCGTCGAGCCCTCGTCACCGGAGCCGCGTCCGGTATCGGCGCCGCGTGCGCCCAGCGTCTGGCCGCGGACGGCGTCCACGTGGTGGCCGTCGACTTCGACCGGGCCGGTTTGGACGCGCTGGAAGGCGTTGAGACCGTCGTAGCCGACCTGTCCGAGCTGGAGCGGCTGTCGGAGCTCCCGACGGACGTGGACATCCTGGTGAACAATGCCGGCGTACAGCAGATCGCACCGGTCGAGCAGTTCCCGCCGGAGCGGTTCAGCTACATCCTCCGGCTGATGCTGGAGGCACCGTTCCGACTGATCCGGCAGACGCTCCCACACATGTACGGCGCCGGCTGGGGCCGTGTGGTGAACATCAGCTCGGTCCACGGGCTCCGTGCCAGCCCGTTCAAGGCGGCGTACGTCGCTGCGAAACACGGACTGGAAGGACTCAGCAAGGTCGTCGCGCTGGAAGGTGCTGCGCACGGCGTGACCAGCAACTGTGTGAACCCGGCGTACGTCCGGACGCCGCTGGTCACCGCGCAACTGGCGGACCAGGCCGCGACCCACGGCCTGTCCGAGTCAGAGGTGCTGGAGAAGGTCCTGCTCGAGCCGGTCGCGGTGAAGCGGCTGATCGAACCGGCCGAAGTGGCGGAGCTCGTGGCCCTGCTGTGCGGCCCCGCGTCCGCCTCCATCACGGGGAGCTCGTTCGTACTCGACGGCGGCTGGACCGCCCACTAACTGAGGAGCCCGCCCAATGACAGCTACAGAACCAGTGCGTACCCGCTCGTCGATCGTCCGGGTGGTCGGCGCGAGTCTCGTCGGTACGACGGTGGAGTGGTACGACTTCTTCCTGTACGGGGTCGCCGCATCGGTGGTGTTCGGCGACCTGTTCTTTCCGAAGGGTGAGGAGCTCACCGGAACGCTGCTGAGCTTCGCCACGTTCGCGGTCGGCTTCTTCGCGCGTCCGATCGGTGGCGTGGTGTTCGGGCACTTCGGTGACCGGCTGGGCCGCAAGCAGTTGCTGGTGCTCTCGCTGCTCATGATGGGTGTTGCCACGTTCGCGATCGGTCTGCTGCCGACGTACGCACAGGTCGGCGCGCTCGCCCCCGTCCTGCTGACGGTGCTGCGGCTCATCCAAGGGTTCGCACTGGGTGGTGAATGGGGAGGCGCAGTACTGATCGTGTCGGAGCATGGTGATCCGGCACGGCGTGGCTTCTGGGCGTCCTGGCCGCAGGCCGGTGCGCCGGCGGGTCAGCTGATCGCAAACGGCGTACTGGCTGGGCTGGCTGCGTTCCAGTCGGATGCGGCCTTCAACTCGTGGGGCTGGCGCATTCCGTTCCTCTTGTCCGCAGTACTCGTGCTGGTGGGCCTGTGGGTGCGGCTGCGCATCGAGGAGTCACCTGTGTTCCAGGAGGCGCGCGCCAAGCAGCAGCCGGCGGACAAGCTGCCGATTCTCGAGGTGATCACGCGGTACCCACGGGAGGTGCTGACCGCGATGGGTGCGCGGATGGCGGAGAACGTCAGCTACTACATCTTCACCATCGTGATCGCGACGTACGCGAAGGAACACCTCGGCATGGGCAAGTCGTTCGCGTTGAACGCCGTACTGATCGCCGCTGCGGTGCACTTCTTCGCGATCCCGCTCTGGGGCGCGCTGTCGGACCGGATCGGCCGCAAGCCCGTGTACCTCATCGGTGCGGTCGGTGTCGGCGTCTGGGCGTTCGTGTTCATCGCACTGGTGGACACTCGCAACTTCGCACTCGCGACACTGGCTGTGACGGTCGGTCTGGTGCTGCACGGTGCGATGTACGGACCGCAGGCGTCCTTCTTCACTGAGCTGTTCGGGACGCGGGTGAGGTACTCCGGTGTCTCGGTCGGCTACCAGCTCGCGTCGATCGTCGCGGGCGGTCTCGCGCCGTTCATCGCGGTCGCTCTGCTGAAGGCGTACGACTCCGGGTATGCGATCGCTGTGTACGTCGCGGCGTGCGCGGTGATCTCGATCGTCGCGGTGACGTCGTACACCGAAACACATCGTCGAGATCTCACTACGCTGTAGGCCATGGAGGAGCTTCTGCGGCTGCTGGCCGAGGATGCGTCCGGGAGCGAGCTGTCCCGGGCGGCGGGCGAGGACGCGGTGGCACGCGACCTCGCCCTGCGTATCCGGGCGGGCATGGACGCCAGCAAGAAGCGTGAGGCCGAGCTGTCCGCACTGGTCGACGTGGCGCGCGAGCTGGCATCCGCCCGCGACCCTGGCGGCGTACTGCACACCATCGTCCACCGCGCCCGCACCCTCGTCGGCACGGACGTCGCGTACCTGACTCTGTACGACGAGACGCGTGGCGACACGTACATGCGGGCCACCGACGGCTCCGTCTCTGCCGCGTTCCAGCAGTTGCGGCTGCCCCTTGGCGCAGGACTCGGCGGTCTGGTGGCGGAGACCTACAAGCCGTACTGGACTGCCGACTACCCGTCGGACCGCCGCTTTCGGCACACCACTCCGATCGACGACGCGGTCGGAGAGGAAGGGCTGGTAGCGATCTGCGGTACGCCGTTAGTGGTCGACGGAGCGTTTGTGGGTGTGTTGTTCGCGTCGAACCGGACACGACGCCCGTTCAGTCGTGACGAGGTGTCGCTGCTCGGTTCACTGGCCACACTGGCCGCAGTGACCTTGGTACAGGTACGTGCGGCGGCGGAGACCGCTGCGGCGTTGGACCAGCTGTCTGCTGCACACGCCGGCGTCGAGCACGCAGCCGCAGCGCATGACCGGTTTGCCGACATCGTGTTGTCCGGTGGCGATGTGGACGCCATCGCCGCCGCACTGGCCGAGTTGCTCGACGTGTGGGTCGTACTGGTCGATGCCAGCGGCAACGAGCTGGCAGTAGCCGGGAGCATCCCCGGTACGCCGGTGCCGTGGCAAGAGTCCGAGTCCGGTCGATTGACTCGCACTGGTGACTGCTGGGTCGTGGCAGCGACCGCGAAGGGCGAACGGCTCGGTGCGCTGGTCATTGGTGGTGCCGACGACCTGTCCGGTGCAGACCAGCGCATCGTCGAGCGAGCAGCCGTTGTCACCGCACTCGTACTCCTGTTCCGTCGACAGGCCGCTGAGCAATCCCAACGAGCACAGGCAGACCTGCTGGCCGACGTACTGAGTGGGAGCGCCGATCCGCGCGCTCTGACCGATCGACTCCGGTTACTCGCTCCCAACCATCGGCACGATCACCTGGTCGTCGCGGTGTGCCGCGGCGACTACACCGGCGTACGTGCGCGGCTGTCCGCACCACTGGAAGACAGACTGGTGCTGTCTGGTCCGTACGGCGGGGACCTGGTGTTGCTGTTCGCTCGTACGAGCGCTGCGGCCACCGCACGCGACCTGTCCGAGCTGGCCAAGCGCACCGGCGTGACGATCGCTGTGACAGGCCCCGCGGCCTGGGGAGAGCCGTTGGTCGAGGCACACCGACAGGCGTCACGCCTGGTCACCACCATGGTCCGTCTGGGCCGCCTTTGCGAGTCCGCGACACCTGACGACCTGGGTGTGGCAGGCCTGGTCGGTGCGTCCGAGGTCGACGTACGCACTCACGTGCACGACGTACTCGGCAAGGTCCTCGACTATGACACCCAGCGAGGCACCGACCTGATCGGCACACTGCAGGCGTACTTCGCCGCCGGCCAGAGCCCGACCCGGGCCGCCACGTCGCTGCACATCCACCCCAACACGGTGCAGCAGCGACTCGACCGCATCACCGCCTTGCTGGGCGACGGCTGGCAGTCCCCGGACCGCGCCCTGGATGTCCAGGTTGCGCTCCGCCTCCATTCCGCCGTCGGCTGACCCTGTCGGCCGTTCGGACGACAGGGTGTCGACCGAACGACAGCTCCTGTCGTCCGTTCACCCGCTGTGACGAAATCCGCTGCACCGCCACTCTTTAGGCGAAGTCAACGCGCATCGCGGTGACACAGAGTGGCGCCAGGGGGTGTCGGGATGTCGGACGGGCGCATCATCACAGTTTTCGCGGCCAAGGACGGCAGCGGGAAGACAACCGTCGCCACGAACCTCGCCGTCACCCTGTGCGCCCTCGGCACTCACCGCGTCTGCCTGGTCGATCTGGACCTGCAGTTCGGCGACGTCGCGTGCATTCTCGGGCTGCGTCCAGCACGCAGTCTGTACGACGGGTTGCAGTGGGCAGGATCTCTGACCGCCGAACAAGCGGTCAGCCTTATGACCCCGTTCCGGCCGGCCCTGGACTGCCTGCTGGCTCCGACGGGTCCCGGGGACGCGGTACAGATCCCCCACACGCTCGTCGCCGAGCTCCTGCACGTACTGCGTGGCGTGTACGACTACGTCGTCGTCGACACGCCGGCGCAGTTCAATGCGTCGGTACTCGCGGCGCTCGACGCGGCCGACCACCAGGTGCTGGTCGCGACGCCGGAGCGGCCGTCGCTGAAGAACCTGCGGCTGACCCTCGACGTCCTCGACCTCCTGTACGACGCGGGCGACCGGACCGTCGTGGTCAATCGGTCGGACAGCCGGGCCGATCTGGCCGCCGCCGACGTGGACCAGCTGGTCAGGACTCCGATCACGGTGCAGCTGCCGAACTGGACCGACGTACCCGCCTCGATCAACCGGGGTGAACCCATCTCCGTCGGCTACCCGGACCACCCGGTCAGCCAGGCCGTCCGCCGACTGGCCGATGTCCTCGGCGCGAGCGACGGGAGGTGCAGTCGCGATCCGCCCTCCGCGTAGCACAGACCGTCCAAAACCCTTTGAACAGAAAGCGAATCACATCATGCTCAACCGAATCCACGAAGCCCGCAAGAACGAGTCCGGCTTCACCCTGATCGAACTCCTGATGGTCATCATCATCCTCGGCGTGCTGTCCGGCATCGTCGTCTTCGCCGTCAACGGCATCCAGGACCGCGGCGCCCAGAGCGCCTGCAAGACGGACGTGAAGACCGTCTCCGTCGCTGCCGAGGCTGCGTACGCGCAGAACAACACCTACCCGGCTGACATGGCTGCGCTCGTCGCGAGCGGCTTCCTGCACCAGCCAGCAGCTGACGTGGACTACGCGGCGACCACGACCACGATCACCAAGCTCGAAGGAAACGCCGCCAGCAAGTGCGTCGGCTACAAGGGCTGATCGCCACCTGACGCCGGTGGGGAGGGGTTTCCCCAAGGCCCTTCCTCACCGGTTTTCGTGAACTCGTACACCACCTGGAGAAGCACCATGATCAGTCTTGTTCGTGGCAGCCGGGTCGACCTGCTGCTCGAAGAGCTCTGGAACGCCGGCGGCACCGACCTGCTGCTGACCGCGGGCATGCCACCACAGCTCCGCGTCCACGGGCGCCTGTACTCCGTCAGCGGCCTGGACCCACTGACCCGCGACGACACCGACAGCCTGCTCGCAGAAGTCCTCACCGTAGAGCAGGCCGCGGACTGGAACACCAAGCACGAACACGACTTCTCGTTCTCCTGGCGCGACGAGGCCCGGATCCGCGGCAACGCGTTCACCCAGCGCGGTGACACGGCGGTGGCGCTCCGGATGATCCCGCGCCAGATCCCGTCGATGGACGAGCTTGGCCTGCCGCCGGTCCTGTACGAGTTCGCCCGCAAACACCAGGGTCTCGTCCTCGTCACCGGCCCGACCGGCTCCGGCAAGTCGACCACGCTGGCCGCGATGATCGGGCAGATCAACACGGATCGCGCCTGCCACATCATCACGGTCGAGGACCCGATCGAGTATGTCCACGACCACAAGCTCTCCGCCGTCAACCAGCGTGAGGTAGGCAGCGACACCGCCAGTTTCGCGGATGCGCTGCGCTCCGCCCTGCGCGAGGACCCCGACGTACTGCTGGTCGGCGAGATGCGCGACCTGGAGTCCATCCGGTTCGCCCTCACCATCGCCGAGACCGGCCACCTGGTCTTCGCGACCCTGCACACCAACGACACGGCGCAGTCACTCGCCCGCGTCATCGACGTGTTCCCCGCTGAGCAGCAGGCCCAGGTACGAGTGCAGCTCGCCGCCGCGCTCACCGGTGTGGTGTACCAGCGGTTGGTTCCGCGGATCGGCGGTGGCCTGGTCGCGGCGTACGAGGTGATGGTTGCCGACGCCGCCGTACGCAACCTGATCAAGGAAGGCAAGACGCACCAGTTGCGCAACTCGGTCGTCACCGGTCAGCGCGACGGCATGCTCACCCTCGAACAGTCCCTGTCGAGGCTGGTGCAGAACGGGGTCGTCACGTACGACGATGCGGTCGCGCGCAGCCTCTACCCGAAGGACGTCGAGGCCCGGCCGCGGCTGCGAGCGGGGGTGCCGGCATGAAGCTCCGCAAGGCCGACCGGCCCGAACCCCGGCACGCCGCACCGAACTCGCACCCGGAGATCATCCCGGCGGCCACCGAGCAGGACCTGCACATCGAGCGCACCCGCGCCCGCCACCTCGCCGAGCAGCACAACCTCGACCTTGCCGACCTGCGCACCGTCAGCCCAGACCCGGCCGCGGCCGCCCTGATCGACGAACGGACCGCCCGCAGCCTGGTCGCCGTACCGCTCGAGCTTCGTGGCGACGTCGTCACGGTCGCCGTCGCCGACCCGTCTGTCGTCGGCGAGCTGCAGGCCGCGCTCGGGCACCACGTGGCACTCAAGCTCGCGGCGCCGACAGACGTGCTGCACGCCATCGGTACGGCGTACCGCGCGCTGACCGGCATCGACGACCGGGTCAAGGTGTTCGAGGCCCGCGACGCGGTGCGCAAGGACTTCCGTGCGGAGACCCCTGGCGCCAGCGACGACGCGCCGGTGGTCCAGGTCGTGCAGCTCGTGATCACCCAGGCGTTGCGTGACCGCGCGTCCGACGTACACATCGAACCGCACGGCGACCGCGTTCGGGTCCGCTATCGCATCGACGGCGCGCTGCACGACGTACTCGAGCTGCCTGGGTCGATCGGCCCGGCCGTGGTGAGCCGGATCAAGATCCTCGCCGACCTCAACATCGTCGAGCGCCGGCGCCCGCAGGACGGCCAGATCAGCATGGACGTCGAAGGCCGGCCCGTCGACATCCGGGTCTCCGCCACTGCGGTGGTCGGCGGCGAGAAGGTCGTACTGCGGTTGCTGGACAAGAGCCGCCCGCTCTACCGCCTCGAACAGCTCGGGATGCCCGATCGGATGGCCGCGACGTACTCCGGTCTGCTGAGGGCGCCGTACGGCATGGTCATCTGCGCCGGACCGACCGGCAGCGGCAAGACCACCACGCTGTACGGGTCGCTCGGTGAGATCAACAGTCCCGAGCGCAACATCATGACGATCGAGGACCCGGTCGAGTACACCTTCGACTCGATCAACCAGATCCAGATCAACGAAGCGGCCGGTATCACGTTCGCCGGTGGTCTGCGGTCGATCCTGCGCCAGGACCCCGACGTGATCCTGGTCGGCGAGGTCCGTGACGTGGAGACCGCGCGGATCGCCGTACAGTCCGCGCTGACCGGCCACTTCGTCCTCTCCTCCCTGCATGCGACCGACGCCGCGACCGCTCTGCATCGCCTGCTGGACATGGGGATCGAGACGTTCCTGATCGCGTCCTCGGTGACCGCAGTGGTCTCCCAGCGTCTGGTACGGCGGGTGTGCGCGAACTGCCGTGAGTACTACGAGCCGAAGGCCGAGGAACTCGCTTTCCTCGCCGCAGCCGGCGGACGGACGCCGGAAAACGGTTTCGTCCGCGGCGCGGGCTGTAACTTCTGCGCGCACACCGGGTTCCTGGAGCGGACCGGTGTCTACGAGCTGATGCCGGTGTCGGACGCGATCCGCGAATTGGTCGTCGACCGGGCCGCGCACGACGAGATCCGCAAGGTGGCCCGCTACGAAGGGATGCGCACGCTGACCGAGGAAGGCATCCGGCTCGTCGAGACCGGCGTCACCACCATCGGCGAGGTCATGCGATCCATCTACATGGTCGGGAGCTGACCGATGACGAGGTACGCGTACGTCGCGACGGCACCCGACGGCCAGGTTGCGAAGGGCACCACCAAGGCGGAGAGCAGGGAGGACGCCGAGCTGGCGCTGTACGAGCGCGAGCTGCGCGACATCCGAGTCACCGAGAAGCGCAGCGTCCTGCAGTTGGAGATCACGCCGCACCGGGTGAAGCGTGAGGAGGTCATGCATCTGTCCCGCCAGCTGGGCGCTTTCATCAAGTCCGGCCTGCCGCTGATCGATGCGGTGCACTCGCTCGGCGAGGAGGCCGACAACGCGTCGGTACGGCGGATGATGGCCGAGGTCGAGCACGGCCTGCGTGGCGGCGAGAAGCTCTCGGACTGCTTCGACCGGCACCCGAAGATCTTCCCGGAGTTCTACCGTGGCATCCTGCGCTCCGCCGAGCTGAGCGGTCAGCTGGACACGGTGCTCCAGCAACTGGCGACGTACCTCGAGCGCGACCTCGAAGCGCGCCGCAAGGTCAAGCAGGCCATGATCTACCCGTCGATCGTGGCAGTGATGTCGACGGTCACGGTGATCGTGCTCGCGGCGTTCGTGCTGCCGCGGTTCAAGGACTTCTTCGCCAGCTTGCACGCGACGCTCCCACTGCCGACCCGGATGCTGCTGGCAGTCACGGACTTCCTCACCGCATGGTGGTGGGCAGTCGGCGGGGGAGTCGCCGTACTGGCGCTGCTCGTCTTCGGGATCGTGCAGACGCACGGTGGTCGCTACCTGCGGGACAGGTTGTTCCTGGCGCTGCCGGTGCTCGGCAGCACGATCCAGTTCGCTCTGGTCGAGCGCTTCTGCCGCATCCTCGCGTCGATGGTCGGTGCGGGCGTGCAGCTGCCGGAGGCGCTCCGCGTCGCCACCGGTTCGCTGCCGAACCTGGTGTTTCGTCGCTCGCTGGGCGTGGCGGGCGAGGCCCTGCTGGAGGGGGAGGGCCTCGCCCGTCCACTGGCCGCGACCAAGCTGTTCCCCAAGACCGCGGCACAGATGATGCGGGTCGGTGAGGACACCGGGACGCTGGACACCCAGCTCGAGGTCACGGCCGAGTACTACGAGGGCGAGCTGGACTACAAGCTGAAGAAGCTGATCGGCCTGTTCGAGCCGCTGGTCATCGTCGTGATGGGGGTGATCGTCGGGTTCGTCGCGGTCGCGCTGGTGTCCGCGATGTACGGGATCTTCCGCCAGGTCCAGTCATGAGCGGGGCTCGGGGGGAGCAGGGCGAGTCGCTGCTGGAGCTGCTGATCGCGGTCGCGATCATGGGCATCGCGGTGGTCGCGATCATGGCCGGCCTCGTCACCAGCGTCCTGATCTCCGACGTGCACCGCAAGCAGGCCACCGCCGGCACGGCCGTCCGCGACTACGCCGAGGCGATCCAGACCTCGGTCGCTGCCGAGCACTACGTCCCGTGTGCGAGCGCGGCGTCGTACAAGCCGGACGCTCTGGTGCCGGCCTTCGCCGCCCCGTCCGGTTTCACGCCGAGCGTTGTCAGCGGGACGGTCCGGTACTGGAACGGCGGTTCGTGGCAGACGAGCTGCTCGACGGATCTCGGCCTGCAGCTGTTGACGATCCAGGTCGCCAGCGCCGACGGTCGCGCGACCGAGCGAGTGGACGTCGTACTGCGGAAACCGTGCGGACTGGACACGACATGCTGACCCGGCGTACTGACGAGGGCTTCACGCTCGTCGAGCTGCTCGTCGCCGTCGCCATCCTCGCGATCGTCACGGTGCCGCTGGCGAATGTGGTCATCGGTGCGTTTCGCAACACCACCGACACGTCCGACCGGCTGGAGTTGTCGCACGACGCCCAGATCAGTTCGTCGTACTTCGCCCGCGACGTCGCCGAGGTGGGTCTGCGGGACTGGGCCGCGGTCAATGCGAACTCGGTGCCTTTCAAACGGTCCGTGCAGCTGAACGCTGCGTACAACGCCGGAGGATTCACCTGCGGAACGGCGGCCACCCCGACAGCGGTTGTCCGGCTCCTCTCGGATGCGTGGGACCCGGACAAGTCGATGACCGATGCGGCGACGAACGTCGTCGCGTACTACCTGAGACCGCTCGGCGACGTCAGCGAACTGCACCGGGTCAAGTGCCTCGGACCCGCAACCACGGGGACCGACATCGTCCTTGCGCACAACGTGAAGCCCGGCAGCATCTCTGTGACGTGTTCGAGCCCCTGCGACGCGGCCGACGTACCAGATGAGATCTCGCTGACGTTCCGGGTCACGGGGGCGTCCGTCGGCGACTACCCGATCACTCTCACCGGTCAGCGGAGGCAGCAATGAGAGACCGCATCGCCCGTGCCCGGGCCCGTGGCGACGACGGCGCGGCCCTCGTCCTCGTGCTGATCGTGATCACGGTGATCGCGCTCAGCCTGTCTGCGCTCCTCACGTTGTCGGACACCAGCGTCCGGACCACCGTCGGCCTGCGTGACCAGGTCGCCGACACGTACAACGCCGACGGCGCCATGCAGGCCGCGATCAACAACCTCCGCAACAGCACCTACAACCACAACACCGGCCAGCACTGCTTCGGCGCCGCCGACACCCTCCAGCTGACCAACTTCCACGGCTCCGACTCCGCCGCGGTCACCTGCGAGGCCGACCCGAAGAAGGTCCTGATCCAATGCCCGTCGCTGTCCAACTGCAACCGCCCAGGCAACGCCATCCTGACGTTGGGCAAGGTCGCGGGTGAGGACGGCCTGAACATCACGCAGCCGAGCACCGGCTCCGCTCTGCGTGTGCACGGCAACGTGTTCTCGAACTCCACGATCAACGTGGTCAAAGGCATCCTGAACACCAACGCCAACGTCTGGGCCCGCGGCTCCTGCTCCGGAACGATCCAGAGCGTGGGTACGGCGTGCAACATCGGCAACGCCACCAACGTGCTCGGCGACGACCCCGCCTACGCGCCCGACACGACCACGCCGCCACCGCACCGCGACCTGCCGGCCTGCACCACGCGTGGCACGGTCGTAACCTTCGAACCGGGCACGTACGACGATGCCGCCGGGCTGAACGCGATGATGAGCAGCAGCAGTTCGTGCAAGGACAGCACCTGGTGGTTCAAACCGGGCACGTACTACTTCGACTTCCGCAACAGTGGCACGAACGCCAATCCCTTGCTGCCGTCCGGTAGGAATCTCTGGACGATCGACAACGGCACGCTGGTCGGCGGCACCCCGACCGATGCCGCAGGCAACATCATTGCCAAGCCGCCGGTGCTGCCCGCCGTCCCCGGCTCGTGCGACAACCCGATCAACGACGCGAACGCCGTCGGTGTGCAGTTCGTCTTCGGCGGCGACAGCCAGCTCGTGGTCAACAAGGGGCATGCGGAGATCTGCGGCTCGTACCACACCAACAAGGCACCGATCGCGATCTACGGTCAGACCACGGGCTCGGACACGCCGACGGCCTGGACCGGCGCCAACGCGCTGAGCATGACGACGGTCGACGACGCGGGGCTCTTCGTCAACAACCCGGGCTGGATCGCGCAGGCGGACGGGAAGAGCGCGACCTGGGTCAAGACGAGCGCGAGCAACGAGACCGGAACGGTGAAGGTGTCGGGCTACACGCCACCGACCACCATCCCCACCGGTTCTGTTCTCACCGGAGCGAAACTCGTTGTCGTCCACGGGAACACTGCCGGATCGAGTCAGGACGCTCTCTCGGTCCGTCTCGACCCGACGAACGGTACTCCGTTCACTGTCACGGTTCCGTCGTACGGCGACAACGCCATGCACACCGAGTCAATCGACGTACTGCAGGGCGGCGTCGGAACGCTCGCGCAGCTCGTCAACAGAGGCACGTTCTCCGGCGCGAAGCTCACCTACTCGGCCGCTATCGCGAAGCACAAGGGCACCGAGATGCTCGACACGCTCCGCCTCGAGCTCACCTTCGTCCCGCCGACACTGCGCGCCGGCAGCGGCTGCATCACGAACACGCCGTACACGGGCACGGGCAATGCCTCGACCTGTGCAGTCGTCACCGCATCGTCCAACGACAGCCTGTTCTACGTCCAGGGCACGACGTACACACCGAAGGCGGTTCTGGACATCACGCTCAACAACGCCGAGGAGCAGGTCTTCCGGTTCGGGGTCGTCTCGCGGTCGTTGTGGGTCAAGGTGACCGGTAGCTTCACCTTCGGCGGGCCGGTCATCGAGGTACCTGACGACTCGCCCGGTTTCGTGTTCAGTCTTTACCTGTCCGCGTACATCTGCTCCGGGGCGGGCCCGTGCTCGACCACCGGCACGCCTGCGCTGCGGTCGAAGGTGGCGCTGGTCGACAGCAACCCGATGGCTCCGAGTCCGGGGCATCGTCAGGTGACGGTGCTCAGTTGGTCGAGGCCGGGATGATCGTGTTCGTCGCCGGGCTGCTGGGGTTGGCGGTCGGGTCGTTCCTGAACGTGGTGGTGTACCGAGTACCGCGAGGGGAGTCGGTGGTGAGTCCGCCGTCGCATTGCCCGCGGTGTGACAGCCTCGTGCGGCCCCGGCACAACGTGCCCGTGGTCGGGTGGGTCCTGCTGCGCGGCAGGTGCGCGGACTGCCGGTTGCCGATCAGCGTGCGCTATCCGCTCGTGGAGCTCGCGACCGGGCTCTTGTTCGCGGCCGTCGCGCTGCGGATCGACATGGTTGCCGCGCTCCCGGCGTACCTCTGGTTCGTCGGCGCCGGTGTGGCGCTCGCGTTGATCGATCTCGACGTACGACGGCTGCCGAACGCGATCGTGGCGCCGTCGTACCCGATTTTGCTAGCACTGCTAGCCGGCGCCGCGTGGTGGGACCACGACTGGTCGGCGCTCGTTCGCGCGGTGCTCGGTGGAGCGGCGCTGTTCGGGTTCTACCTGCTGCTGGTGCTGCTGTACCCGGCGGGAATGGGCTGGGGTGACGTCAAGCTCTCGGGGCTGGTCGGCGGCGTACTGGCGTTCCTGTCGTGGAATGCACTGCTGATCGGTGCCTTCGCTGCCTTCTTCCTGGGTGGCGTCGTCGGCATCGGCGTCATCGCGATCGCCGGCGGGGGACGGAAGACCGCACTGCCGTTCGGGCCGTTCATGATCGCCGGGGTTGTGCTGGCTGTGTTCGCTCGGCTTCCCTCCGGAACTTGGTTACCGAACGTTTAGCGCGTTTAGATTAAAAGCACCTGTTTGAAACGGCGTAACGCGGCGTAGTAGTTGAGCGATCATAGTTACAGCAGGTGATACTCGTCACGCTGCGCTTGGGGATTCAACGGGGGCAATCATGAGCAGCTCGATCACCGTGGTCGTCATCGACGGGCACACACTGACGCGGTACGGGCTGATCCGGTTGGTCAGCGCGGATCCCGAGATCAGCATCGTCGCTGAGTGCGCCCTCGCCTCCGAGGCCTCTACGACGGTCGCCGCCCACCACCCGGATGTCGTCGTACTGGACGTTGTGCTGCCGGACGCCGACGGGCTGCGCCTCGCTCGTGAGCTGCGTGACCGCCACGCCGGGATCGGCATCGTCGTACTCACGTCGCAGTCCGAGGACGACGTACTGTTCCGGGCGCTGGAGACCGGGGTGTCCGCATTCGTCGGCAAGACCGCCCCGAACACCGAGGTGCTCGGGGCGATCCGGCACGCCGCGGTGGCGGCGTCGTCCTTCACCGCGACCGGACTCGCGACCGCGCTGGCTCGGCGCGGTAGTGCCGCCGCTCAGGTGCCGGCCGTGATGGCGCTCAGTCCGCGGGAGCGGGAGGTGCTGGCGCTGCTGGCCCGTGGACATTCGGTTCCGGCGATCGCGGGGACGATGTTCGTCAGCCTGTCGACGGCCAAGACCTACGTCTCGCGCCTGTACGACAAGCTCGGCGCCACCAACCGCGCCAACGCGATCATGACCGCGCTTCGGCTCGGCCTCATCACCCCGGAACTGCAGGTCTCCGCTTAGGCCCTCCGCCTAGCGCACATCGCTTAGGGCATGTCGCTTAGGGCACCAGCACGAGGCGGCCGCGGACGCCGCCCTTGGCGAGTTGCCGGTACGCCGTTGCCGCGTCCTCGAGTGGAAAGGTGCCGGCGATCCGCGTGGAGATGGCTCCTGCCTCGGTCAGGTGCACCAGCTCGGACAGCTCCGAACGGTTCGCCTCGACGAAGATCTGTTGCACGGTGATGCCTCGCAGGGCCGGTGGGGTCGGACCCGCCTGGACATGCGCGTGCCAGCCGCGGTTGCGGACCGGCTCCTGCGCACCGATGCCGAGCACCGCCGCGTCCACCGAACCGTCGGTGCCGCCAGGGACGATCGCGTGCACCGCGGCTGTCAGGTCCTCCGCGCGTGACACGAAATGGTCCGCGCCAAGACGCCGTACCAAGTCTTCGTCTTCCGCTGCTGCGGTGCCGATGACTGTCAGACCGAAGTGCTTGGCGAGCTCGACGGCGTACCCGCCGACCCCACCGGCTGCGCCTGTGACGAGGACCGTCTGACCGGGGGTGAGTTGGATGGCCTTGAGCGCCTGCAATGCGGTCAGGGCGTTGAGAGCGATGGTGGAAGCAGCGGCGAGGTCCAGGTCCTTTGGTGCGGGCGCGACCGCCTCGGCATTCAGGACGACGTACTCCGCATGTGTCTTGAGCGGTCGTCCGAGCAGATCCGCCAGCCCGATCACCGGCGTACCCGGCTCGAGGTTGCACCCAGGCCCGACAGCGTCGACGGTGCCTGCGACGTCCCAGCCGAGCCCGAACTGATCGCGGGCACGGGTTACGCCGTACTGGACGGCCTTTCCGGTGCTGACCGCCACGTCCACCGGGTTGACCGCGGCCGCGGCCACCCTGATCCGGACCTGTCCTGCGGCCGGCTCGGGTACGTCGGTCTCGATCAACTCGATCGCGTCGGGGCGACGTGTTACTAGCGCGCGCATATCGTTGCTCTCTCCTTGTCGTGGTTGGAGACACCACTGTCGGAGAGTTACTCTCTGCCGGGAAGTACGCACTTCGGAGTGCGTATCGCACGACGAGGAGAGCTATGCCGACCCGAACAGCTGCCCAGCGCCGGGAAGAGGCAGCCCGCGAGTACGACGCGTTCCTGGCGACCTGCCCGGCCCGGCAACTGCTCGACCGGATCAGCGACAAGTGGGTGACCCTGGTGTTGACCGCCCTCGCGGACGGGCCCCAGCGGTACTCCGACCTGTCGCGACGCATCGCCGGCGTCAGCCAGAAGATGCTGACCCAGACGCTCCGCTCGCTGGAACGCGACGGGCTCCTGACCCGCTCGGTCACTCCGTCCGTCCCGGTCCGCGTCGACTACGACCTCACACAGTTGGGCCGCACCCTGATGCCGCTCATTGCGTCCATCAAAAGCTGGGCCGAAACCCACATCTCCGAGGTCGCCGCTGCCCGCAGCACCTATGACCACGTGAGCACGTCGGCATGACTGGACCGGACAGTGCGGCCGACCGGCGCGTGGTTGTCGTCGTCGTACCGGGGGCGGGGACGTGGGCGCCACCGGGGCGGGACAACGAGGCGTGGCGATTGGCGTTGGCCGAGGACACGTACGAGGTGCTGGCAGCGCTCGATCGCGTCGACGTGGCGGTTGCCGTCGCCGGGGACGAGCACGCGGTGGCCGAGATGAGGGCGCTGACCTGGCCCGGTACTCCGACGTACGCAGTCGATCCCGAGCGGCCCGTTCTGCACGCGGTGGAGCTCGCCGGACCTGCTGCGGCGGTCGTGGCAGTGTCACACGACGTACCCGATCTGCCTGGACTACTGATCGGCAAACTGTTCCGCGCCTTGAGCCACGCCGACATCGCCGTCACGCCGGCCGAGGACGGCTCGCTCGTTGCTGTCGGCGTCAAGCTCCCCGTCGCTGCATGGATCACCGAACTCGCGCCGACCTTCGACACACCGCTGGCCCTCCTCGAGGCCCGCAAACCCCGCCGCCACGCGGTCGCCACGGGCCCTGGTTGGCACCGTCTGCGATCGAACGCTGACCTAGCGCGACTGGATCCCGGCCTCGAGGGCTGGGACGCGACAAGATCCCTACTTCGTCACGCCTGACCCGTCACCTTCTTCGTATCGGCTCGTTCTCCATGCAACGGGGAGCTTTCACCGATCGCCGATGCCGTTCAGGGGCGGCACCCGACGACGACCCGACCGCACCGGGGGGATGCGGCTCGGGTGCACCAAACGACGGGGACCGCACCACGAGATCGGGGAACGCTGCACCAACGGGGGATCACGGGGACGCTGTACGACGGGGATAGCCGGAAACGCTGTACCAGCAGGTGGTCGCAGTACGACGGGGACGGTTGGGAAAGCTGCACCGCACAGCATTTACAGCGCGGGGCAGTGCAGTGGGGGAGCACACGGGACAGTTGTGAAGCTGCACCGCACAGAGTTTGCGGCGCGGGGCGGTGCATCGG
Source organism: Kribbella sp. NPDC055110 (assembly GCF_053607525.1). Classification (NCBI taxonomy): domain Bacteria; kingdom Bacillati; phylum Actinomycetota; class Actinomycetes; order Propionibacteriales; family Kribbellaceae; genus Kribbella; species Kribbella sp. NPDC055110. The sequence goes on from NZ_JBSGTS010000018.1 coordinate 47,057, forward strand.
GGGAATCCACGGGGGTGGCTGGAAGCGCAGTACCAGCGGGGGATCGCAGCACGGGTCGCAGTACGACCGGGGGAGCCACGGGGACAGTTGGGAAAGCTGCACCGCACGGTGGTTGCAGCGCGGGGCAGTGCATCGGGGGAACACACGGGGGTGGCTGGAAACGCAGTACCAGCGGGGGATCACATCACGGGGAACGCGGTGCTACGGGGATAGCAGGGCTGGGGTGGGGATTGTCCTGCTGTGAGGAGGTGGGCCGGCTCATTGGGCCGGCCCACTCATCTGTGCTCGTAGATGCATGCTCAGCCGCTTCGGGCGGAGTGGGATCAGGGTCGAGCGAGTTGGTGGTGGGCTCGGGTTGCGAGGGCCTGGACGCTGGTGTCGGTGTCGGCGGGGAGGGCGTTCAGGGGGAACCACGACAGGTCGTCCGACTCGTCGCTGACGACGTACTCCGTTGTTGTCGCGCTGACCAGGAACTGGACGTCCAGGTGGTACGCGCCCGCGCACCCACCCGCGTGCAGCAGGTGGCGTGAAAGCTGCAGCGGTTCGGGGCTCACCGTCAGACCCGAGAGCCCGGACTCCTCAGTCGCTTCCCGTAGGGCCGCGCCACTGAGTGTGATGTCGCCGGGCTCGCAGTGGCCGCCGAGTTGGAGCCAGCGGCCGACGGTCTTGTGCAACGTCAACAGCGTGTTCTCGCCCGTACTGTCGACGACCAGAGCACTGGCTGTCACATGCTCCGGTCGGCAGCTGCGCCACATCCCGTCCGGATGCGCCGCCAGGTGCCGCAGGTAGTGCGCCCGCAGCTCCTCCTGCTCCGCATCGGGCGCACGCCACCGCTCCAAGACCTCAACCGCATCCTCATGAAGCATTCGGCAAGTCTCCCCATCCCCACCCGAGCGTTCGCAGGCGGGGTCCGGCAACCCCCACTCGGCGGGCCGATTGCCACCGACCTGGTGGGCGGTCGCCACCTACCAGCTGGGCTGTCGCCGCCCACCAGGTAGGGCTGTCGCCGGCTACCTGGTGAGGTGTTGCCGCCCACCAAGTCGGGTGGTCGCCCTGTACTTGGTGGGGTGTCACCGCCCGTCAGGTGGGGTGTCACCGCCCGTCAGGTGGGGTGTTGCCGTCCACCGGGTGGGGTTGTTGCCGTCCACCGGGTGGGTTGTTCCCGTCTACCGGGTGGGGTTGTCGCCGTCTACCTGGTGGGGTTGTTGCCGTCCACCGGCCGGTTGTCGCCGTATATCTGGTGGGGGTGTCGCCCTCTACTTTGTGGGGTTGTCTCCGTCGTCGTCCTGGGGCTTCTCGGAGGTTTCTTCGTTGAGGAAGTCGCTGATGTCGATGTCCGAGAGTTCGCCGGCGTGCTGCGCGAAGCCGATCGGGTCGTCGAGGTCGCTGGTGCTCGGCATCAGGTCCGGGTGCGACCAGAGGTTGTCCCGGCCGTCGACACCGCGGGCGTCGCGGACGGCGGCCCACAGGTTCGCGGCGTCGCGCAGACGGCGCGGCCGCAGCTGCAGACCGACAAGAGTCGCGAACGTCTGCTCGGCCGGACCGCCGGCCGCGCGCCGCCGCCGTACCGTCTCGGCGAGCTGCACCGCAGCAGGCATCCGGTCCTTGGTGGCCTGCCGTACGACGTCGTCGACCCAGCCCTCGACCAGGGCCAGCGTGGTCTCGAGCCGGACGAGCGCCGCCTTCTGCTGCTCGGAGTCCTCGGGCTCGAACAAGCCGCCGGCGAGCGCTTCCTGCATGGCTTCCGGGTTCTGCGGGTCGATGTCGGCCATTGCCCGCTCGATCTTGCCGGTGTCGACCTCGATCCCGGCCGCGTAGTCGGCGACCGCGGCCAGCAGATGCTGGCGCAACCACGGCACCCCGGCGTACAGCCGCTGATGCGCCACCTCACGCAGCGCGAGGTACAACCGGACGTCCTCATCGGTCAGGCCGAGACCGTCGGCGAACTTCGCGACGTTGTCTGGCAGCAGGATCGCCTGGCCGGTCGGGCCCAGCGGAAGCCCGATGTCGGACGAGCTGACTACCTCGCCGGCGAGCTCGCCGAGACCCTGACCGACCTGCGCTCCGAAGACGGAACCGCCCAACTGCCGCAGCATCCCCGCCATCGGACCGGCGAACTGCTGCGCCTCGGCGGGCAGCGCGTTGCCCATCGCGCCGGCGACGTGCTCCGCGACCGGATCGACGATCGTCTGCCAGACCGGGAGCGTGTTCTCGACCCACTCCGCACGGCTCCAGGCCGCGGAGGTCGCGGACACCTCGGGCAGCGTGGTCGCGTCGTCCAGCCAGTGCTCGGCGAGACGGACCGCGTCCGCGACCCGATCGGTGTCGGCCGACGTCATCGACCGGTCGCCGGCGGTGGAGACGGTCTTGCGGGCAATGTCCTTGGCCAGGTCCCAGTTCACCGGCTTGCCATCGGTCGAGCCGCTCAGCATCTGCTGGACCTGGGCGAAGATCGCGTTCAGGTCCGGGGCGCCGCCCGCTCCGGCCGCACCGGAGAACTGCTGGAACATGGCCTCGAACGGCGTTCCCTTGAACGGGTTGTCCGGGTTGTCCGGTTCGTCGCTCATCGGAGGGCCTTCCTGTGCGGGTGGGGCGTACAACTCCAACGTACTGGTTCCGTCCATCAGTTCCTCGCTCGGTGAACGCACAACCCTCCGCTGTTCGCCGCCGGCAGAGCCCGAACCCGGTCCCGCAGGTCGGTGAGGAAGGCAACAGTCTCTCCCGGTGTACGCCGTACCACGCAGCGCAGCCCCCGCACTACGCCACGACGCGTTCCCGTGCCGTCGGGCGGAAGGTACGCCGCGACGCGCCCCGCGTCGTCGGGCGGAGAGGGAGGGGATGTCCTGGAAATGGAGGGTGGGAGGGAGAATTGCGGTGCGGGGATGGAATGGTGTGGTGTGAGCGGGGGACCTGGCCGGAATGAGGAACGGATGAGCGACGCGATCAGACTGCTGGACATTCGCGACAGCGCGTTGTCCAGCGACGAGGTACTGGCGGCTGTCGCGGACCCGACGGCGGGCGGAACTGCGCTCTTCATCGGCACTGTGCGCAACCACGACCAGCAGAAGCCGGTCGACCGCTTGAGCTACGAGGCGCACCCGGACGCGCTGGAACACCTGCGGAAGGTTGCGCAGCGTGTCTGTGACGACCCCGCTGTGACCGCGCTGGCCGCCGTCCATCGGACCGGTGATCTGGTGATCGGCGACGCCGCGGTGATCGTGGCCGTGGCGGCATCGCACCGGGATGTGGCGTTCACCGCCTGCCGGCAGTTGATCGACGACCTCAAGGCCGAGGTCCCGATTTGGAAACACCAGCACTTCATCGACGGTGGCAGCGAGTGGGTCGGCGCTCACTGACCCGTACGCTGGGCGCATGAAGGTGGCCGGATGAAGGTTTTGGCGTGGCTGGCGTTCCCGCTGGTCGCCACGCTGCTGGCGATGTGCTGGGCGGCGTGGCGCGGGTGGCGCAGCCGTGAGCGCCGCCGCTCCGGCGGAGCCTTCGCCTCGGTCGAGGACTTCCGCCGCTTCAGCGCCGCCCTCGCCGCGCCAGGCCCACGGGCCGTTCCGGAACGTCGCCGCGGTCTGGGTCGTCGTAACCATCAGCCGGTCTCTTCCGAGGTCCGCAGCTCCGGCTCCAAGATCGCAGGGCAGGGTTCGTGACACGTCGTACCGCCACATTGGTCACCTCGATCGTCGTGCTCGTCGTCTCGCTGGGGCTGGTCACCGCGTTCCCGGTGCCGTTCGTCTCGTTCAGCCCGGGGCCGGTCAAGGACACCCTGGGATCGGCGAAGAACAAGCCGGTCGTCGAGATCACCGGCCACGCCACGTTCCCGACCACGGGCCAGCTCGACCTGACCACGGTGTCCGTGACCTCGCCCGACCGGCAGTTGACCCTGCCGCAGGCGATGCGGAACTGGCTCGACCCGCACCACGACCTGTTCCCGCGCGACATCATCTATCCGCCGAACCAGAGCGCCGACCAGGTCGAGCAGCAGAACACCGCGGAGATGACCGGCTCGCAGGACAGCGCGGTCGCGGCCGCGCTGCAGGCGGCGAAGGTTCCGTTCCACACGAAGGTCTCGACGGTCGCGGACAACTCGCCGGCGCAGGGCAAGTTGAAGCCGGGCGACATCGTGCTGGCCGTCGACGGCCAGACGGTGACGCAGGTCCCGCAGGTCGGCGAGTTCGTCCGCAAGCACAAGGTCGGCGAGAACGTCGTTTTCCTGATCCACCGCGGCACCGCCGAGCAGACCGTCCAGTTGAAGACCGCCGCGACGCCCGGTGACGAGACCCGGCCGATGGTCGGGATCACCATCGGTGTCGACTCGCAGGTGAAGGTGACGGTCAACCTCGGTCAGGACATCGGTGGCCCCAGTGCGGGCACCGCGTTCGCACTGGCCATCTACGACAAGCTGACCCCGGGCGCGCTGCTGAACGGTAAGCACGTCGCCGGAACCGGGACGATCGACGCGCTCGGCCAGGTCGGCGCGATCGGCGGTATCCAGCAGAAGATCGCCGGCGCCAGGAACGACGGCGCGACGGTGTTCCTGGTCCCGGCGCCGAACTGCGCGGCCGCGCTGCACGCGGACGTGAAGGGCATCCAGTTGGTGAAGATCAGCACGCTGACCGACGCCATCAGCGCCCTGCAGGCGGTCGCCGACGGCAAGGGAGCTGTCCCGTCGTGCAGCCAATGAGCCATTTGTACGAACTGGTGAGCCGAAGGGAAGATCTGCCGGCATGGATTCCGTAGGCACGCTGCCACCGGACGCGCTCAGCCGCGCCGTGGTCGAGATCGAGAAGCACGTGAGCAGCGCGGGCTGGGACCAGCCCGCGCAGTTGTTCGCGCTGGTTCCGACGGCGGACCTGCTCCGCGCCGAACCCCACCTCGCCGCCGAACTCGGCGCCGAGGACGCGTCGCAGCCGCTCACCCCGGTCGCCCAGGGCGAGCTTCCCGGTGGTGTCGAGGACGACCGTCTGGCCGACACGCTCGGCCGGATCGAATGGCCGGACGGCGTCGCCGGATGCGCACTGGCGATCGAGCGGATCGTGCTGCCGGCGGCGGCCGAGTCCGGCCTGTCCAGCGTCGAGTCGGACGCCGAGCTGGCCCGGCTGGCCGGTAGCGATCCGCGCCGGCACGAGGTCCGGATGGTGGCGGCGGTGCTCCGGGAGGGCGACCGGTTCGGCGCCGTCCGGTTGCGTGCCCACGACGAGGACAGCGCAGTGCTCACCGGTATCGACTTGGTCCCCACGCTGTGCGAAGTACTGTCTTTGACATTCGAACCTTCGGCCGGCAGCCGGTCGGGCGAGGGTCCTGGGGTCGACGGCATGAGCGACGACGAGGAGAAGCGACGATGAGCGACGGCGTCTATGACATGCCGGAAGAGCCTCCGGCCCGCAGGACCCGGCGAACAGGCGGACGCCCTCGTGCTCTGCTGCCGACGATCGCCACACTGATCGTCCTGCTCATTCTCTTCAGCGTCTTCACCGACGTCTGGACCCAGCGGCTCTGGTACCGATCGGTCGACCTCGGCTCGGTGTTCAGCACGGTGCTCGGCACCCGCGTGCTGCTGTTCGTGATCGTCGGTCTGCTGATGGCGGCCGCGGTCGTCGCGAACGTCATCGTCGCCTTCCGCGCCCGTCCCCGGGTGGCGCTCGCCCCGGCCCCCAGCCCCGGCTTCGAGCGGTACGGCGATCTGCTGCAGCAGCACGGGAAGGTCGCGGTCGGCGTCGTCGCGACCCTGATGCTGGTCTTCGGCGGCTCGGCAGCATCGGGGGAGTGGAAGGTCTTCCTGGCCTGGCGGAACCGGACTCCCTTCGGTATCACCGACAAGCACTTCAACAAGGACATCGCGTTCTTCGTCTTCGACTACCCGTGGCTGCGCGTGCTGCTCGGCTTCGGCTACTCGATCGTCCTGCTGTCGCTGGTCGCCGCGATCATCACGCACTACCTGTACGGCGGGTTCCGCCCGTCCGCCAAGGGGCAGAAGGCCTCCGGCGCGGCGCAGGTGCAGTTCTCGGTGCTGCTCGGTCTGCTCGTCCTGCTCAAGGCCTTCAGCTACTGGCTGGACCGGTTCGGTCTCACGACCTCGGACGCGAAGCTGTTCACCGGTGTCTCCTACACCGGCGACCACGCCATCTTGCCGAGCAAGGAGATCCTGGCCGTCATCGCGGTCCTGTGCGCCATCTTGTTCTTCGCCAACGTGGTCCGCCGGACCTGGCTCCTTCCCGGTGTCGGCACGGTCGTCCTGATTCTGTCGGCAATCCTCCTCGGTGCGCTCTGGCCGGCCGCGCTCCAGCAGTTGCGGGTGCGTCCAAGCGAGCCGGTGAAGGAAGCGCCCTACATCGACAAGAACATCGCGGCCACGCGTCAGGCGTACGGGCTCGAGAACGTCGATATCACCGAGTACAAGGCGCAGACCACGGCGAAGTCGGAGCAGTTGACGGCGGATGCCGAAGTCCTGCCGGGCATCCGGCTGATCGACCCGACCGTGATCGGCCCGACCTTCGAGCAGCTCCAGCAGGTCCGAGGCTTCTACTCGTTCCCGACCGATCTCGACGTCGACCGGTACAAGATCAAGGGCAAGGTCAACGACACGGTCCTCGCGGTCCGCGAGGTCCAGGTCGACCGGCTGCCGGCCGGGCAGCGCAATTGGAACAACGACCACACCGTCTACACCCACGGCTACGGAGTGGTCGCCGCGAACGGGAACCAGTCGCAGGGTGGCACCCCGGTGTGGACCGAGAAGGACCTGCCACCCACCGGTGACCTCGGTCAGTACGAACCGCGGATCTACTTCGGCGAGCAGTCGCCGGACTACTCGATCGTCGGCGCCCCCCAGGGCGGCCAGAAGGTCGAGCTCGACACGCCGGAAGGCAAGAGCGGCGGCGACCCGACGCTGAACACCTATGAGGGCAAGGGTGGCGTCCCGATCGGATCGTTCGGCAACCGGTTGCTGTACGCAACGAAGTTCCGGGATGCGAACATCCTGCTGTCCAGCCGGGTGAACCCGGAGTCGAAGATCCTCTACGACCGCACCCCGCGCGAGCGGGTCGAGAAGGCGGCGCCGTGGCTGACGCCGGACGGTGACCCGTACCCGGCGATCGTCGACGGCCAGGTCGTCTGGATCGTCGACGGCTACACCACCTCGGACAACTACCCGTACTCCGAGAAGGTCGACCTGGACGTCAGCACCCGGGACACCACCACCGGCCGCGGGACGATCGCGCAGCAGCCGAGCGAGAAGATCAACTACATCCGCAACTCTGTCAAGGCTGTCGTCAACGCCTTCGACGGTTCGGTCGAGCTGTACGCCTGGGACGACAAGGACCCGGTGCTGAAGACCTGGATGAAGGCGTTCCCCAACACGGTCAAGCCGCGCTCGGACATCTCGCCGGACCTGATGTCGCACCTGCGCTACCCGGAGGACATGTTCAAGGTGCAGCGCGACCTGCTCGCGAAGTACCACGTCCAGGACGCCGGCACCTGGTACCAGAACAGCGACCTGTGGCGAGTGCCGGACGACCCGACCGCGGTCTCCTCCGGTGGTGACTCGGCGACCCATATCAGCCAGCCTCCCTTCTATCTCTCGTTGCGGATGCCCGATCAGACCGAGCCGAAGTTCTCGCTGACGTCGGTGTACGTACCGAACGGTGAACGGGAGAACCTCACTGCGTTCATGGCCGTCGATGCCGAGGCCACCTCACCGGACTACGGCAAGTTCCGGGTGTTGCGATTGCCGGGCAACCTGCAGATACCTGGTCCGGGGCAGGTCTACAACAAGTTCCAGACCGACGAGAGCATCAGAACGGCGTTGCTGCCGATCAACCAGCCGAACAGCGGAGCAAGAGCGCAGTACGGCAACTTGCTGACTCTGCCGCTCGGCGGTGGTCTGCTCTATGTCCAGCCGGTCTACTCGGTGCGGACCAGCGGGCCGGGTAGTTACCCCGTCCTCCGGTACGTCCTGGTGTCCTTCGGTGACGGCGTCGCCTACGGCTCGACGTTGCAGGAAGCCCTCACCAAGGTCTTCAAGACCAGCGTCGACACCGGTGAGCTGCCTCCAGGAACCGAGAAGCCGCCTACTACACAGGGGCCGAACCAGACGGTGAAGCAGGCCATCGCCGACGCGCAGGCCGCATGGACCCGGGCCCAGGCAGCGCTCAAGAACGGCGACCTGGCTGGCTACCAGACGAACCTCAACCAGATGAAGGCCGCGCTCGACCGGGCCGCCGCTGGCGCGGCCGAGACACCGACGGCGACACCATCGGCGTCGCCGTCCGCGAACCCGTCGACCCCGCCGGCATCGACGACGCCGACGAGCCCACCGACCTCACCGACAGGCTGAGTCGCAGCGTGGTTCCCGGGGCGTCGACACCGACATCAGTCGGCGTCGACGCCCCGTTCGTCCCGTCGGTCGCCGGCGTGGTTGCCTACGGCATCAGGTTGTCGGCTCCGGATGGAACCCGGCCGCGGTATCGAGCACGTCTTCGTCGGTGAAGCGGTCGTGATCGATCGTGACCTCGGCCGCGACGCCAGGCTCGATGAAGTAGAACACCTCGTTGCCGGCGAACAGACCGTCGTACCCGCCGACTTTCACCGGTTCGAGCTGCCAGTCGCCCGGCTCCTTCTCCTCGTACTCGACCAGGAAATTCTTCACTGCTTCGAGATCGGTGAGTTTCTCGCCGCGGAGCGTCTTCACGGTCAGATCGACCTTGAACGCTCCCTCCGGATCCGGCCCGGTCTCCCAGACCCGGCTGTGGAAGGACACGTCCTCCCACTCGTACTCGAAGTCGCTCGGCGTGCCGAGGCCGTCGGGAAGGTTCTCGATCACGAAGCCGTCCAAGGTGCCAGCCCTTTGCTCGGTCGATGGATGAGTCGCTGCGTACGTCGAGGAAGGTGTGAACTCGGTCGCTGAGGCAGGGACTGTCGTCGGGATCCCGAGCGCGACCAGCACGATCGCGCTCCCGGTCACGATACGACGGGCGGACGGCACGGCTCGGGAACGAAGCGATGAACGCGACATGGCTGCCTCCTTGAAACGGTGGCGCCCCGCCTGCTGCGAGACGCCCTTCGTGACCAAGAAGGTGCAGCGATCGGCCCTCGTCCGAACCGGCGAATTCGGATCTGTGGACAAACTCGCGGTCAGTACCCGATCAGTCGATGCAACCGGTGGAACGTCTGCCGGAACCCGAGCCGCGGCCACGCCCGCGACGACAACAGATTCGTCACCCGCCAGTCGGTCACGACCGACGTGTACCCGGTCTCCGCCGACCACTGCAGCACGGCCTCGCCCAGCGCGCGCCCGGCGCCGAGTCCGCGAGCCGACGGCAGCACGGCCGCGAACCCGAGGAAGCCCGCGTTGTCCGGTTTCGTGAGCCCACTGTGCGCACTCGATTTATCCAGCGAGCAGCCGATCGACGAACCGATGACCTGACCGTTGTACGAGGCAACGAAAGTCGCATAGTCCGGGTCGTCGATCGATTCCTCCCAGTCCGCCACCGCCTCCTCGAGAGTCGGCAGCTCCCCGGACGAGAACACCGGCGACAACCCCTGATGCCGGGGCAGTTCGAGGTCGAGCTCCGCGAGTACAGGGCTGTCCGCACGCACGGCACGTCGTACGGCGAGATCTGATGGCGGCTGGAGGGGAGAGTCAGGCACAGGACGGACGGCGTGCGCGTGCTGCGAACCGAACGCCAGCCGGAACCACGCGTCGATCAGCGCGGGGTCGTCGGGCACCAGGACGTAGTGCGCGATGTGGCCGTCGTCGACCCACTTCGCCGCGGCAGCGCCGTACAGATCGCGGACGTGTTCTGGCTCACGTACGGCGTGACCGGCAGCCTCGACCCAGATGTTCGGACCCCAGACCGGGGACTGTTTCGGCGCGGCCAGCAAGTATCCGGTGATCTCGCTGCCTTCGACCATCACTGCGCCGGACGCGCCCTCGGTCTCCCAGGCCGCCGTCACCTCGACCAACGCGAGCTGCTCGTCCTCGTAGTCGGCGGGAAGCAGCGGGTGACGCTTGCGATGCTCCTGATGCCGCTCGGCGAGCAGACCGGCTGCGGCCGGCAGATCCGGCTCCTCGAACGGCCGAATGACGTGTCGGGACATACTCGGACGGTACGCCGCCGCGTCCCGGTCGAACACGGGGTTTTCGCAGGTCCGGGGCCCCGCCGGGAACCGATTTGGTTGCTCGGCCCAGATCCTCTAAACTAAAGACACAACGGCGCGGGGTGGAGCAGCTCGGTAGCTCGCTGGGCTCATAACCCAGAGGTCGCAGGTTCAAATCCTGCCCCCGCTACGAAAGAAGGCCCGGACCAACAGGTCCGGGCCTTCGTTTTGTGCGGTCCTGACAGTGCTTCTAAGGAAGCTCTAAAGCTGAGTGAAACCGTAGCTGAGGCCCGATCGGTTGTGTTGTCGTCCACGGCGCCGGGGTTCGTCCGGCGCGTTCAGTGGACGAGAGGGATCACGATGATGAAACGCACACAGCTGGTCGTGGCGACGGTGACGGTCGCCGCGCTGGCCACTACCGGTACGGCGTCGGCGGCGATATCCGGGTCCGATCCGAAATCCGGCACCGTGAAATCCGGCGCCGCAGCCAAGGGAGAGGCCAAGCCCGCCAAGCGCACCGATCTCGCCAAGGTCGCGGCGCAGCTCGGGGTGACGACCGATCGACTCGAGGCCGCGCTCGTCGCGGCCAAGATGTCGCTGGCCGGCTCGACCACCGTCACACCGGAGGCGTTCGTCGCAGCGGTCGCGGCGAACCTGCGATTGCCGGTCGCTCAGGTCAAGGCCGCCGTGGAACCGTTGTTGCTCAACCCTGGACGCCCTCGTCCCGGCGACGGTAAGCAGGACGGCAAGGAAAGCCAGGATGACAAGGCCAAGGCGGACGGCAAGAAGGGGGCGGACGACCCGCGGAACTCGCCGTTTGCGAGCGACGCCGCAGCGGCACGGCTGGCGACGGCACTCGGAGTCAGCCAGGCCAAGGCCAAGGCAGCCCTGGTCGCGCTGGTCTCGGCTCCCGGAGGAATCGTTCCGACATCCAAGGCCTTCCGTGACCTCGCCCAGTCGCTCGGGGTCAGCGCCGCTCGGCTCAATACCGCATTGGGGGATCTGAAACAGTCGCTGGACAACGGCTGACAGTTGCCGCGTCGTACATCATCAGAACTTCACGATTGACGGCGAGGATGGATGACCATGCGGATACTTGTCGTGGACGACGACCCGGCCGTGCGGCGGTCCTTGGAGCATGCGTTGGGCCGCGACGGGTACGACGTGGCATCCGCGGCCGATGGGACGTCCGCCCTCGCCGAGCACGGCGTGTTCCGCCCGGACGCGATGGTGCTCGACGTCCTCATGCCCGAACCGAACGGGCTGGAGGTATGCCGGACGTTGCGTTCGGGCGGGTACGACACGCCGATCCTGATGCTGACGGCCCGGGACCTGGTCACCGACCGGGTCGCCGGGCTCGACGCGGGGGCCGACGACTACCTGGCCAAGCCCTTCGCTCTGGAGGAGCTGAGGGCCCGGCTTCGAGCCCTGCTGCGGCGCAGCGGCGCGAGGGCCGAGGTGCTGCACTTCGCCGACGTCGACCTGGACCTGAGCGGACGGCAGGCAGAGCGCGCCGGCCGGCGGCTGGAGCTGACCAAGACGGAGCTGTCCCTGCTGGAGCTGTTCCTGCGCAATCCCGGCCGGGTGCTGAGCCGGACCCAGATCTTCGAGTCCGTGTGGGGCTACGACTTCGGGCCGGAGTCGAACGCGCTGTGGGTCTACATCAGCTACCTTCGAAGCAAGCTAGAGGCCGACGGCGGCAGCCGACTGATCCAGACAGTTCGCGGCCTGGGCTACGTCCTGCGCGAGGAGTCGTGAACCTGCGCACCCGGCTTGCCATCGCCGGAGGATCCATAGCTGCCGGCGTCGTGGTGCTCGTGTCGGTGGTCCTGTATCCGGCCGTGGAATCCAACCTCCGCGGCCAGATCGACAGCGCTCTCGTGAAGGCGGCCGGCCAGGCACCCGACGTGGCGAAAGCCATCAAGGAGAAGTTCAGGGGGACGTCCAACGAGGGGGCGTTCCCAGCTGTTCCGCTGGGGATAGGGAGCACCCAGTTGCAAATCGTGCCGGACCCGGTTCGGGCCGGGCCGTCGACGCAGTTCGTCGACCTCACAGACCGCGACGTCGCCGTCGCGCACGGAAGCGCCGCTGCCTACTTCCGTAACGCGGTCTACGACGGTGTCGCCTACCGCATCTACACCACCCCGTTCCCAGGATCGTCCGGCACGCTCGTGCGTACGGCGATCCCGCAGTCCGATCCTGCACCCACCCTGCGCCAACTGGCCTGGCTGCTTGCCGCGTCGACGGTGGTCGCCGGAGTCCTGGCAGCTCTGGCAGCACGCCTGGCCGCACGCCGCGTCCTACGCCCCGTCCATCGGCTCACCGAGACTGTCGAGCTGATTCGCACCACCGGCGACCTGGCGATCCCGATCCCCGCCGACGGCCAGGACGAGATTGGCCGGCTCGGCTCCGCGTTCGCGGAGATGACCGCTGCCCTGGACGAGTCCGTCGGCGCCCAGCGCCGGCTGGTGGCCGACGCCTCGCACGAACTGCGCACACCACTGACGAGCCTGACCGTGAACCTCGAACTGCTGGCGGAAGATCTGTCCGACGCACAGGCCCCGCAACTCGCCGCCGAAGCGCTCGACCAGGCGAGCGAACTCAAAGCGCTGATCAACGACCTCGTCGACCTGGCCCGCTACGGCCAGCCTGCTTTCCATACCGAAGACGTCCGCCTCGATCTCGTCGCCGAGCGCGTCGCGGCCCGCGCGACACGTCGGGCGGCACAGATCGGATTCGAGCTGGACTGCGCGCCCACCCTCGTTCACGGAGACCCCGACGCCCTGGAACGCGCCGTTGCGAACCTGGTCGACAACGCGGTGAAGTGGAGCCCGTCCGACGGCCAGGTTCTGATCAGCGTCAAGGACGGCACTCTCGACGTCGCAGACTCCGGTCCAGGGATCCCCGACAGCGACCTCGAATTCGTCTTCGACCGCTTCTACCGCTCACCCGCTGCTCGCGCGCATCCCGGATCCGGGCTCGGTCTGGCCATCGTCCGACAGGTCGCTGAGGCTCATGGCGGGACAGCTGAAGTAGTGCCGCGCCGAAGCGGCGCGCTACTACGCCTGAAACTGCCGGTGTGTACCGAACACGCCGACGTTCCTGTTCCCGAGTCGTCGCAGCGACCCTTGGACCTTGAGGCGGACCAGTAGGGCCAGGTGGTCGCAGGGGTAGGTGTCGTCGAGACGGTAGTAGCGGCTCGTCGGCGACCTGTCGCCGGCGCGGGTGTCGAGCAGGTGGGTGTTGATCGCGAGGTCGGGCGGCCTCGTCGCCGAGCAGGGGTCAGCCTGGGCAGAGGCAGAAGGGGTGGCCGTCGGGTCGATCATGACGCGGTGTTCCGACGGGCGTGGCTGGACTGGGCGGGGGTGGCGCGCACACGGCCGCCCAGGCGACCCATCGTTCACCCGATGCATCACAACCGTCCAGACCGACCCTGGGTCGTGACGGGAGGACGCCTGGACCGACAGGCACGGGCGTTTCGTGTAGCGCGGCCGTGACTGGGGACAGGCGCTGGGGTCCGCGGGTACGGCATAGCTTGTCCGCGGAGCCCGGCGAGTGTGCCCAGTCCCGGCGGCTCTTGGTCAGACTATGTCCGGCTTACTGGGTGTTTGTGATGACTACCTTGAGGGCTTCTTGTTCGGCGGCGTTGGCGAAGGTGTCGTAGGCCTCTTCGAACTGGCCGAAGGGGAACTGGTGGGTCACGAACTTCTCGGGGGCGATGGCGCCTTTCTTGATGTCTTCGAGGAGTTCGGGTGCGGTGACGGCGTTGACCAGGCCGGTGGTGATGGTGAGGTTGTTGATCCAGTGCCGCTCGATCGGGAACTGCACACTCTCGCCGTGTACGCCGATGTTGGCGACGTGCCCGCCGGGCCGGACGGACTCGAGCGCGGTGCCGAAGGTTGCGGGGAGGCCGACCGCTTCGATGGCCACGTCGACGCCCAGGCCGTCGCGGCTGAGGTCCCGCAGAGCCTGTACGACGTTCTCGCCGGCCTCGATCGTGTCGGTCGCGCCGAAATCGCGGGACCGGTCGAGCCGGAACTTGTTGCCGTCGACGGCGATGATCTTCGCGGCGCCGGCCGTGCGGGCGGTCATGATCGCGGCGAGCCCGACGGGTCCGGCACCGATGACGGCGACGACGTCCCCGTTCTTGACGGCGCCGTTCAGTACGCCGATCTCGTAGCCGGTGGGGAGGATGTCGCTCAGCATGGCGCCCTGTTCGGCCGAGACTCCTTCGGGGAGCGGGATCAGGCCGTTGTCGGCGTACGGGACGCGCACGTACTCCGCCTGGGTGCCGTCGATGAGGTGTCCGAAGATCCACCCGATGCCGCCGAGCGTCTTGCAGTGCGAGGGCAGGCCGGCCTTGCAGTAGTCACACGTCCCGCACTTGCTGATGCAGGAGATGATGACCCGGTCTCCGACCTTCACGCTCTTGCAGTCGGCGCCGACCTCGGTGACCACACCGACACCTTCGTGGCCGAGGATCCGGCCGTCGGTGACGGCGGGAACGTCGCCTTTCAGGATGTGCAGGTCGGTGCCGCAGATGGTGGTGACCTCGACCTTGACGATCGCGTCGGTCGGGTCCTTGATCGCGGGATCCGGAACGTCTTCCCAGGCCTTCTGGCCAGGTCCGTGGTAAACGAGCGCCTTCATCGGTACTCCCCTTCTCGTCGGCCAGTCGGTACCAAGAGTGCGCACCGGCACGTCTCGCATGCTCACACCGCAGGCAGACGACGCCGGTCTCATCTTGAGACGGCTCCGCTGAGCGCTGGAACGGACCCGGCTGCCTCAAATCGAGACATACGGCCGGGCGAGAAGGGGCAACGATGAGAACGTTCGCGATGCGCCCGGAAGGAGCTCGCCATGACCACCATCGACGCCGATGCCCACAGTGCCACAGAGGTACAACTTGCCGCTGAAGCCGCGGTCCCGGCGGTGGCGGGAGACCCAGCACTGATCGGTCTCCCCAGTTTCATCGTGGGATCGGTCGCGCTCGGTCTGGTCCTGGTCGGCTATGTATCTGCGGCGGCGGTCGGGGCCTCGCTCCCGATTATTGTCGCGGCCACCGGTCTCGGTCTGGTGATCGCGGCCGTCTGGTCGGCGGCTGTCGGCCAGAGTGCGGTGGCCGGAGTGTTCGGCATCTTCGCCGGATTCTGGCTGAGCTACGCGACGCTCGTACTGGGCCTGACGCACAACTGGTTCGCCATCGTGGCGGGGGACGCTCTCCACACGCAGGGACTGTTCCTGATCTCGTGGCTGGTGGTGATTGGGATGCTGACGCTGGCCACACTCCGGCTTCCCATTGCCTACACGGTGCTCTTCGTGTTGATCGAGATCGCCTTGGTGCTGGTCTTGATCGGCACGCTTCAGCAATCAGCCGGCACGCTGAAGGTCGCCGGTGTGGTGGTGTTCGTCTTCGCCGCGGTGGGTGTCTATCTCTTCTTCAGTTCGGCGTCCCAGGCAACAGGCGGTCGAGCCCTCCCACTCGGGCAGCCGCTGGTCCGAGGCTGAGCAGCCGACGGCTGTTGCGCTAGCCGAGCACCGCAGCATCCCAGACGGTCTGTCCATTCATCCCGAAGCCCCTTTGAGGTGGACGAGTAGGCCCAGGTGGTCGCTGGGGTAGGTGTCCGTCACCTCAGCGGATTCGACGGTCAACGCGGGGTTGGAGAGTAGGGCGAAGTCGATGCAGTGCGGGGATCTGCCTGCAGGGAGGTAGGCCTGGTGGAAGGTGGGTGGGCAGTGGTCGCCGAAGGCGTCGGTTAGGTGGGTGCTGCGGAGGAAGTCGCGGTACAGGGAGCTGTCGCGGGCGATGTTGAAGTCGCCGGTGAGGACGGCGGGCTCTTCAACGGTTCCGACGTACTGCGCCAGCGTCGTGAGTTGGGCCTGGTGGAGTCGGTGGTGGCGGTTGGTGGGGGACCAGTCGCCGTCGTGGTTGGCGGACAGGTGGGTGTTGAGGATCGTGAGGCCCGGGAGCCTGGTCGACAGCACGCCCTTCAGTGATGCGGTCAGGCGGGTAATGCGGGGCAACGCACTGACAGAGGCGCTCGGGAAACGTCTGTAGCTGGCAGCCGCGGCTGGGCGGCGGGAGAACGTGACCAGGCCGCCTGCTGGGCCGGCCCCGGATCGGCGGAAGCTGGCGCGGTACGACGGCATGGACGAGCGCAGCAGGCGCAGGTGGTAGTAGGTCAGAACCTCTTGCAGGTTGACCACGTCTGTATCGGACGT
This sequence comes from Kribbella sp. NPDC055110, assembly GCF_053607525.1. Lineage (NCBI taxonomy): Bacteria > Bacillati > Actinomycetota > Actinomycetes > Propionibacteriales > Kribbellaceae > Kribbella > Kribbella sp. NPDC055110. The sequence goes on from NZ_JBSGTS010000018.1 coordinate 63,383, forward strand.
CTCGAAGGCGTGGCCGATCGCGGCGTAACGGGTGTGCAGTTGCGGCGGCGATCCGCGGGTGTTGAGGGAGGCGATGGTCAGACGGGTCAATTGACGGCGAGTTCGCCGAGTTCCGACCAGTCGTCCTGGGGGAGTTTGAAGTTGACGATGCGGGGCGTTTCGACCAGGTGGGGCGGCAGGTGCTCCTGGGCGGCCTTGAAGTGGGCCGAGGTGACGTGGTGGGTGGCGGCGTCGTCGTCGGCGAAGGCCTCGACCAGCACGTACTCGTTCGGGTCGTCGAGCGAGCGGGACCAGTCGTACCACAGGCAGCCGGGTTCGGCGCGGGTGGCGGCGGTGAAATCGGCGGTGATGGTCGGCCAGTTGTCGGCGTGCTCGGGCTTCACGCGGAACTTCGCGGTGATGAAGATCATGAGGACAAACCTAGCGGCCGGCGGCAGCGGTCACGGTCGCAATCTGAGATCAGCGGAGCGTGAATCCGGTGCCCAACGGGTCGCGCGGATCGAGGCTGAACGTCGCGGTGCCGGTCCGGAAAGCGGAGCCGGTGACCTCGGTGATGACGCCGGCGGGAGTCTCCGAGACGACGCGGCCGAGGAACGTCGTACCGACGATGGAGTCGTGGTGCAGGACCTGGCCCGTGCGCAGGCGGCCCTCGTCGTGCAGGAGGGCCAGGCGTGCCGACGTACCGGAGCCGCAGGGGGAGCGGTCGGCCTCTCCGTCGGCGAACACCGCCAGGTTGCGTTGGTGCGCGGGCCCGAGGTCGTCGTACAGGATCGTTCCGTAGAGACCGCTCAGGCGAGGATCGTGAGGATGTACGGCGACCGCGTCCAAGGCCCACTTGATCTCGCGGCCGATCGCGATCAGGTCCGCGTAGCACGCCGGCGTCACCGACAGGCCGACCGACGAGGCAGCCACCGAGGCGTAGAACGCACCGCCATAACTGATGTCCGCCAGTACATCCCCACGTGCGGTCGATACCGGTACGCCGCGCTTCAGCACGTACGACGGAACGTTGCGGAAGGCAACACTTCCGGAGTCGTCGACCCGGGCGGTCACCCTTCCGGAGGGAACGTCGATGGTGACATCCCCAGGCTGGACCAGGCCGGTCTCGACGGCCCAGGTCGCCAGCGCGATCGTCCCGTGCCCGCACGCCGTCGAGTACCCGTCCTTGTGCCAGAACACCACGCCGAAGTCGGCCCCGTCGTCATCACCCGGTACGACGAACCCGCCGTACATGTCCGCATGACCACGCGGCTCGTTCACCAGCAACCGCCGTACTGCGTCGATCGCGTCGGACGAATGCGCCGCGACCCGGCGGTCCGCCACGGAGGTTCCCGGGATGTCGACCGAGGTCACGATCCGGAAGGGCTCTCCGGCCGTGTGATAGTCCACAACGCTGATGTCGTCCACAACAAGCACCCTAAAGACGAAAGCCGCTGTCCGCCCCCGAAGGGGCAGGCAGCGGCTCGAGCGGCCTGAAGGAGCTGGGTCAGGCGGCCTGGGGGACGCGGTTGCGCGCGGCCCAGACGGCTCGGCGCAGTTTGGCCTTGTCGGGGTAGCCGGCCTCGCAGCCGATCACGTACACGTCGTGGCTGCGCATGTTGACCATGCCGGCCACGTACCAGACCGGGCTCCCCTCGGCCAGCATGGTGACGATCATGTTCCGGATTTCGGTGGTGATGTTCATTCTGACCCTCTCCTTTGGTCGCTCTTACTGATACGTCGGACCGGAGCGGCCGGATTCGACACACCCTCGAAAAAAGATCGGGCAAAACAAAGCGCCCCGATCGATGATCGGGGCGCTCGTCCGTGTGGGTCCCGGGGGGAGTGGGACCACCACACGTTGGGGGGGACCTTGACCGTAACCCGACCAAGGGGTCACGCTCAGACGTTTCGCCGAACGGCACTCACTCAGCGGTTCGTGCGTCTGCGATACAGCGAAGTCGCCAGGACGACAGAGAAAAGGAATAGACCACAACATCAAGCAAGCGCGACGCGGCCGTTGTTCTCGTGTGGCGTTCGACCTGGCGGCCGGCTACGCGAAGAACCCGGATGTCTTCCAGCGGTTCGGTTCGACGTTGCGGCAGGTCGCGGATCCGCGGGTGTATCCGGCGGTGGCGCGCACGGTCGACGCCGGGGTGTTCGACGAGGTGGGGAGCTTCGAGGAGGACAACGAGGCCGACTTCGGCTTCGGCCTGCAGCTCTACCTGGACGGGGTGGCTGCGTTCATTGACCGGGTTGGATGATCGCGTCGGCTGCCGGTGCCGTCGCCGCGATCAGGTGGGCGTTGCGTTCGTCGGAGCCGTACGTGCGTTCGTACGCTTCCGCGGGTGATCTCCCGAACGCCTGGTGCCGGGCCTCGAGGCGCGCGTGGCGGAGCTCCTCGGGCACCTCGACGTACCAGCATTGATCGAGCAGGCTGCGGATGGTCGACCAAGGCGCTTCGTCGAGCAGGAGGTAGTTGCCCTCGGTCAGGACCAGCGTGACCTCGGGGGCGATTCCGATGCTCGCGGCGATCGAGTCCTCGATGCGGCGGTCGAAGCGTGGCGCCCAGATCTGCTCGTCCGGTGATTCCTTCAGCCGCTTGAGCAGCGCGACGAAGCCGTACCCGTCGAAGGTGTGCGGCGCGCCCTTCACATCGGCGAGTCCTTCGGCCTCCAGAACCGACTGCGCCAGGTGGTAGCCGTCCATCGGCACGAGCGCGACCTTGTATCCGTCGGCGGTCAGCCTCGCGGCGAGTTGCTCGGCGTACGTCGACTTACCGGCCGCCGGCGCCCCGGTGATCCCCAGGATCTGTCGCCGCCCGTGTGTCGCCAACTCGACGGCACGATCGTAGGCGGCGGCTGAGTCCATGATGGGGATCCTAGGCGAGGTAGCCGTCCGGCCGGACAAGGATCTCGTCGCGCGGCTGGGCGTGATAAATCGCGAGCGCCTCTGGTGAGGTGATGTCGACGGCATGCGGATGAGTCGACTGGCTCGTCGTCAACCCGTCCAACGGCGAAACGATCCCCGACGAGACCGCCATCGAAACCCTCACCAACCTCCTGCACCACGGACTCGTCGGCAGGGAGTGAGGACCTGTCGCACGACGGATCAGGTGTGCACAATGTGAGCATCTGGTGGGGAGGCAGCGTGTCCGACATCGATTCCGTTCCGCGCAAGATTCCGCTCGGCCGCAAGGTGCGGGCCGGGCTGGGCGCTCTGCTCGCGCTGCTGGTGATTGTGGCCGGAGTGGCGATCGCGCTGATCGTCAATCTGAGCCGGAGCGACGCCCGGGTCGAGGACGACGTCCCGTACGCGACGGCGATCGCCTCCGCGTCCCTGGATGCGAAGAGCGTTGCCAACGATCAGCGCGGCTTCCTGCTCACTGGCGACCCGATGTACCAGCGAGAAGCCGATCAGCACGTCGCCGCCGTACGCCGGGACTTCGCGGCCGCCGAACGAGCTGCCACCACCGCCGAGGAGCGCGGCGCAGCGAGCGAGTCGAGCACCGGATTCGAGCGTTGGTGGACGGCGACGCAGGCGGAGTTCGCGACGTACCGGGCCGGAAACAAGCAGGCGGCGATCGCAGCGTCGGTAGGCCCGAACCGGGTGCTGCGCAAGCAGTACGAGGAGTCGCTGCAACAGACGCGAAACCTCGGCCAGAGCTCGCTGCAATCCGCAACCAGGTGGCTGCCCCGCTCGGCGACGCAGGCGGTCCTGATCTTGCTCGGCTGCCTGCTCGCGGCACTGCTGGCGGGTGCGCTGATCGCATACTGGCTGATCCGGCAGATCTCCATGCCGCTCTTCAGACTTGCGGCGATGCTGACCGCCGAGCCGCTCTGACGCCTACTCGTCAGGTGGTGGCGGCTCTTCCGCGCCTTCGCGTTCGTCGCGGGCGGCCCAGTCCATCAGTGTTGCGAGTGAGTAGACGTTCTGGTCGATCGTGGCGTGCAGGTCGCCGAGTTCGGCGTAGCGCGCGGGGACGGTGGCGATCGTGAAGTCCTTCGGGTTCACGTCGTCGATCTCGTCCCAGCGGATCGGGGTCGACACGGTGCCTTCCGGGTTGCCGCGGACCGAGTACGCCGCCGCGATCGTGTGGTCGCGGGCGTTCTGGTTGAAGTCCACGAAGACCAGTCGAGGATCGCGATCCTTCCGCCACCACGTGGTCGTCACGTCCTCCGGCGTACGCCGCTCCACCTCACGCGCGAACGCCAGCGCAGCCCGCCGTACGTCGGAGAACCCGTACTCCGGCTCGATCCGCACGTAGATGTGGATGCCGCTGCCGCCGGAGGTCTTCGGGTAGCCGACCGCGCCGAGCTCGTCGAGTAGTTCGTGGACGGTGTGCGCGACCCGGCGTACCCGATCGAACGGGCAGTCCGGCATCGGGTCGAGGTCGATGCGCCACTCGTCCGGCGTCTCGGTGTCGGCGCGCCGGGAGTTCCACGGGTGGAACTCGACCGTCGACATCTGCACCGCCCAGGCGACGTGGGCGATCTCGGTGACGCACAGCTCGTCGGCGGTCCGGTTGTACCGCGGGAACTTGACCCGGACCGTCTCCATCCAGGGCGGCGCTCCGTGCGGCAGCCGCTTCTGGTGCACCTTCTCGCCCGCGACACCCTCCGGGAACCGGTGCAGCATGCACGGCCGCTCGCGCAGTGCGTTGACGATCCCGTCCCCGACGGACAGGTAGTACTTCACCAGATCCAGCTTGGTCTCACCGCGCGCGGGAAAGTACACCCGGTCCGGATTGGAGATCCGAACGGTGCGCTCACCCACCTCCAGCTCGATCGCCGGAGACTTCGCCTTGGACTCGGCCATGACGCCAACCTAACCGGCGCCGGGGACAAACGGCATCAGGCCAGGCGGGTGAGCCAGCCGCGGGTGTCCGGGGTGCGGCCGTACTGGAGGTCGAGGAGGGTGCTGCGGATCCTGGCGGTGACCGGGCCGACGCCGTGCTCGACGGAGTGGTCGCCGATGGTGAGGTCGCCGTCCGGCCAGGCGAGGCGGCCGATCGGAGTGACGACGGCGGCGGTGCCGGAGGCGAAGACCTCGGTGATCTCGCCTGAGCGGACGCCGTCCTTCCATTCATCGGCGGAGACGCGGCGCTCCTCGACCGGGTAGCCGAGGTCGGCGGCGAGCTCGAGCACCGATGCGCGGGTGACGCCTTCGAGGATCGAGCCGTTCAGCTCGGGTGTCGCGATCCGGCCGTCGGCGTACACGAAGAACATGTTCATGCTGCCGATCTCCTCGAGCCACTTGTGCTCGACCGCGTCGACGAACGCGACCTGCTCGCAGCCGTTCGCGACTGCCTCGGCCAGGCCGGCGAGGCTGGACGCGTAGTTGCCGCCGCACTTGGCCGCGCCGGTCCCGCCCGGCGTCGCTCGGATGGTCGAGGTTGTCAGCCAGATGGACACCGGCTTCGGGCCGGTGTTGAAGTACGGGCCGGCGGGGGAGGCGATGACGCCGAACAGCACCTCGTGGGCGGGCCGGACGCTCAGGGCGGCCTCGGTGGCGATCATGTACGGCCGCAGGTACAGGCTGGTCTCGCCGTCCTCGGCTGACGGCACCCAGGCCTCGTCCACGGTCACCAGCGCGCGCAGGGCCGCGACGAACTCGTCCTCCGGCACCTGCGGCAGCGCGAGTCGCTCTGCGCTTGCAGTGAACCGGGCGGCGTTCCGGTCCGGCCGGAAGGCCCACACCGAGCCGTCGGGGTGCCGGTACGCCTTCAGGCCTTCGAAGATCTCCTGCGAGTAGTGGAAGACCGCAGCCGCCGGGCTGAGTGACAGCGGCGCGTACGCCGTGACCTTCGAGTCGTGCCAGCCGCGGTCGACGGACCAGCTGGCAACGACCATGTGATCCGTGAACGACTGTCCGAACGCCGGATCGGCAAGCACGACCGCCCGTGCCTCCGCACTGGCCGGATCGCTGCGCAGCTCGACCGCGAAGTCCCACGCGTCTGTCACTACCGTTGCCCGCTGTTCACCTGTCACTCGCCGCACGCTACCCCTGCCCTCACCTCCAGCTCGACCCGCCGCCCACACTCCGACCACTCCGGCCCGCCGAGCGCGCCAGCAGCTGCCGTAGCTCGGCTGCACCGGGCTCTGCCTGTACGACGTGGAGCACTCGATCGGCAGCGTCGTACACCAAGGAGTCGTGCCACTCGTCCGGCAGTTCGACCAGGACACGCAGTGCCGTGGCCAGCCCGGCTGCGACCTCGCCCGCGACGACCAGGCACTCGGCCAGGCAGAGGTCGAGTCGTGCGCGCTCGCCGATCCAGCTCTCCAGGCAGAGCTCCCTGGCGCGCTCCAGCAGGACGCAGCCCGCCACGCCGTACCCCAGCAGGGTGCAGACGCGTCCCTCGGCCCAGTGCAACTGGTACGGCCTTGCCTGTGGGGTGGCGCGCAGAAGCTCGTCACCGATACCGATCAGCTCCTGCAGTGCACGGTGCGCCTCCTGGGTCCGTCCGAGCTGGGCAAGGACGAGTGCCTGCGCTGTCCGTGGCACGCAGCCTGCCGCGCCCGGCGCCTGCCGGTCCAGCGCGACTGACTCGTCCGCGAGCTCCAGCAGCTCTGCCAACGGACGCCGCTCGGCCAGACCGATGATTGCCTCCCTGGCCCGCACCAGCGCCGGCAGCGAGCCGTCGCCGATGCTGTCCGCGGCCGCACGTGCGGCCCACCACCAACGCCTTGCAGTGCTCCGCTCACCAAGCCTGGCGAGGGTCTCGGCGATCAGCATGCTCAGCTCGGCTGCTTCCACTCCGTCAGCGCCGTGCAACTGTCGCACCAGCTCCGGCAGTAGCGAGGCCGGTGGAACACTGCGGTAGTCGGCGGGCACCGGTCCGCCCGCATCGAGCGTCGCGACCAGCCCTCGCCATGCTGTCTCCAACGGATCGGCCTCCGGCCTGAGCTGACCTGCGCGTGCGGGCCTTCGCTCGAAGGTGGCAGTCAGTCGGCCGTCAGTGCCGAGCTCCCGGTCGCAGAGCCGGGCCAGGTCCGCAGAGCCGGGCCGCTGCCCGCGCTCCACCTGCGACAGATAGCTGTGGTCGTACCCGACCCGTGCTGCGAGTTGGCGCAGGCTCAGCCCGACCGCCTGCCTGCACTGCCGCAGCAACGGACCGAACGATGTCCCAATCGATGTCCCAATCGATGCCTCGGTCACAGGACCACCCCGTTCGCGCTTCGAGCTCATGTGGTGCGTGCCGGCCAAGCTACAAGCCCTCGCCGACAAAAACCGTGGAAAACAAGGGCATGTGGGCTGTGGGCTGTTCCCACAGCCCACAGCCCACACCTGTTGTGCGCACTGCGTTCTGGGCGATTCTGCAGAGGTGAACACGCTGCAGCGACAGGCCCGCCTCTTCCGTCTGGTCCGCCACCCCAACCCCACCGCGATCCTCGCCGAGGGCGTGGAGTGGTCCGACGGCACCGTCGCCCTCCGCTGGCGCGGCCCCTGGTCCAGTACGTCGACCTGGGACTGCATCGACTCCGTCCTGGCCGTGCACGGGACCGGCGGCCGCACCCAGGTCCACTGGCTCCCCAATGCTGCTGCGACCGTCAGCAGGACTGTGAGCAGGACCGTGAGCAGGACCGTCGACCAGCGACCAGCCGAGCACGTGGCGGCCGTGTGGCTGCCGGCGCCGGGGGTCGACGGCCTCTGCTCCCGCTGCGGCCGGCCGTGGCCATGCCTCGCCTGTGGTCCGTGACCGGACGCCGCCCGCCGTCGTCGGACCTGACCCGGATGTGACGGGGATCACCCACTGGATCTGGATTGCATCAAGCAACTCAGGTGTTCTGAGTTTCAGAACGAAACTCAGGGAAGCTCTCCGGAAGGAACCCGGCGTGACCACCAGCACCGTCGAACTGCGTACCTCGCACTCACCTCGCACTCTGAGCCGGCGGGCCAGTTTCTGGACCGCCGCCGCGGTCGCGGGCATCAGCCTGTGGACCAGCGCCGCCCCGACGACGACGTACCCGCTCTATGCATCGACCTGGCACCTCACTCCCACCGTGACTACTACGATCTTCGCCGTCTACCCGGTCGTGCTGGTCGTCTTCCTGCTGGTCTTCGGGCAGCTGTCCGACTACATCGGCCGCCGTACGACGATGCTGTACGGCGTTGGCGCGATGCTCGCCGGTGTCCTGCTCTTCGCCGTCGCACCGTCGGTCGGCTGGGTCTACGCCGGGCGCGCGCTGATGGGAGCAGGCGTTGGTCTCGCACTCACTCCTGCGACGGCAGCAGTGCTCGAGTTCAGCGCACGCGGCAAGGCAGCGCGCGCGTCATCCATCACGACCGCGGCGACGGCGGCCGGTCTGTCGCTGGCGACGATTGTCGGCGGAGGACTGATCGAGTACGCGCCGGCGCCCCTGCACCTCGACTTCTGGGTGCTGCTGGCGGTCGTGGCCGTCGTCTTCGGCTTCGTCTGGCAGCTGCCTCGGCACACCAAGGATGAGAGCCGGGGCGGCTGGCGGCCGCGTCCGATTACGTTGGCCAAGGGCCTCCGCGTGCTGTACGTCGCCTCCGCCGCCGCAGTGGCCGCCGCGTACTCGTTCGGCTCGGTCTTCCTGGCTCTCGGCGCGCAGGTCGCCCGTCAGCTGATCGGGACCGAGAACATCTTCGTCACCGGTCTGGTCCTCGCGATCATGTCGGTCACGATCGGCGTCACCGCCATCGCCGGCCGCCGTTTCCCCGCCGGACGACTGGTCGCGACGGGCGCAGTGGCCACACTGGTCGACCTGGCCCTCCTCGAGACCTCGGCCCAGCTGCACTCGCTTCCGGTGTTCATGGCCGCCACCGTGCTCGGTGGCATCAGCTACGGGCTCCTCTTCTCGGGAGGCCTGGGTCTGATCACCACACACGCTCCGGCGCACCACCGCGGCGGCACGGTCGCAGCTGTGTACCTGGTCGCCTACGTCCTTCAGGGAGCGATCGCGCTGACGCTCGGCCTGGTCGCGACGGCGTCAGGTCTCGGTACGGCGTTGCGGCTGGGCGTGATCGTGATCGGTAGCCTGGCGGTGCTTGTCATCGCAGCTGCCGGAGCCCTGGCGGCGCAGACCGGAAGGCAGCAGGTGGAGGAGGCGCGATGACCACGCGTACGGCGAACCGGCCGAACTGCTCGATCGCCAGGACCCTCGAGCTGGTGGGTGACCGCTGGAGCTTCCTGATCCTGCGCGAGGCCCACCTCGGGACGACTCGGTTCGCGGACTTCCGCGACTTCCTGCACATCGCGCCGAACATCCTGACGAACCGGCTGACCGCGTTGCTGGAAGCCGGCCTGCTGGAGAAGCGCGAGTATCACGAGGAGGGTCGGCGGACGAGGTCGTCGTACCACCTGACCTCGGCAGGTGAGGACCTGAAGCTCGTACTGGCGGCCCTGCAGCAGTGGGGTGATGTGCATGTGCCGCGTCCGGGCGGACCGACCGTGGTCCGGCGGAGCACCGGGTCCAGAGACCTTGTCGACGTCGGCTTCATCGACAAGCGCGGCAATGCGGTCCCTCAGGAGGACGTGGTCTTCGAGCCCGTTGCAGGTGGTCCGGCGGACCGCAGTACCTGGCGCTGAGTAGGCGGCGGGTTCCGGACAGCGTCGGGTTTCCGACGGGGTGAACGCATTGACCCACAGTTATGGAGCGTCTCTACTAAATGGACCGCCGCCCGAGGAGGTTCCATGCGTGCACGATGGCTCGCTGTTGTCGTCGGGGTCTTGCTGGCCGGCATCACGGTGCCCGCGCAGGCCGCGAACATCCTGGCCAACCCCGGTTTCGAGACCGGTTCGCTGAGCGGCTGGAACTGCTCGGGAGGCTCAGTCGTCAGTACTCCGGTCCGCAGCGGTGGCTATGCCCTCAACGGAGCAGTGACGAGCTCGGACTATGCGCAGTGCAGCCAGACGGTGTCGGTGCAGCCCAACACGGCGTACACGCTGTCGGGCTGGGTGCGCGGGTCATATGTCTACCTGGGTGTCGCGGGCGGCGTCTCCACCTGGACGCCGTCCGCGGCGAGTTTCACCGAGCTGACCGTGAGCTTCACGACCGGTGCGAGTCAGACGTCGGTGCAGGTCTATGTGCACGGCTGGTACGGCCAACCGGCGTACCAGGCCGACGACTTCACCCTGGACGGTCCGGGCGGTACGCCGGGTGCTCCGAGCACACCTGGTACGCCGACAGTCACCGGCACGACCACGTCATCCATCGCGCTGAGTTGGCCGGCCTCCACGGGCACTGTGACCGGATACCGCGTGTACGAAGGCGCAAACGTCGTACAGACCGTCACTGGTACGACGGCGACGGTCAGCGGCCTCGCGACGTGCAGCAGTCACTCCTACTCGGTGGCGGCGCACAACAGCGCCGGTGAGTCAGGGAAGTCAGCTTCAACCACAGCTACAACAGCGGGTTGCACAACCGCCGGTCTGGCGAAGCATGCGTTGATTGGCTACCTGCACGCGAGCTTTGCGAACGGGTCCGGGTACGTGCGGATGGCCGACGTGCCGGATCAGTGGGACATCATCAATCTGGCGTTCGGCGAGCCCACGAGCGTTACCTCGGGGGACATCAGGTTCAACAGGTGCCCGGCGAGCGAGTGCCCGAACGTGGAGAGCGACGCGGACTTCGCGGCGGCCGTCAAGGCCAAGCAGGCTGCGGGTAAGAAGGTGCTGATCTCCATCGGCGGCGCGAACGGACAGGTGCAGCTCACCACCACTGCGGCCCGGGATGCGTTCGTCAGTTCGGTGAGCGCGATCATCGACCGCTACGGTCTGGACGGGCTCGACATCGACTTCGAAGGGCACTCGCTCTATCTGAACGCGGGCGACACCGACTTCCGCAACCCGACCACACCCGTGATCGTCAATCTCATCTCGGCGCTGAAGACCTTGCAGGCGAAGTACGGCCAGAGCTTCGTGCTGTCGATGGCGCCGGAGACGTTCTTCGTGCAGGTCGGCTACCAGTTCTACGGCGGCTCCAGTGGCGGCGACAACCGGACCGGTTCGTACCTGCCGGTCATCCACGCGTTGCGGGACTCGCTGACCGTCCTGCATGTCCAGGACTACAACTCGGGTCCGGTGATGGGCCTGGACAACCAGTACCACAACATGGGCGGCGCGGATTTCCACATCGCGATGACCGACATGGTCAAGGCCGGCTTCCCGGTGGCGAACACCGGTCAGACGTTTCCGGGACTGCGCGACGACCAGATCGGTTTCGGGCTCCCGGCGGCGGTCAGCGCAGGCAACGGCTACACCGCCCCGGCAGCCGTGCACGAAGCGCTCGACTGCTTGGTGAAGGGCCAGACCTGCGGCGGCTACAGCCTCCGCGGCGGTACTTCACCGGGCTTCCGCGGGCTGATGACGTGGTCGATCAACTGGGACCGCTACTACAACTGGGAGTTCCAGAACAGCCACGCGCCGTACCTCGACGCCCTCCCGTAGGCCGCCCCTCTCGTCCGGTTCGCGAATCAGCCCCTCGCGAACCGGACGAGGGCCTGTGGATTACCGATCCCTGTTTGTAGGGTTCCGCTGGTATGAAGGAGGCATGACAGCGTCAACGACCCGCTCGGTGATCCTCACCGTGGACGACGATCCCGGGGTTTCCCGGTCGATCGCCCGTGACCTCCGCCGTCGGTACGGCGAGGAGAACCGCATCGTCCGGGCCGAGAACCCGGTGCAGGCGCTCGACGCGCTGAAGGAGCTGAAGCTCCGGGGCGAACCCGTCGCGCTGCTGCTGGCCGACTACCGGATGCCCCAGATGTCCGGCATCGAGTTCCTCGAGGCCGCGATGGACCTGTTCCCGCTGGCCCGCCGGGTGCTGCTGACGGCGTACGCCGACACCGATGCCGCGATCCAGGCGATCAACGTGGTCGACCTCGACCACTACCTGCTGAAGCCGTGGAACCCGCCGGAGGAGAAGCTGTATCCGGTGGTCGACGCGATGCTCGACCTGTGGCGGTCGACCCCGGAGCCGTCCGGCGACGAGACCCGGGTGATCGGTCACCGCTGGTCGGCGCCCTCGTTCGCGGCCCGCGACTTCCTCGCCCGCAACGCCGTACCGTACCGCTGGCTGAACGTCGACGACGACGAGGCCAAGCGGCTGCTCGACGCGGCCGGGGTCGACGGTACGACGCTGCCGGTCGTGATCACGCCCGACGCGACGGTGATGGTCGCGCCGTCCGAGGCCGAACTGGCGCAGAAGGTCGGTCTGTCCACGGCGCCGACGCAGGACTTCTACGACCTGGTCGTGGTCGGCGGCGGGCCGGCCGGGCTCGGCGCAGCGGTGTACGGCGCCAGCGAGGGCCTGCGGACCGTGCTGGTCGAGCAGTTGGCGACCGGTGGTCAGGCCGGGCAGTCGAGCCGCATCGAGAACTACCTGGGCTTCCCGGACGGGGTGTCCGGCGCGCAGCTGACGGACCGGGCGCGGCGGCAGGCGGTCCGGTTCGGGGCCGAGCTGCTGACGACCCGCCAGGTCGTCGGGCTCGAGACGCTCGGGAACGCGCGCCGGCTGCGGTTCGCGGACGGGAGCGAGATCTCGGCGCACTCGGTGATCCTGGCGACCGGCGTCGCCTACCGGACGCTCCAGGCGCCCGGTGTCGACGACCTGTGCGGTCGCGGCATCTACTACGGCTCGGCCACCACCGAGGGTCCGGCGTGCGCCGGCGCCGAGGTGTACATCATCGGCGGGGCGAACTCCGCGGGGCAGGCAGCGGTCTATTTCTCGAGGCATGCCAAGCGCGTGCATATGCTGGTAAGAGGACCATCGCTCACCGCGACGATGTCGTCGTACCTCATCGACCAGATCGACGGGATCGACAACATCGAGGTGCACACCTGCACGCAGGTCGTTTCCTGTAAGGGCTCGGAGCACCTGGAGTGTCTCACCCTGCTGAACAGCGAGACCGGGGAGAGCCACGACGTGGACACGGAATGGATGTTCGTGTTCATCGGCGCGGCCCCGCGGACGGACTGGCTGCCCGGTGACCTGCTCCGCGACGACCGAGGCTTCGTGCTCACCGGACCCGACCTGCACGGCAGACCGCCGGGCTGGCCGCTGGAGCGGGAGCCGTACCACCTGGAGACGAGCATGCCGGGCGTGTTCGCCGCAGGCGACGTACGGGCCGAGTCGGTGAAGCGGGTCGCCTCCGCGGTCGGCGACGGAGCGATGGCCGTAACACTGGTGCACCGATACCTGGAGATGCTCTGATGACTGACCAAGCTGTGGAGCCGCGGCGGCTGACTCCCGACGAGCTGCGCACGCTGTTCCTCTTCGAGAGCCTCACCGAGGAGCAGCTGCAGTGGCTGTCCGAGGTCGGGTACGTCGAGAGCTGGCACGACGGGATCGTCTTCAACGAGGGGGACGAGGCCACCTGCTGCTACGTCCTGCTCACCGGCGAGATCCGGCTCTGCAAGCTGTCGCACGGTGAGCTCGTGGAGATCAACCGGACCGGCCAGCGCGGGGTGTATTCCGGCGCGTTCAACGCGTTCTTCGGCGCCAACGATCACAAGTCGTACACCGCGACGATGCAGGTGACCCAGCCGTCGGAGTTCTTCGTCATCAGCGCCGAGACGATGGCGACGATGATGAACACCTGGTTCCCGATGGCGGTGCACCTGATCGAGGGCTTCGTGATGGGCATGCGGCGGACCAACGAGACGTTGGGGGAGCGCGAGCGGTTGCTTGCCCTCGGCTCCTTGTCCGCGGGTCTGACCCACGAGTTGAACAACCCGGCCGCGGCGGCGGTCCGGGCCGCGGCGACCTTGCGGCAGCGCGTGTCGGGGATGCGGTCGAAGCTGGCGATGCTCGCCGACGGCACGCTGGATGCGACCAAGCTGCACCAGATCGTCGCGCTGCAGGACGACGCGGTCGAGCGGCTGGACAAGAACAAGGACAAGGACATCCCGCCGATGGAGTTGTCCGACCGCGAGGACGTCCTGACGGACTGGCTCGACGACCACGATGTCCAGGCGAGCTGGGACGTGGCGCCGGTGCTCGCCGCCGCGGGCCTGGACGTGCCGTGGATGGAGAACGTGCTGGCGGCAGTCGGCCCGAAGTACCTCGAAGGTGCTGTCCGGTGGTTGATGTACACGATCGACACCGAGTCGCTGATGAACGAGATCGACGACTCCGTGACCCGGATCTCGACCCTCGTCGGCGCCGCCAAGCAGTACTCGCAGATCGACCGCGCGCCGTACCAGACCGTTGATCTGCGCGAACTGCTGAAGTCGACGCTGGTGATGATGTCGGGCAAGCTGCAGGGGTACGAGGTCGTCAAGGACTTCGATCCCGAGCTGCCCGCGATCCCGGCGTACGCCGCGGAACTCAACCAGGTGTGGACGAACATCATCGACAACGCGGTGAGCGCGATGGGCGGATCCGGGACGCTGACGATCCGCACCCGGAGGGACGGCGCCTACGCGGTCGTCGAGATCGGCGACACCGGGCCGGGGATCCCCGACGCGATCCGGCGCCGCATCTTCGAGCCGTTCTTCACCACCAAGCCGATCGGCGAAGGCACCGGCCTGGGCCTCGACATCTCCTGGCGCATCGTGGTGAAGAAACACCACGGCGACCTGCGCGTCGAGTCCGAACCGGGCCGCACCGTCTTCAAGATCGTCCTGCCCCTGGACCCGGAAAAGGAACTGGAGTCTGACCCCGCGCTGCTTGCCTAGCGGTTGCTTAAGGCAACCAGCCGACGATGGCGGCGCTGATCGCGGAGTTCAACGCGTACGTCGAACGCGACGGAGCCGACCCGATCGCGGATCTCGTCGGCTACCGCCAGGACGGCATCTGGCTGACCGAACCCGAACTCCACCAGCTGATCGAGGGCCTGCGCGCCGCCATCCTCCCGACCCTGTCGAACGAGGCCACCCCAGCCCGCTCCCGCTACCTCCTCAGCCCTATCCTCTTCCCCACCGAGGACGCCTGACCCACCGCCCGAGTCACTTTGTGCACCAGATCCGTGCCGACGGGCGCTGAATCTGCGGATCTGGTGCACAAGGTGGGACGGCTTGGGTGGTCCTCTCTGGCGTGACCCGCGCTTGACGCATGCCGATATGGGCATATGATGGGCTGCATGGCACGCGCGGCGACGACGTCGGATGTTTTCAATGCGATCGCGGAGCCGCAGCGGCGGGAGATTCTGGTGCTGCTGCGGGCGGGTGAGCGGCCGGTGACCGAGCTGGCCCAGGAGTTGGGGATGACCCAACCCGGGGCGTCCAAGCATCTGCGGGTGCTGCGGGAGGTGGGGCTGGTGCGGGATCGCAAGGCGGGCAAGCAGCGGCTGTACGGGCTTGATGCGCGGGGGCTGCGGCCGGTTCACGAGTGGGCCGGCGGATTCGAGCGGTTCTGGAACGAGAGCTTCGACCGGTTGGACGCGTACGTGCAGGACCTGAAGCAGACACGGCAGGAGGAGTAGCTGATGGCAGGGGCTGGACAAGAAGCATTGGCGACGGCTGAGTGGGAGATCGTTATCTCTCGGGTCATCGACGCTCCGCGGGAGTTGGTGTTCGAGGCGTTCACTGAGGTCCGGCATCTGTCGCAGTGGTGGGGGCCGGAGGGGTTCACCACGACCACGCGAGCGTTCGAGTTCCGTGTCGGCGGGGTGTGGGACTTCGTGATGCACGGGCCGGACGGGACGGACTACCCCGAGTGGATCAGCTGGACCGAGATCATCCCGCCGGAGCGGATCTCGCTGCTGCACGGTGAGTCCAGCACCGACCCGAACACGTTCGCGTCGGTGCTGACGTTCGCGCCCGACGGTTCGGCGACGCGGATCGAGATGCGGACTGTGTTCCGTACCAAGGAACTGCGCGACGAGGCAGTCGAGAAGTACGGCGCGATCGAGGGTGGTCGGCAGACGCTGAGCAACCTGGCTGCGTACGTCGTCGCTCGGTTGGGAGCGGAGGGCTGATGGCCGGCAAGGTGTTCTTCGGGGTGTCGATGTCGCTGGACGGGTTCATCGCGCCTGACTCGCCCAAGGACCTGATGGGGAAGCAGTGGATGGAACTGCAGCGGTGGGTCTTTCCGCTGAAGTTCTTCCGCGAGAACCTCAAGCTGGGCAAGGGCGGTGAGGAGGGGCGCGACAACGACATTGCGCGGGAGACGTACGAGCGCACGGGTGCGAGCGTGATGGGCAAGCGGATGTTCGATGCCGGCGAGCGGATGTGGCCGGAGGAGGCGCCGTTCCATACGCCGGTCTTCGTTGTGACGCACGAGAAGCGCGACCCTTGGGAGCGGCCGGGTGGGACGACGTTCTACTTCGTCAACGACGGCATCGAGGCTGCACTTGAGCAGGCCCGCGCGGCGGTCGGTGACCGCGATGTTCGCGTCGCGGGCGGCGGGGCGACGATCCTGGAGTACGTAAACGCCGGCCTGATCGACGAGTTCACGATCGCCCTATCGCCGGTGCTGTTCGGTTCCGGAATCCGCTTGTTCGAGGGCGTGGACGCGAGCCGCGTCGCCCTGGAGCAGGTCCACGCGGAGCACTCCCCGAAGGTGACCCACCTGACCTACGCGATCCGCGAACGCTAGGCGGATGCCGGGTTATGTGACCGCTGGCGGGTTGTGTGTATCAGGCCATCGGTAAAACAACCCGCGCTAGTGTCCTGCTTCTGAAGTCCGTGACATAAATTGTTGGTAGGCGGTGCGCCCAGCATGAGCGCCGTCAAGGCCTCCCCAAACCGGTCTGGGGAGCAAGACCCACCCGAACCAGCCTGTAGCACTCCCCATTCGGAGCGGATCGACCCGCGGATCGCATCTTTGAGAACCCACCGACCATTCTCGCGGCCCGATGATGGTCGGTGGCTTCTCAAAGATGGAGCCTGCGGCCGATTCCGGTGGTTTGGGGAGTGTTACAGGCTGGTTCGGGTGGGTATGGCTCCCCAAACCGGTTTGGGGAGGCCCGAGCGCCGCGAATTCCTGGGCGCGCGTCGGACCCCGCCGAACTTATGGCACGGACTTCAGAAGCAGGACACCAGTGGGGCGGGTGAGTGGTGAAACGGCCCGCCAGTCGGGCGGGCCAGCGGTGAAACAGCCCGCTGGTCGGGTGGGTCGGTGGGGGAGCGGCCTGCCGGTCGGCTGGGGCGGTGGGGGTCAGCGGAGGGCGGTGCCTTGGGTGTGGGTTAGGAGGGTTAGGTCTTGGCGGGTGGGGAGGGACTCCCAGTCGCCGTACGCCGTTACGCAGAATGCGCCTGAGGTGGTGGCTCGGGTCAGGCGGGCGTCTGGGGTGAGGTTGTCGAGGGTGGCGGAGAGGTAGCCGGAGACGAAGGCGTCGCCGGCGCCGATGCTGTCGACGACGGTGACGGGGAGCGCTGGGCTGTGGATGGTGCCGTCGGCCGAGTGTGCCCACGCGCCTTTGCCGCCGGCGGTGACGATGACGTGGTCGACAGTTCCGAGGAGGAGGTCGGCTACCGGGTCTTCGGCGTCGGTGAGGAGGTCGAGTTCGTCGTCGGACGCGAAGACGGTGTGGACGTGGGGGAGGAGCTCGCGCAAAGCGGCGGCTGCCTCGGGGCGGCTCCAAAGGCGGGCGCGATAGTTGACGTCGAGTGAGACCCGGGTGCCGGCTGCGCAGGCTGTGCGTACGGCGGCCAGCGTCGCGGCGCGTGCTGTGTCGGAGAGCGCTGGGGTGATGCCGGTGACGTGGAGCAGCTTGGGGGATGTCGCGGTGACGGCAGCGGTGGTCTCGTCCGGCGTGAGGGTGGAGGCGGCCGATCCGCGGCGGTGGTAGCTCACGCGGGTGATGTCGTGCGACGGCTGGTCGAACGCGATGAACCCGGTGAACGCGTCGTCGGCGTACCGGATCCGCGTGCCGACGTTCTCTGCGCGCAGGGTGCGCTCGATCAGCCGGCCCGGTTCGTCGTTGCCGACGGCGCTCAGCCAGGTGACGTCGTGCCCGAGCCGCGCGAGACCGATCGCCACGTTGCTCTCGGAGCCGGCGATCGAGAGGTGCGCGTCGCCGCCGAGCCGCATCGGGCGTGCGGTCCGCACCGA
Source organism: Kribbella sp. NPDC055110 (assembly GCF_053607525.1). Lineage (NCBI taxonomy): Bacteria > Bacillati > Actinomycetota > Actinomycetes > Propionibacteriales > Kribbellaceae > Kribbella > Kribbella sp. NPDC055110. Next base: position 81,325 of record NZ_JBSGTS010000018.1, read on the forward strand.
GACCATCGTCTCGCCGAGCGTTAGCAGATCCGTCATTCGAGTACTCCGGGGGTGGGAATCAGACGTTGAGGGCTGTGCGGAAGGTGCTGGCTCGGATGGCTAGTTCGGAGAGGGAGCCGCCGGTGCCGGCGTCGCCGAGGAGGGGGGAGCCGACGCCGACCGCGAGGGCGCCGGCGGCGAGGTACTTGGGCGCGGATACCGCGTCGATGCCGCCGACGGCGATGAGCGGGGCGTCGGGGAGCGGTGCGCGGAGTTCGGAGAGGTAGCTGGGGCCGTAGACCTTGGCGGGGAAGATCTTGACGGCGGTGGCGCCGAGATCCAGAGCGGCCACCACCTCGGTCGGCGTGAGCGCGCCGCACAGCAGCGGCAGGCCGAGCTCGACCGATCGGTGGGCGCCGCGGGTGATTGCGGGCGTGACGGTGAAGTCGGCGTTGGCGGCCGCCACCTCGTCGGCCTGAAGAGCGGTGATGACGGTGCCGGCGCCGATCAGGATGTTCGAGTCGTACTGCGCTCGCGCCTTGGCGATCGCCTCGACGCCGCCGGGTGTGGTGAGCGAGACCTCGAGCGCGGTGATGCCGGCCTCGACGAGTGTCTGGACGCAGGCGAAGGCGGTGTCCGCCGCGTCGGCGCGGATGATCGCGAGCAGTTTCCGGCTCCGGAGTTCGGCAAGCAGATCCATAATCTCCAACCTAGGTGATCAGAATAGACATAGGACGTCCCATGAGCTCTGGTGTGGACGCCGAATGTGTGGCTAAATTTCGAAGTGAACAACCGCCCCGTTGTTTACTTTCAGGAGGCATCCGCTCATGCCGAAGCTCAAAGCCCTGCTGACGGTCCTCGCGCTCGCCGCGCTGACGATCCCGACACCAATCGCCCAAGCTGCCGTCACCACAACAGTGCTGTTCAACCAAGGGGACGCCGGATTCGGCTGCTACCGCATCCCCGCGATCGTGAAGACCAAGGCCGGCACGCTGCTCGCGTTCGCCGAGGCCCGCCGCGCGTGGTGCGCGGACTCCCAGGAAATCGACCTCGTGCTGCGCCGTTCCGAGGACGACGGCCGCACCTGGTCGGCGACTCAGACGATCCTCTCCGGCACCGACACCGACCCGAACGCGGTCGCCACTCGCGGCAACCCGGCGCCGATCGTCGATTACGAGACCGGCCGGATCGTGCTGCTGAGCACGATGGACCCCGGTACGACGAGCCGCCCGCGCACGCCGTACATCCAGTTCAGTGATGACGACGGGAAGACGTGGAGTACGGCGAAGAACATCGGCGACCAGATCGATGATCCCGCCTGGGGCTGGTACGCGACCGGCCCCGTGCACGGCATCCAGCTGACCCGCGGCGCCCATGCCGGCCGCCTCGTCGCGGGCACCAACTACGACAACGGCGCCGGACAGAACGCGGGTCAGCTCGTCTACAGCGACGACCACGGCGACACGTGGCACAAGGGCGCGACCGACCTCCGCTCGGACGCCGCCCCGCAGGAGATCAGCGTCGTCGAGAAGGTCGACGGCGGTGTGTACGCCGGTGCGCGCAACAACTCCGGTACGTCGGGCGCGAGTCGCATGGCCGCGGTCAGCAACGACGGCGGTCAAACGTTTTCCGCGCCGTTCGCGACCATCGCGGGACTGACGACCCCCGTCGTACAAGGGTCGCTGCAACGTCTCCGGGCGGTCGATCAAGGCGACAAGTACAACCGTCTCCTGTTCGCGGCGCCGGCGGATCCCGATCGGCGCAGGTACATGACGATCCGGTCCAGCTTCGACGAGGGCAAGACCTGGCAGACCGTTGCCGAGGGCACCAGAATCACCAGCGACTGGTCGGGGTACTCCGACATGGCGATCCTCGATACCGGCGAGATCGGCCTGCTGTACGAGGGCGGTACGGTCGATGCCCGCGACCAGATCCGCTTCGCGCGCTTCACCGAGACCGACATCGGTCACCCCGACGCACCGCTCGGCGCCACGACCCCTGACGTCTCCGGCCTGCACAACGACAGCTACCTGCGCGGCGACACCACGGTCGTGACCGGCAAGTTCGGGCAGGCGAGAGACCTCGACGGCGTCGACGATGCGATCCAGTTGCCGTTCGCCGAGTCGCTCGCGGTCGGCGCCGGTGACTTCACCGCGATGGCGTGGATCAAGTACGGCGCCAGCACGACGCCGCAAGCCATCTTCTGGGGTTACAACATCAACGAGTTCTCCCAGTTCTGGCTCCGCGCCGAGCCCGCGGACAGCCGCATCCGCGGTCTCATCACCACCGGCGGTAACACGGCCGCCGTCCAAACGACGAAGGCCTACAACGACAACGCCTGGCACCACGTCGCCCTGCAACGCAAGGCCGGCACGCTCTCGATCTGGGTCGACGGCACCCAGGCCGCGAGTGTCACGGCCCCGGCCGGATCGGTCAGCCCCGGCCGGCCCTTCAAGATGTACGTCGGGCAACGCCTCGACGGCGCGCACCACTTCGACGGCTCCATCGACGAGGTACGGATCTACAAACGTGCCCTGACCGCGACCGAGCTGAACAGCATTCGCACCGCGAACAGCACGTCGGTGCCCAACGTCGTACTCGACCTTCCGCTCGGGTGACATCACACTGGCCTGGCGGACAGCGTCAACCGCCAGGTCAGTTCACCACTCTCCGGCACGACCGCGGCGTCGCCCGGACCGGCGGTCGCCAGGTCGAACACGCGGCCCAGCATCGGCTCGACCCCGAGACTCCGGTACGGCGCATCGTCCGGAAAGCCGCCCTGGTTACGCCACAGCGCGGTGGAGACTGGTTGCCCAGGGCAACTCAACGTCATGGTGAGCTCGGCGCCGCGATCGCGGACCGAGACCGTTGGGCAGTCCACCAGGACGGCGCCGACGGCGGTGCCGTCCGACTCGTCGTACACCGAGAGATCCAACGGAGTTGGCCAACCAGCCGTCACCCAGGGCGCGTCCGGAACCGGGTCGTCGAGGCGCTGCGGGCCGACGGGCCAGGCCCACGGAAGAAGCGCAGCTGCCTCGGGATACAGGCGGCACTCGGTCTCGGGGTGAGCGGAGATGGTCGCGCCGGGCATGCAGTCGAGGAGTGCGTGGGCGGCCCAGATGAAGCGGTAGCCCGCCTGGGCTTGCAGGCGGTAGTCGACGGTGACTGTGTTGGGGCCCGGGGTGAATGTCCTGGTCAGGATCGCGTTGTCGTGGGTGACGGTGGTGTTCCAGGGCTGATTCCACAGACCGCCGTGGTCGGGGGTGCCGCGGACGGTGGGGAAGCATTCGTCCACGCCGCCGGCGTCGACGAAGGTGGCGAGACCGGTACGTGGGCCGGTGATCAGGCCGGGGCCGGCCCAGAGCCACTCGCGACCGGCGAGCTGCAGCGACGACCATCGGCCGCCGTCAGTTGGATCGATCGTGACGACGGTCACCATTCCGCGAACGAGCCGTCTTCGTGGGTCCACACCGGGTTGCGCCAGGCGTGGCCGGTGCGGTCCGCGGCGCGGACGGCCTCCTCGTCGACCGTGATTCCCAAGCCGGGCAGGGGATTCCACTCCGCGTGACCGTTGACCCAGGTGAACGGCGTGGGATCCACGACGTACGACGTGAGGTCGCTCGTCGCGTTGTAGTGGATGCCCCGGCTCTGCTCCTGGATCAGGAAGTTCGGCGTCGCGAACGAGACCTGCAACGACGCCGCCAACGAGATCGGCCCCAACGGGCAATGCGGCGCCAGGAGGGCACCGTGAGCATCCGCGAGTACGGCGATGCGTCGTAGCTCGGAGATCCCGCCGGCGTGCGAGACGTCGGGCTGCACGACCGCAACGCCGGCGTTCAACGGTGCCATGAAGTCGGCCCTGTGATAGAGCCGTTCGCCGAGTGCGACCGGGATGGTCGACGCCTCCACGACCGACGACAGGTGCGCCATCTGCTCCGGCAGCACAGGCTCCTCGACGAACATCGGCTGCAGGTCCTCGACCGCGTGCAGGATTCGCCGTGCCGCGGCGACTCCGACCCGTCCGTGCAGGTCGATCGCGACATCCCGGGAATCTCCCAGCACCGCACGGGCGGCGGCGAGCCGGTTGACAATGTCGTTGATCTCGGCAACGGACGGCGACGTCTGGATCTGCCCGCTGGCGTTCATCTTCACGGCCGTCATCCCGGCCGCGACCTGCTCCGCGACGGACTCACCGATCGCGGACGGTTCGTCCCCGCCGACCCAGGCGTAGACGCGGACCCGATCCCGGACACGCCCGCCGAGGAGTGCTGCGACCGGAGCGCCGTACACCTTGCCGGCGATGTCCCACAGGGCGTGGTCGAGTCCGGCGACCGCGCTGCTGAGCACTGGCCCGCCGCGGTAGAACCCGCCCTTCGTCAACACCTGCCAATGCCGCTCGATCTGCAGCGGATCCTGGCCGATCAGGTACTCCGACAGTACATCGATCGCGGCTCGGACGACCTCGGCGCGCCCCTCGACGACCGGCTCGCCCCACCCGACGACACCGTCGCTCGTCTCGATCCGGCAGAACAACCAGCGCGGCGGAACCAGGAACGTCTCGATCCTCTCGATCTTCACCGGCGCCGCCGCCGGGTCGATCCGCGAACTTCGATGAGGTCTTCGGCCGCCTTCGCGAGCAGTTCCCGCATCGCGAGCTCGGCGCCCTCGGGGTCGTGCGCGCGGACCGCGTCCACGACGCGCCGGTGGCTCGGCACCGGGTCGTCCGACGGCTTCAGCTTGTGCACCAGCCGGTCGCGGTCGGCGAGCCCGGTTTCCATGATCACTTCCATCTTGGTCAGCAGTTCGTTACCCGTTGCCGCGAGCAACGCCCGGTGGAACGCGATGTCCGCGGCCGCCGCGGCGACGTTGTCACCCGCGGATTCCATCGCGGCGAGCGCCTCGTCGAGGGCCGCGAGGTCCGCATCGTCGGATCGCAGCGCGGCCAGCCGGGCCGCGGCCGGCTCGACGATCCCGCGCACCTCGTGCAGCTCCTCGAGCAGCTCGGGGCGGGCGTCGGCGTCCTTGAAGTGCCAGCGGATCATGTCCGCGTCGAGCAGGTTCCAGTCGGAGCGCGGGCGGACGAACGTGCCACGCTTCTGCCGCGCGTCGACCAGACCCTTCGCGGTCAGTACCTTCAACGCCTCCCGGACCGCGGTCAGGCTGACGCCGAGATCTGCCTGCAGTTCGGTCACGTTGATGGTCGCGCCCTCCGGGATCTGCCCGGACAGGATGCGATCCGCCATCACTTCCACGATCTGCCCGTGCAGCCCACGCGACACCCCGCGCTGAATCCCCGTCACACCGCTCTCCCTCATGCCGAGTCCTTCACCGCGGACCATCCGCCGTCGACCACCAGGCTGGTGGCCGTCACGAACGACGCCTCGGACGACAGCAGGAACGCCACCGCCTGGGCGACCTCGTCCGGTTGGCCGAGTCGTCCGAGCGCCGTCGCCTGCGCACTGCGTTCGCGGCCTTCGGCGTCGACGCGGTCCCACATCGCGGTAACGACCGGGCCTGGAAGCACGGTGTTCACCCGGATCGAGTGACCGTACTCGACAGCCAGTTGGCGCCCGAGCGAGATCAGTGCGCCCTTCGTCGCGGCGTACGCCGGATGTCCCGGGAGGCCTGCGATCGCGTGGACCGAGGAGACCAGTACGACGGAGCCGGCGTTCGCTACGAGGTCGTCGTACACGGCCTGGAAACCGAGGAACGCCGCGGTCAGGTTGACGTCGAGCTGGCGTTGCCAGGACTGCGGCGACAACTCGTGGGCCGGCTTCACGTCGACGACGACCGCGTTGCTGACCAGGCCGTCGATCGGGCCGAGCTCGTCGCGGCCGCGGGACCGGACCTCGGCCCAGGTGTCCGGCGACGCGACGTCGCCGACCACGCTGATGGCTTTGCCCGGCACGTCCTTGCAGGGATGTACGTCGACCTGCACGACCTGCGCGCCCTCGGTCAGCGCCCGGTCGGCGCAGGCCGCGCCGATCCCCGACGCAGCCCCGGTCACCACGATCACCCGCCCAGCCAGCCGCACCCGCGCCTCCTCAAGTCACCCCTACCCAAGCACGCAGGCAGGCCCGTTCCAACGATGAACGAGCCATCAGTTGACCGTGACAGGCAGTGCCGCGTCAAGCGATTTGCTCGTAATTTACGAATTAATATTGACACTCGGGACGGCTCGCCGCAAGATCGTCGGCAACAAGGACCAGTACTCGACTGGCATCACCGTCGAGCAGAACTCAGGAGTGGGCATGACGGGTCTGGCAGCAGATCGACGGACTTTCCTCAAGGGACTCGGACTGCTCGGGGCAGCCACCCTGGTACCGGGGTGCGCGACATCGACGAAGAGTCCGGGCAGTAGCAGCGCGCCAACCGGTCAGTTGGCCCTGCAGTCGAACCTCTCCAGCGAGCAGGCGAAGGCCGCGATGGAGAAACTCGTTGCCGCGTACAACAAGACCGGCGGCGCGCAGGTCAAGCTGAACACGGTCGCGTCGGAGATCTTCCGGACCCAGCTCCCGACGTACCTGACCTCGGCGAACCCGCCCGACGTCTACACCTGGTACGCCGGCTCGGTCGCGGACTCGTACGCGAAGAAGGACCTGCTCCTCGACGTCTCGAGTGTCTGGGAGTCGATGGGCAACTACTCGAAGGCGATGCAGACGCTGTCCACGAGCAGCGCCGGGCAGAAGATCTTCGTGCCGACCAGCTACTACTGGTGGGGCATGTTCTACCGGAAGTCGAACTTCGCCAAGTGGGGCGTAACGCCGCCGAAGACCTGGGACGAGTTCGTCGCCGTCTGCAAGACCATTCAGGGCAAGGGCATCCCGCCGATCGGGATCGGGCTCGGCGACACCCCGTGGGTCGCGTCGGCGTGGTTCGACTACCTGAACATCCGGATCAACGGCGCGCCGTTCCACCGGGAGCTGCTGGCCGGCCAGGGGAACTTCACCGATCCGAAGGTGAAGGCGGTCTTCACCAAGTGGCGTGAGGTGCTGCCGTACTTCGACCCGAAGGGGAAGTCGTTCCCGTTCCAGGAGGCGACGTCGGCGCTGCTCGGGGGCAAGACGGGAATGTTCCTGATCGGGACGTTCTTCGCGGACTCGGCGCCGAAGGACGCGCTCGACGACATCGACTTCTTCCAGTTCCCGATCATCGATCCTGCCGTACCCGTGGCCGAAGAGGCGCCGACGGACGGGTACTTCGCGTCGAAGAAGGCGAAGGATCCGGACGGGGTGAAGAAGTTCCTCACCTGGCTGGCGACGCCGGAAGCGCAGAACATCTACGTGCAAAGCTCCTCCGGTACGGCGATTCCCGCGAACCCGGAAGGTAAGTCGGCGGACACCGCGCTGGTGAAGAAGGGCAAGGCGATGATCGAAGGCGCCGCCGAGCTCACCCAGTTCTTCAACCGCGACTCCTCCGACGCCCTCCAGCCGACCGCCGACGCCGCCCTCACCAAGTTCCTCGACAAGCCCGACCAGATCGACAAGATCCTGGCCGACTGGCAGGCAGCCGCCGAAAAGGTCTTCAAGGCGTGACCGCTACAGCTGTGGAACCGCGGAGCCGGACCGGGAACGGTCCGGCTGCGGGGTCACGTCGTACGAAGCCGCGCAGAGTTTCTCCCTTGATCCTCGCGTTCGTGCTGGTGCCGTTTGTTGTTGAGGCTGTCTGGGTGTTCTGGCCTGCTTTGCAGGGGTTCTGGTTGGCGTTGACGAGTTGGGACGGGTTGTCGGCGCCTCGGTTCGTCGGGTTCGGAAACTTCTCCGACATGGTGTCGGATCCGATCTTCCGGACGGCGTTGAAGAACACGGCGATCTGGCTGGTGCTGTTCGGTGGCCTGAGTGTGATCGGCGGCTTCGGCATGGCGCTGCTGCTGCAGCGCGAGCGACGCGGCGTCGGGATCTACCGGGCCGCCCTGTTCACCCCGGTCGTGTTCTCGCTGGTCGTCACCGCGCTGATCTGGCGGGTGTTCTACCAGCCGGATGGACTTGTCGACACGGTGTTCCGATCCGTTGGCCTGGGCAACTTCGTTCGCCCGTGGCTGGCCGACCCGGACACCGCGCTGTACGCCGTGATCGTGCCGGCCCTGTGGCGCCAGATCGGGTACGTGATGGTGCTGTACCTGGCCGGCCTGAAAGCGGTCGACCCCGTGCTCTACGAGGCCGCGAAGGTCGACGGCGCGTCCGCCTGGCAGCGCACCCGGTACGTCACCATCCCGCAGCTCAAGGGCGTCAACTCCGTCGTCCTGTCGGTGATCGTGATCGACTCGCTGCGGTCCTTCGACATCGTTTGGTCGATGACGCGGGGCGGTCCGTACCACTCGTCCGAACTGCTCAGCACCTACATGTACTCGACCGCGTTCCAGTCCACCCAACTCGGCTATGCGTCAGCGATCGCCGTGGTGATCTTCCTGCTCGCCCTGGCCGTCATCCTCGGGTACCTCATCCGCGCGTTCCGGGAGGAAACATGATCAGGCGCGTGGGGTACCACGTCGCGATGAGCGTCGTCTCCTTCCTGTGGGTCGCGCCGATCCTCTGGGTGATCGTCATCTCGTTCCGCAGCTTCGACGACGTCGCGGCGAACGGGCTCGGATCGCTACCGCATTCGTTCACGTTCTCGACGTACAAGTCGGCGTGGGAGGACGCGGACGAGTTCCGGGCGCTGATCAACAGTCTCCTGGTGACGATCCCGGCCGTGCTGCTGAGTCTCGGGCTGGCGTCGATCGCGGCGTACGGGCTGGCGCGGTACTCGCTCCCGTTCCGGCGGACGATCCTGTTGCTGATGTTGATGGGGAACCTGTTGCCGCCGCAGATCCTGCTGATCCCGATCTCCCGGTTCGTGGAGTTGATCGGGTACTACGACACGCTGATCGCACTCATCGCTGTGCATGTCGGGTTCGGGCTCGGGTTCTACACGTTCGTGCTGCACGGGTTCATGCGGGATCTGCCGCGGGAGATCCAGGAGGCGGCGACGATCGACGGGGCCGGGCCGGGGAAGATCTACTCCGCGGTGATCCTGCCGCTGACCCGTCCGGCGCTAGCAGCGCTAGGGGCGCTGTCGTTCACGTGGATCTTCAACGACCTGCTGTGGTCGATCACGGTTATCCGCTCCGGCGAGAAGATGCCGGTCACGCCGGCGCTGCTCGGTCTGCAAGGCCTGTTCGTGTCGTCGTGGAACGTGATCGCGGCCGGCACGGTGATCGCGGCGGTGCCGACGGTCGCGGTGTTCCTGCGGTTCCAGAAACACTTCGTCGGTGGGCTGGCGATCGGAGCGGTTAAATGAGGACCTGGACCTTGCGCGGTACGACGACCTCGTACGTCGTCGGCGTACCGGATCATGGTCAGTGGGCCCAGTTGGTTGCCTGGGGTCCTGGTCCGATGCCAGTTGCGGTGGTCGGCACAGAGCATTTCGTCCCGCGCGCGGACGTGGAACCCCTCGAGTACGCCGTTCGCGGAGTCCGGTACACGTCTCCGGTCGATTTGGTGATCAGCGGACCGGACGGTTCAGACGAGCTTCGCCCGCGATTCACCGGTGTGGTTGGGAAACAATTCGTCGCGGAGCACACAATTGTTTCCCCGCCGCGGGACAGCGCGCTGGAGTTGGCGTTCGTGGATGAGGTGCGGGCGGTGCGGCTCGTGCTGCACTACCGCGTGGTTGGGGATGTGGTGGAGCGGTGGGTCTCGGTGCGGAACGACGGGTCGGACGAGTTGACGCTGCATCGGCACGATTCGGCTGGGTTTGTCGTGCCGGTGGGGAACACCGTGAACTACTTGTGGGGCGAGTGGAACAGCGAGTTCCAGCAGGCTTCGGTGACGCTTCCGCGCGGCCGGTTCACGATCGGGAGCGCGCAGGGGATCACGGGGCATTCGTACTCGCCGTTCCTCGCGACCGATGGGGATGTCGCGTACGGCGTACAGCTGGCGTGGTCCGGGTCGTGGGAGATGTCCGCCGACGTGGACACGACCGGACTGCTGCGGATCCAGGCGGGCCGTACTTCGTCGGGCTTGGGTCTGCGGCTTGAACCGGGCGAGACGTGGGTGTCACCGAAGGCCGTCGGTGCATGCAGTGCTGAGGGCACCGACGGGTTGGCGCGGGTGTTTCACGAGTACGAGCGGACCGCGTCGCGAAAACGTGTTCCGAAGGTGCTCTACAACTCCTGGTTCGCCACAGAGTTCGACATCCGCGCCGAGCATCAGCTCGAGCTTGCGCGCCGGGCGGCGGGCATTGGGGTCGAGACGTTCGTGGTGGACGACGGGTGGTTCGTCGGGCGGTCCGACGACACCGGCGGGCTGGGGGACTGGGAGGTCGATCCGGCCAAGTTCCCCGGCGGGCTCGACGCGTTCATCGGTCAGCTGAAGGACCTCGGGCTGGACTTCGGCCTGTGGGTGGAGCCGGAGTCGGTCAGCCCGTCGTCACTGTTGGCGGCCGAGCATCCCGAGTGGATTTTGCGTACGCCGGGGCGCGATCCGATCCTGATCCGCAACCAGCTCCTGCTCGATCTGAGCCGGGACGACGTGGCGGAGTTCATCTGGAGCACGCTGGATCGCCTGCTGTCGTCGTACGACATCACTTATCTGAAGTGGGACGCCAATCGGCCGCGGTTGGACAGTGGTGACCAACGTCGGGACCTCGATGGTCGAGTGGTTGCCAACCTCTACGAGATCCTCGAGAAGATCAGGGCCGAGCATCCGCAGGTGTCCGTCGAAGGGTGTGCGGGTGGCGGTGCGCGGGAGGATCTCGGGATGGCCTCGCGGGTGGACACGTTGTGGCCCAGTGACAACACGGCTGCGCTGGATCGGCTCAGGATTCAGGAGGGGTTCCGGACCGGGTTCGCGCCGCACCTGATGAGTTCCTGGGTGACCGATGCCGTTGGCACCCATGACGGTCGGGAGCGGTCGCTCGATTTCCGGTTCCACGTTGCGATGGCCGGCGTACTCGGGATCGGCGCGGATCTCTCACGCTGGACCGACGACCAACTGAAGACGGCAGCACGCCATATCGAGCAGTACAAGGGCTTTCGAGAGTTGATTGCCTCTAGCTTGGTCTACGGGCTGACGGCCGGCGTGCAGTACGTCGGCGCGACGCGGTCCGTGGTGTTCCTGTGGGAGACCGGCGACGGCAACGTGCGCGGCACGCTGCCGACCCGGCCGCGGCGGGTGCCGCTGGCCGGGCTGGATCCGGCGAAGAACTACCGGGTAGGCAACGAGACCTACCCGGGCAGCTACCTGCTGCAGGTCGGGGTCGTGTTCGACGACTCCGCCGACTCGCACTGCCTGGTCGTCGAGCTTCTCGACTGACCCCGTTCCGCTCAACGACAGTGCTTTCTTGAAGGGATGAAAGATGAGGAGATTTCTGGGTGGGGTGATCGCGGCGGCCCTGGTGGCCGGCACGATCGCGACCATCACGTCCCCGGCGGTGGCGGCCCGAGCCACCAGCACCGGTGCGGTGGCGGCTCAGGCCTCCGCACCGGTGCTCAGCGCCACGCCGTACCAGGGCTGGAACACGTATTACGGGCTCGGTGGCGACTTCACCGAGGACACGATCAAGTCGGTCGCGGACTCCTTGGTGAGCCGCGGCCTCGCGAAGGCCGGCTACGACATTGTGTGGCTGGACGGCGGCTGGCAGGCCGATCAGTCCCGCAGCGACGCCGGTGATCTGGTGCCGAACCCGGCCAAGTTCCCGAACGGGCTGAAGCCGCTAGTCGACTACATCCACAGCAAGGGCCTGAAGGCCGGCATCTACACCGACGCCGGTCCGTACATTCCGGGCAGGTGCGGTCTCGGCAGCGGTGGGTACTACCAGCGCGACGCGGATCAGTTCGCCGCCTGGGGTTTCGACGCGGTCAAGGTCGACTACCTGTGCGGCATCGCGGCGAATCTGGACCCGAAGACGGTCTACACCGAGTTCGCCCAGGCGCTGCGCAACAACGCCAGCCACCGGCCGATGATCTTCAACCTGTGCAACCCGGTGACGTCGCCGGACTGGGGCAACTACCCGGAGTCGCAGCAGTCGATCAACTCGTGGTCGTACGCGCCGGGGATCGCGCAGTCGTGGCGTACGTACACCGACGTCGGGTTCCAGGGCGACATCAAGTTCAAGGACGTACTGCGGAACTACGACGCGAACGCGCGGCACCCGGAGGTCGTGAAGCCGGGCGCGTTCAGCGATCCGGACTACCTGGCGCCGGAGCTCGGGATGAGCGACGAGGAGTTCCGTACGCAGTTCACCCTGTGGGCGGTGGCCGCCGCGCCGCTCGTCATCGGCAGCGACATCCGCAAGCTCAGCGCGACGACGATCGGCATGCTGACCGATCCCGACGTACTCGCGATCAACCAGGACAAGGCCGCCGTACAGGCCGTCCGGGTCGGCGCGGCCGGTACGACGGAAACGTGGGTCAAGCGGCTCGCCGACGGCAGCCGTGCCGTCGTACTGCTCAACCGGGGCGACAGCGCGAAGACGCTGACCACCACCGCGTCGGCGGTCGGATTGAGTGGTGATCGATTCACCCTGAAGAACGCCTGGAACGACAAGGTGACGGAGAGCGGCGGCGTGATCAGCGCGGCGGTTCCGGCCCACGGTACGGCGCTCTTCCGCGTGCAGCCCGCCCGTGGCGTGCCGGGTATCCCGCACGTGACGGCAGGCATTCCGCAGGTGACGAAGGTCGGCACGGACGATCAGCCCGAAGGCGTCGCGCCGGTGGTTGCCGGCGGCGACGAGCTGACCGTGCAGGTTGCCGTCCGCAACGACGGACTGCAGCCGGTGTTCGACCCGGACGTGACGGTTGCCGGTGGCACCGGCTGGACGGTGAAGTCGTTGTCCAAGGCGCCGCGCCTCATCGAGGGCGGTGCGCAGGCGACCTTCACGTTCACCGCCACGCTCCCGGCCGGCGCCCCACCCGGCACCGCGAGCCTGACCGCAACGACGACATACCAAACCGTACGGTATGGAGTGCAGCGGCAGACGACCGTGCTGTCGCCGGTGGTTGTCGCGCCGGTGCCGCCGAGCGGGACTGTGCCGTTGTCGCATCACCAGTGGATCACCGCGACCAGCGGCTGGATGTCGCCGACGATCGACGAGAGTGTCGGCGGCGGCAACCCGATCAAGCTCACCGGTACGACGTACTCCACCGGAATCGGGGTCGCCTCGCCGTCACTGATCCGGTACTACGTCGGAAAGGCGTGCTCACGTCTGACCGGCACCGTCGGCATCGATGACGTGGTCGGCAACGTCGGTCCGGAGGGTGGTACGTCGACGTTCCAGGTCGTCGGCGACGGAAAGGTCCTGTTCGACAGCGGCATCGTCGACCGCTTCACGCCGAAGCAGTTCGACGTCGACCTGACCGGCGTACGCGTCCTCGACCTCCTCGTCGGCGACGCCGGCGACGGCGGCTACAACGACCGCGCCGACTGGGCGGCCCCCACCGCAACCTGCTGACCCCCCAACCCCACTTTGAGCACCACCCAACCGTTTCGCGACCCGATTTCTGGTTGGTGCGTGCTCAAAGTGGGGCCAGGGGACCTCGGTGGACTTGAGCCAGGTCCAGGTGCGACGCCGCCAGGTCGGGGATTGCCAGGCCAGGCGGACGCGCTGACCGCCGCGCGCGCCCGGCGCGTCGCGCGAGACCCGCGTCTACCGCGTTCGGTGTTGCTCGGCCAGGTTTTTCAGGTACAGCGCGCTGGCTTTGGCGGTGCGTTGTTGGGTTTCGTAGTCGACTCGGATGATGCCGAAGCGTTTTACGTAGCCGTAGGCCCATTCGAAGTTGTCCAGCAGGGACCAGGCGAGGTAGCCGCGGATGTCGGCGCCTTGGGCGATGGCGTCGGCGACGGCGGACAGATGGGAGGTGAAATAGGCAGTGCGGTCGGTGTCGTTGACGAAGCCATCGGAGTCGGGGACGTCCTCGAAGGCGGAGCCGTTCTCGGTGATGACCATCGGGAGGCCGGGGTAGTCGCGGGCGATGCTGAGCAGGAGGTCGGTGAATCCCTCCGGGACGATCTCCCAGTCCATCGCGGTGCGCGGTTTGCCGAGCGGTACGTCGCGGCTCACCGGGAGTCCGTTCGCGTCGACGGTGCTGCCGTCCTCGGCGTACCCGGTGAACTTCTGGCTGAAGTAGTAGTTCACCCCGAGTACGTCGATCGGCGCCGCGATGATCTCCAGGTCGCCGTCCTGGATCGGCAGCTCGACGCCTTCCCGCGCGAGGTCCGCGACCACGTCGGCCGGGTAGTGCCCGTGCACCAGCGGGTCGAGGTAGATCCGCCGCCCCATCCCGTCCGCGCGCCGCGCCGCGTCGACGTCCGGCTCCGCATCGGAGGCGGGGTACGCCGTCGCGACGTTCAGCGTGATGCCGATGTCGAGCTTGCGCGGTGACGCCTCGCGCATCTGGGAAGTCGCCAGCCCGTGCCCGAGCAGCAGATGATGTACGGCGGCCAACGCTGCCGGGTACTCGCGCCGCCCCGGAGCGTGTGCCCCGTACGCGTACCCGAGCATCGCCGAGCACCACGGCTCGTTCAACGTCGTCCAGGTGTTGACCCGATCCTTCAACGCATCGAACACCAGCATCGAGTACTCCGCGAACCGGTACGCCGTGTCGCGCACCGGCCAACCGCCCGCGTCCTCGAGCTCCTGTGGCAGGTCCCAGTGGTACAGCGTCACCCACGGGTCGATGCCCTGGGCAAGCAGCTCGTCGACGAGCCGGTCGTAGAACCCGAGCCCGGCCGGGTTCACCGGGCCCTTGCCGCGCGGCTGCACCCGCGGCCACGCCACCGAGAACCGGTACGTGTCCAGACCGAGGTCCTTGATCAGGGCAACGTCTTGCGGCATGCGGTGGTAGTGGTCGCAGGCGATGTCACCGACGTCGCCGTTGTCGATCGCTCCCGGCACCCGGCAGTACGTGTCCCAGATCGACGGCGTGCGACCGTCCTCCGCGATCGCACCTTCGATCTGGTACGCCGACGTCGCGACTCCCCAGCGGAATCCGGACGGCAGCCCCGCGACCAGTTCGGCCGCCCCCGCGACTGATGGTGTGCTCATATTCGCCCTTCTAAGCGGTGCGGCCAGGAAGCCAGCACGCGACGGAACGGGTGGGATCGTTGCGGGCCGAGGGGATCCCGAGGACCGGGATCTCGGTGGAGCAACGGTCGAACGCCTGCGGGCACCGTGGGTGGAACGAGCAGCCGGACGGCATGCCGCGCAGGTCCGGCGGTGAACCGGGGATACCGGCCAGCTCGCGCCGTTCGCCGCGGAGTGCGGGAAAGGACTTGAGCAGACCTTCGCTGTAAGGATGGAGCGAGTCCGTGTACAGCTCCTTCGAGCGGGCCTCCTCGACGATGCGCCCGCCGTACATGATCGCGATCCGGTCCGAGAACTCGACCAGCAGCGACAGGTCGTGGGTGATGAACAGCACCGAGAAGCCGAGCCGCTCGCGGAGTTCGACCAGTTGCGCGAGGATCTGCCGCTGCATCACGACGTCCAGCGCGGTCGTCGGCTCGTCCATGATCACGACCTGCGGCTCGAGGACGAGCGCCATCCCGATCATCACCCGCTGCCGCATGCCGCCGGACAGCTGGTGCGGGTACGCGTCCATCCGGTCCGCGGAAATCCCGACGAGTTTCAGCATTTCCTGAGCCCTGGCGATCCGGGCTTGCGGGGACAGTTGCGGCTCGTGCGCCTTGATCACGTCGAGCATCTGCGTCGAGACCTTGTGCACCGGGTTCAGCGAGTTCATCGCCCCCTGGAACACGATCGACGTCTCGGCCCAGCGGAATTTCCGCAGTTCCGCGTCGGTCAGCGTCATCACGTCGTACGCGTCGCCCGACGGCGGGTGGTAGACGACCGACCCGCCGCTGATCACGCCGGGCGGCGGCAGCAGGCGCGTCACGCCGTACGCCAGCGTCGACTTCCCGCTGCCGCTCTCGCCGGCCAGCCCGAGCACCTCGCCGCGGTGCAACGTCAGCGTGACGTCACGCACGGCTTGCACAGCCGAGTCACCGAGGCCGTAGTCGACGTGGAAGTTCTTGATCTCCAGCACCGGCGCCTTCACGCGACCTCCTCCTGCTCACGGCGTACGACGGGCGTCACGGGCTCGCGCGACGACGAGAGGACCGGCGTGAACCCGACCCGCATCCGGACTGAATGCCCGTCCTTGGTCTTGACCCGGGTGTGACCGCTCGAACGCAATCGCGGGCTGACGAACTCGTCGATGCCGAAGTTGATCAGCGACAGCGCCGTACCGAGGATCGCGATCGCCAGACCGGCCGGGACGAACCACCACCACGCGCCCTGGGCCAGTGCCTGCTGCGATTGCGCCCAGAACAGGATGGTTCCCCAGTTCCACTCGGAGATCGTCGAGATCCCGATGAAGGCCAGCGTGATCTCTGACATCACCGCGAAGATCACCGTGCCGACGAAACCGGACGCGATGATCGCGGTCAGGTTCGGCATGATCTCGAACGTGATGATCCGCCAGGTGCTCTCACCGGTCGCCCGCGCGGCCTCGACGTAGTCCCGCCGGCGCAAGGACAACGTTTGCGCCCGCAACACCCGCGCCCCCCACGCCCAGGAGGTCAAACCGATGACCAGGGCAACCATCAGGTCGCCGGCCGACGGGATCGTCGACGCGACGATGATGATCAGCGGGAGTGCCGGAATCACCAAGAAAACGTTGGACAACGCGGACAGGCTGTCGTCCGCGGCGCCGCCGAGGAAGCCCGCGCTGACGCCGATCAGGATCGACAGCGTGGTCGCGACCAGGCCGGCCAGGAGGCCGACGAACATCACGCCGCGGGTGCCGACGAGCACCTGGCTGAAGATGTCCTGGCCGAGGTGCGTCGTACCGAACCAGTGCTTGCCGGACGGCGGCTGGATCAGGTCGCTGCTGCGGGCGGACGGGTCGAACGGCGCGATCCACGGGCCGATGATCGCGATCAGGCAGAAGAACGCGAGCACGACCAGACCGGTCGCGGCTTTCGGGTTCGCGACGAACCGCAATCGGCGGCGCTTGGCCGGAGCGACCGCGACCTCTGGGCCTCCCGGCGTCACCGCGGTGATGGTGCTGGTGGGTGCGGACACGTCAGCCTTCCTTCCGGGTACGCGGGTCGAGGAGCAGGTACGCGACGTCGGCGAGCAGGTTGGCCACCAGGACCGACAGCGTGATCACCAGGAAGACGCCCTGCATCAGCGGGTAGTCCTTCGCGCCGACGGCCTGGAACAGGTTGTAGCCGATGCCCGGGTAGGAGAAGACGATCTCCACCAGCAGCGTGCCGCCGACGATGAAGCCGAGCGAGAGCGCGAAACCGGAAACGTTCGGCAGCAGCGCATTCCGGGCCGCGTAGCTGACCATCACCCGGCGCTCGGGCAGGCCCTTGGCGTGCGCGACGGTGATGTAGTCCTCGGAGGCCACCGTCACCATCATGTTCCGCATGGTCAGGATCCAGCCGCTCACCGACGAGATCAGGATCGTGACCGCCGGCAGCAGGCTGTGCTGTACGGCGCTCCAGATGAACTCGGCGTTCCACGACGGAACCAGCCCTGGTTCGTAACCGCCCGACGACGGGAAGAAGCTGTTCGGTCCGGCGAGCAGCGTGATCGCCAGCAGACCGAGCCAGAAGTACGGGATCGACGACAGGAATGTTGTCACCGGCAACAGTCCGTCCATGATCGAGCCGCGCCGCCAGCCGGCCAGCACGCCGAGCGACGTACCGATCATGAAGCTGGCGAACGTGGTGATGCCGACCAGCGCGATCGTCCACGGCAGGCTCTGCCGGAGGATCTCCGACACCGGGGTCGGGAAGAACGTGAACGACAGCCCGAGGTCGCCGCGGAACACCTGGCCCCAGTAGTCGACGTACTGGCTCCAGATCGACGCGTTCTTGTCCAGGCCGAACAGCACGTACAGCGAGTTGATCGCGTCGGTGCTCATCTGGCCCTGGAACTTGTTGATCAGCGACGTCACCGGGTCGCCCGGGATCAGTCGCGGGATGAAGAAGTTGATGGTCAGCGCAGCCCACGCCGTGAAGACGTAGAACGCCAGCCGTTGCATGAGGAACTTCATCGCGAAACCGCCCCCTCTTCGTAGAGCCAGCAAGCGGCCCAATGGCCCTCGGCCGGCAGCTCGAAGCGAGGCGGAAGATCGGTCGAGCACTTCGGCATCGCGTGCACGCAGCGCGGATTGAACCGGCAGCCGGACGGCGGCGCGATCAGGCTGGGCGGTTCGCCGCCGGCCTGGTCCTCCGGCGTACTCAGCTGACCGAGCCGATCGGGGTCCGGCGCGCTCTCGATCAGCAGCCGGGTGTACGGGTGCGCGGGGTTCTGCGTCACGGTCTCGGAGTCGCCGCCTTCGACCATGCGGCCGGCGTACATCACCAGCGTCTCGTCGGCGAAGTACCGGGCCGACGCGATGTCGTGGGTGATGTAGAGGATGGCGAGATTGAGTCGTTCCTTCAGGTCCCGCAGGAGGTTCAGTACGCCGAGGCGGATCGACACGTCGAGCATCGAGACCGGCTCGTCGGCGAGCAGCGCTTCGGGGTCCGCGCCGAGCGCGCGGGCGATCGACACGCGCTGCCGCTGGCCGCCGGAAAGTTCGTGCGGAAACTTGTCGAGATAGCGTTCCGGGGGAGTGAGCTGAACCTGTTCCAGCAACGAGCGCAGGTTCTCCTCGAGGTCGCCCGCGCGCCCGTGAATACGAAGTGAGCGAGTCAGGTGGTACCGCACGGTGTGCGTCGGGTTCAGCGAGGCGAACGGGTCCTGGAAGATCATCTGCACCCGGCGCGCGTACGCACGGAACTTCCGGCCGCCGCGCACGGTGATCGGCTCCCCGTGCAACCGGATCTCACCGCCCGTGCGCCCGTACAACTGGGCCAGGAGCCGCGCCACCGTCGACTTGCCCGAACCGGACTCGCCGACCAGCGCGGTCACCCGGCCCCGGCGCAGCGTGAGCCTCACGTCGTCCACCGCGTGCACGGCCTTGTGCTCGCGGGTGAACAGGTCGCGGACGCCCCGTCGTACCGGGAAATGCTTGGTGAGGCCCTCGGCCTCCAGAACAACCTCGGTCTCGGTGACCGTCATCAGACTCCCATCGTGGCACCGCGGCGCCAGGGGACAGTCCCCGGCGCCGCGGTCCCGGTGTCACTGGCCGCCGGCGGGCTTCAGGTTCAGGATGATCTGCAGAGCGTTCTGCTGGGTCGGCTGCGCCGGCCCGTACTGGTTCTGCTCGTCGGGCCAGCCGACCCAGTTCTTCGTGCTGTAGAGACCGCCGACGTTGGACGCCGAGGTGGGGATGATCGGCATCTGCTCGACCATGATCTTCTGCAGCGTGTTCAGCGCAGTGGTCCGCGTCGCGTCGTCCGCGGCGTTGGCGTACTCGTCGAGCGCCTTGGTCGCCTCCGGGCTGTTGAACCGCCCGTAGTTGCCGCTCACGCCGCCCTTGCCGACCGGCTTCAGGATCTTGCCGTCCATGATGTTCTGGTAGATGTCGTACGGCGTCGCGCCGCCGTTGGTCCAGTGCATCGCGGCGTCGAAGTTGCCCTCGTCGATGTTCTTGAACCAGGCGTCCTGGTTGGCCTTGTCGATGGTCGCCTTGATCCCGATCGTGGACAGGTTGTCCTTGATGATCTCCAGGTCGGTCTGGTAGTCCGACCAGCCGGCCGGGTCGGTGAGCGTGATCGTCACCGGCTTGCCGGTCGGGTCCTTCAGGACGTCGCCCTCGAGCTTGAAGCCCGCGTCGGACAGTTCCTTCCTCGCGCCGTCGAGGTCGACCGAGTGCTTCTTGTCCTTGTAATCCGGCGCGATGAACGACTCACCCGCCGGCGTCGGGATACCGGTGACGGATTCGACCTTCGGGTAGAAGTAGCCGGCCTCACCCTGCTGGAAGATGTCGTCGCGGTTGATCACCAGGTTCATCGCCCGCCGCAGGCCTGCGTTGTCGAACGGCTTCTTGGTGGTGTTGATCCACAGACCGTGGATGCCGAGGTTCGCCGGAAACCAGAGCTTGTGGTTGGCCGGGTCCTTGTCCTGGTAGACGGCCTTCACGTTCGGGACGAAGACGAAGCTCCACTCCGACGCGCCGTTGGCCAGCGCGGTGGTCTGCGCGTTGTTGTCGTTGTACGACGTGTACCGCAGCTCCTTGACCTTCGGGAGGTCCTGCCAGTACGAGTCGCGCAACGTCAGCGTGGTGGTCTGCGGGGTGAACGACTTCACCGTGTACGGACCGGTGCCGATCGGGCTCTTCAGGGTGTCCTGGCTCGGGTCCTTGATCGTCGACCACTGGTGCTTCGGGATCACGAACACGGTCAGGATCTTGTTCTGGTTGGTGAACTGCGACCGGGTGAAGGTCAGATCGACCTTGTTGCCGGACGCGGTGATCGTCCCGTACGGGATCGCGTCGGAGTTGAGGCCCTCGTTGTCCTTGCGGATCTGGAACGAGTACGCCACGTCGTCGGCGGTCATCGGCTGGCCGTCGGAGAACTTCACGCCGTCGCGGACCGTCAGCGACAGCTTGGTGTAGTTGGCGTCCCACTTCCACTCGGTCGCCAGCCAGGGCTTGCCGGGTTCGGTCGGCTTGATCCCGTTGATCATCACCAGCGGCTCGAAGATCATCCAGCGGTAGCCCAGCGAGGCGCCCGAGGAGGAGCCGAGGAACGGGTTGTGGTTCTCGGTCTGCGGACCGTTCGGCATGCCGATGTTCAGAACGGTCGCGGCGGTGCCCGATCCGTTGTTCCCGGAGCTGCCGGACTTCCCGTCCCCGCTGCTACAAGCAGCCAGAGCGGCTGCCGCGAGCAAGCCCGTGAGGGCCAGCGCGACTGTACGTCGTGCTCGCATCGGTTCCTCCTGTGTATCTGTTGGCGGATGCTCACGCCTGAGCCGCGTGAGCAGGTGCATCGTGGCGTGAGAACGCTCTCATGGGAAGAGCGGACGCCTTAACGGATCGGTATCGAGGGGTACGCCGGCGGCGGGACAGGGGCAGCTGCCCCGCCACCGGAGTCCTGATCCGCTACGTCCGAAGAACTGGTGGGACGTCCCTCGAGTTCTTCGGACGCAAGCGGTGGGGAATGGTGACGGGGGCGGTTGAGCTGCGGACGACGAGGGTCGTCGGCAGCACCTGCGGGGTCTCCGGCAGCGGCGTGCCGCCGAAGTACCCCATCAGCATCCGGGCCGCGGCCTGACCCATCTGGCGCATCGGCTGATGCACCGTGGTGAGTGGCGGCTCGGTGTGCTCGGCGTACGGGATGTCGTCGAACCCGACCACCGACACGTCGTTCGGCACGTTCCGCCCGGTCTCCCGGACGGCCTGGATGGCACCGCCGGCGGAGAGGTCGTTGTGGGCGAAGATCGCGTCGAACTCGAGTCGCTCGTCGAGTGCGTGCTGGACGCCGCGGCGCCCGCTCTCATGGGTGAAGTCACCCTCGAACACGAGTCTCGGGTCGAGCTCGATCCCGGCCTCCGCGTAGGTGTCGCGGAAACCGTCCAGGCGTTCGTGGGTGCAGCCGAAGCGTTCGACGCCGGTAATCACCAGTGGCCGGCGACGACCGAGCTCCAGCAGGTGCCGGGCGGCGGATTCGCCGCCGGCGTAGTTCGTGGTGGCGACGGACGGGAACTGCGGGCGCTTGTCGCGGTCGTCGATCAGGACCACCGGCAGACCTCGCGCATGGAGTTGCTCGATGTAGGTGAGCGTGCCCTCCGGCTCGATCACCAGCAGGCCGTCGAACGACTGGGCCGAGACCTGGGAGGCGAACTGCTGCATGGATTCCGCACCTCGGTTGAAGGTGAACAGCAGCAGCCCGTAGCCCTCGCTCTCGACCACGTCGACGGCGCCCTGCAGCACCTCGCCCATCCAGGGCCAGGTGAGCGAGGGGACCAGCATCCCGACGATCCGGGTCCGGCCGCGGGCCAGGCCGACCGCGCGGGCGCTCGGCACGTACCCGAGCTCGGCGATCACCTGCCGGACGCGCTCGGCGGTGCGCAGATCCAGCTCACCCTTGCCGTTGAGGACGCGTGACACGGTCGTCTTGCTGACACCGGCACGGGCCGCGACATCGGCGATCGTGATGGACACGCTGACTCTCCCCTCGGGCGGTCGGGGTCGGATGTTCTGAAATCTGCCGGAACCGGTTTCGGAAGCGGTTCCGTAGATCAAAGCCCCTGTGGCAACGGGCCGTCAATCACGGAGTGGTAACGAATCGCGGCTTAGTTCACGAGTTGGAAGAAGGCACCTCTTCCGTCGCCGGGGGCAGCATGATGAACTCGGAGTCGAGCGGCCTGCCCGGGGCCTGCTGCGTGATGCCAGGTGTGAGGTTGTGGGATGGAAGTACGCCGGACCACGGTGCGTGACATGCGCCGGTCCAACCGCTCGGTGATCCTCACCGGCATCTATCGCGAGGGCCCGCTGAGCCGCCAGGAGCTGACCGTCCGGACCTCGCTCAGCGCGGCGAGTGTCAGCAACCTGGTCGCCGAACTGATCGCCGAAGGTGTGGTCGAGGAGGCCGGCTCGGTCGAGTCCGAGGGCGGCCGGCCGCGGGTTCTGTTGCGGGTGGCACCAACGTTCAGGTACGTCGTCGGCGCCGAGGTCGGGGAGACCCGGGTCCGGGTGGAGCTGTTCGACCTGGCCATGAACGTGCTGGCGCGGGCCGATCACCCGATCGCGACGCCGACGCCCGAAGAGGTCGTGAAGCACGTACTGGAAGGGCTTTCGACGGTGATCGGTGCCTCCGGCATCCAGTCGGAGCAGGTGCTCGGACTCGGTGTCGCAGTGGCCGGCGTGGTAGAGGACAACGCGATCGTCGACGCGCAGACACTCGGCTGGGAGGCCGTCCCGCTCGCCGACATGCTTGCCGAGGGCACCGATATCCCGGTGCACGTGGACAACGGCGCGAACATGCTCGGTCAGGCGGAGATGTGGTTCGGCGCGGGCCGCGGCGCGACCGACGCCGTCGTCGCACTGGTCGGCTCCGGTGTCGGATCGGCCCTTGTCGCCGGCGGATCCAGCTACCGCGGCGCCCGCAGCAGCGCGGGCGAGTGGGGCCACATGACGATCGTGTACGGCGGCCGCGAGTGCCGCTGCGGCGCCTTGGGATGTCTCGAGGCGTACGTCGGCGCGGAAGGCGTCCTGGACCGGTACCGTCTCGCCGGCGGGACCGTCGACGGCGACGAGGAGACGGCCTTCGTCGAACTCCTGCAGTCCACGACGGAGCCGGCGACGACAATCGTCAACGACACGATCGGCTACCTGGCGGCCGGCTTCGCGAACCTGGTCAACCTGGTCAATCCCGAGCGCATCGTCCTCGGCGGCTGGGCGGGACTGCTCCTGGGCGAGAAGCACCTGGACGAGCTGCGTGTCGAGGTGGGCAAGCACGCGCTTCGGCGCCCGTACGCGCAGGTGTCCATCGTCCTGTGCGAGCTGGGCCGCGACGCCGTAGCACTCGGCGCCGCGACCCTTCCCGTAGTACGTCTCCTCCGCGACGGAGGCGCCGTACGAAATCTTTCCGGTAACTAATTGTCACGTGGTGGCAAAAAGTTTCCGGTTAGACGGTCCACTTCTGGTTGGCGCCGCCGGAGCAGGTCCAGATCTGGGTGGGGGTTGCGTTGGCGGAGTTGTTGCCGGTGACATCCAGGCACTTGTTGGCCTGCGGATTCACCAGATCGTGCCCG
Organism: Kribbella sp. NPDC055110; assembly: GCF_053607525.1. Taxonomy (NCBI): domain Bacteria; kingdom Bacillati; phylum Actinomycetota; class Actinomycetes; order Propionibacteriales; family Kribbellaceae; genus Kribbella; species Kribbella sp. NPDC055110. Next base: position 104,938 of record NZ_JBSGTS010000018.1, read on the forward strand.
CTGGTGTAGGTCCACTGTTGGGCCGCGTTGCCGTTGCAGGTGGCGATCTGGACTCTGGTGCCGTCGGCAACCCCGGCGTTCGCCACGTCGAGGCACTTGCCCAGGGCACGGATCGTGCCGTCGCCCGGACGCGTCCACTGCTGCGCGTTGGTGCCGTTGCAGTCGTACAGCTGCACCGTCGTACCGTCAGCGGCGTTCGCTCCGGCCACGTCGAGGCACTTGCCGGCCAGGCCGGTGATCTGCGATCCGCTGCCGCCCGAGCTGCCGAGGGTGGAGACGCGGACGTAGTCGACGGTCATGGTCTGCGGCATCACCGTCGTACCGTCCGGGTTGCCCGGCCAGCCGCCGCCGACCGCCACGTTCATGATCATGAAGAACGGGTGGTTGAAGACCCAGGTGTTGCCGTTCAGGTCGGCCGGCGTACGACGCTCGTACTGGACGCCGTCGACATACCAGGTGATCGAGTCCGAAGCCCAGTCGACCGTGAACGTGTGGAAGTCGTCGGCGAACGACCAGCCGTTCGGATGGTTGTACGCGGCACCGATCCCGCCGGCGCCGGAGTAGCCTGGACCGTGGATGGTGCCGTGCACGGTGGCCGGCTCCTTGCCGATGTTCTCCATGATGTCGATCTCGCCGTCGTTCGGCCAGTTGCCGCCGCCGAGCATCCAGAAGGCCGGCCAGAGCCCTTGTCCGCGGGGGATCTTGATCCGCGCCTCGAACCGGCCGTACGTCTGGGTGAAGGTCTGCGAGGTGAGCAACCGGGCCGACGTGTACTGGCATGGGCCGTACCAGCACGAGAACCCGCCGCTCTCCTGGCGGGCCGTGATGACGAGATTGCCGTTGCCGTCGAGGGCCGAGTTGCGGGTGCTGTTGGTGTAGTACTCGAGTTCGCTGTTGCCCCAGCCGCCACCGCCGATGTCGTACCGCCACTTGGCGGGGTCGGGGGCCTGGCCGGACGGGCCGTCGAAGTTGTCCTCCCAGACCGTTGCCGTGGTCGCGGCAGCGGCCTGCTGCTGTGACGAGGCGGCGGGTTGCAGGAGGGCGGTGCCGATCAGTGCGGCACCGATCGCGACGAGCGCGAGCAAGCGTGGACGCTTCATGAGTACCTCATTTCGGGGGCGTCTGAATGAGGACGTGACTGGCCCGCAGCGTGCCGTGAGAACGCTCTCAGGTCAAGCCCGGGACTAAATAAAAGATCTGAAAAAAGTCTCGGGTTCGACGTTGACACCGGTTTGCACGGATGGTTACCTCTTGCTGACCAACAGTTGCGGCGCGGGCAGACGCCGCCACGAACTCCTTTAAAAACAGGGAGAACCGCCCCATGCCCGCGAAACGTCTCTTGCCGCTCGCGGTCGCTGCGCTCTGCGTGGCCGCCGCCGGGCTCGGATTCGGAACCGCTGCACCCGCCCAGGCCGCCGGTGAGCAGGTCAACGTCTGGCTGACCACCACCAACGACTCGGCCGGCCAGAACGTGACCCGCGGTCTGCAGCAGCAGACGCCGGTGAACTTCGGCCCGGCCGGCGGTTCGGCGAACCAGACCGTCACCGTCAACGAGAACACGACGTACCAGTCCTTCGAGGGCGGCGGTGCGTCGTTCGCCGACAGCTCGGCGTGGCTGCTGAACAGCAGCAACGTGATCTCGGCCGCGACCCGCGACCAGGTGATGAAGGACCTGTTCGACCCGGTGAACGGGATCGGCCTGGCCTTCGTCCGGAACCCGATGGGCGCCTCCGACCTGGCCCGGTTCAACTACTCGTACGACGACACGTGCTGCGACCTGAACGACTTCAGCATCCAGCACGACCTCGCGGACGTCGTACCGCTCACCAAGCAGGCCCGGCAGCTGAACCCGAACTTGAAGGTAATGGGCTCGCCGTGGAGCGCGCCGGCCTGGATGAAGGACAACAACGACTTCGTCCACCGCGGCTGGCTCAAGTGGGAGTACGCGCCGACGTACGCGCAGTACTTCGTCAAGTACCTGCAGCAGAACGAGGCCCAGGGCAACCACATCGACTACATCTCGGTGCAGAACGAGCCGACCTGTTGCGGCTCGGACTCGACCGGGTACGCGTCGATGAACTGGAACGGCTCGGGCCTGCTCGAGTTCACCAAGAACAACCTGCTGCCCGCGCTGCACGCGGCCGGGCTGACCACGAAGGTGCTGATCCTCGACTACAACTGGGGCAACTACAACGACCTCGGTTCGGTCCCGATCGCGGATGCGACGCTGCGCAACGACCCGAACTTCGGCGGTATCGCCTGGCACGGGTACGGCGGCGACGTGAACCTGCAGACCCAGGTGCACAACCAGTACCCGGGCGTGAACGCCTACATGACCGAGCACTCCGGCGGGACCTGGATCGCGAACCAGCAGGTCGAGGACATGAACAACCTGATCGACTACACCCGCAACTGGGACAAGTCGTGGGTCAAGTGGGGCATCGCCCTGGACGAGAACCACCTGCCGTACGTCGGCTCCGGCTGCAACGTCTGCACCGGGCTGGTCACCGTGCACCGCAACGACAGCCAGCGCGGTCAGGTCACCAAGACCGTCGAGTACTACACGATGGGCCACCTGACGAAGTTCGTGAAGCCGGGCGCGCTGCGGATCGACTCGACCGCGAACAGCTCGGTGAAGAACGTGGCCTGGAAGAACCCGGACGGCTCCAAGGCCCTGATCGCCTTCAACACCACGGGAAGCTCGCAGTCCGTGCGGGTGAACTGGGGCTCGCAGTCGTTCGTCTACACGCTGCCGACCAAGACGTCGGCGACCTTCACCTGGTCCGGCTCGCAGAACGGCGACGGCGGTGGCGGCGGCGGACAGATCACTGGGCTGGCCGGCAAGTGCATGGACGTTGCCGGCGCGAACTCCGCGGACGGTACTGCGGTGCAGCTGTACGACTGCAACGGTTCGACGGCCCAGCAGTGGACCCGTCCTGGCGACGGGACGATCCGTGCTCTCGGCAAGTGCCTCGACGTCAACGCCGGCTCCGTGGCCGACGGCGCGCGAGTGCAGCTGTATTCGTGCAACGGCAGCGGCGCCCAACAATGGACCTATACGAGTGGGAGAGATCTGGTGAATCCGCAGGCGAACAAGTGTCTTGATGTCACCGGCAACAATTCCGCCAATGCGACACCGCTGCAGATCTGGACCTGCTCGGGCGCGGCGAACCAGAAGTGGACCGTCTCATGAAGCGGCTGGCGGCAGCGGCCGCGGCCCTGGTGCTCGGCGCCGGTCTGTTGATGACGGCCAGTCCCGCGCAGGCGGCGACCGGGACGATCACAGGCTTGGCCGGAAAGTGTGCGGATGTCGCCGGCGCGAACAGTGCGGACGGTACTGCGGTCCAGCTGTACGACTGCAACGGGACCGCGGCGCAGAGCTGGAGCCGCGGGAGTGACGGCACGATTCGGGCCCTGGGCAAGTGTCTTGACGTGAGCGGTGGATCGGTCGCCGACGGCGCACGGGTACAGCTCTGGACGTGCAACGGGAGTGGGGCCCAGCAATGGACCTACACCTCCGGGCGCGACCTGGTGAATCCGCAGGCGAACAAGTGCCTCGATGTCACCGGCAACAATTCCGCGAACGCCACCCCGCTGCAGTTGTGGACGTGCAGCGGGGGCGCGAACCAGAAGTGGAACGCCCCGGCGGCGGATGGCGGGCAGCCTCCTGCGGGAGGTGCGCCGATGGCGGCAGCGCCGTACCTCTATCAGGGCTGGGGTGACCCGCCGAACCCGGCGACCGTGATGAACGCGGCCGGCGTGAAATGGTTCACGATGGCGTTCATCCTGTCCAACGGGTACTGCAACCCGCAGTGGGACGGCAGTCGGCCGCTGACCGGTGGCGTCGACCAGCAGGCGATCAACACGATCCGGTCCAACGGCGGCGACGTCGTGGTCTCGGTCGGCGGCTGGTCCGGCAACAAGCTCGGGCAGAGCTGCGGTACGGCGAGTGAGCTCGCGGCGGCGTACCAGAAGGTGATCAACGCGCTGTCGCTGAAGGCCATCGACGTCGACATCGAGGACCAGGAGTTCGCCCAATCGGCCGTTCGCCAGAAGGTCGTGGACGCGCTGAAGATCGTCGAGCAGAACAACCCGGGGATCGCGACGTACCTGACGTTCGGCACCACGACGTCCGGTCCGGACGGGAACGGTCAGGACCTGATCCAGCGGGGCGCGAGCTCGGGGCTGGACCTGGACGGCTGGGTGATCATGCCGTTCGACTTCGGTGGCGGGTCGACCAACATGGGCACGCTCACCCGGCAGGCGGCCGACGGGCTGAAGAACCAGGTCAAGACGCGGTACGGGCTGACCGACGACGCGGCGTACCGCAAGATCGGCATCTCCTCGATGAACGGCATCACCGACGTGGCCGGTGAGCGCGTCAACCTGTCGGACTTCGAGTCGATGCTGTCGTACGCGACCGAGCACCACCTGGCCCGGTTCACGTTCTGGTCGGTGAACCGCGACCGTCCGTGCACGGGCGGCAGCGCCGACAGCTGCTCCGGCATCGCCCAGAACGCCTGGGACTTCACGAAGGTGATTGGGCGGTACCGGGGGTAGTTGGGGATCTCCAGGCCATCACAATCGGCCCGCGGCAGTGCACGTACGCGTGTCCTCGCCGCGGGCCGACGATTGTGATGGCCTGCAGGTTTGACCCTCCGGCTACCGGAGGGTGGAAGCTTGTCGCATGACGGCGACGGTGACGGTGGGGGAGTTCTCCCGCCTGACGCATCTGAGTGTGAAGACTCTGCACCACTACCACGACATCGGGCTGCTGGCGCCAGTCGCGATCGACGCCTCGTCGGGCTACCGGCGCTACGGGACCGATCAGGTCGATACCGCGTTGCTGATCCGGCGGCTGCGGGAGCTGCGGATGCCGCTGCCGGACGTCCGCGCGGTGGTCGAGGCGTCCGACGGTCCGGCCCGGGAAGAGACGCTGCGGGCCCATCTCGAGCGGATGGAGCAGGAGCTCGCGCACACGCGCGACGTCGTCACGTCACTGCGTGAACTGCTGACGCCCGGGCGGCCGGTGCTCGATGTGCAGTACCGGTTCATCCCGGCGTTCCGTGCGTACGGCGTGACCGGGCAGGTCGTGCGGGACGAGATCGGGCCCTGGTGCGAGTACGCCTTCGGGAAGCTCGACGCGGTCGCCGGCGACATCCGGGCGACCTCTGGAGCGACGTACAGCGACGAGTTCTTCACCGATGACGTGGGTGAAGTGGTTACCTTCCTCCCGGTGGCACCGGACCAGCCGCCGGCGGACGGGGTCGAGCTCGTCGATCTGCCCGGCGGGTACTTCGCGATCGCGGTGCACGCCGGCCCGATGACCGACTTCGACCGTACCTACGGAGCGCTCGGTAGCCACGTTGCGGAGTACTGCAAGGTTGCGCCCGGCCCGATCCGTGAGCTGTACCCCATCGGCCCGGGGGACGTCCCCGATCCGGCCGATTATCGAACCGAGGTCTGCTGGCCGATCCAGCGGATCCCCGTGCTGAAAGGCTGAACCATGTCTGTTTCCCTGGAGAGCATCGCCTTCGACAGCGCCGACGCGGCTGCGCTCGCCACCTTCTGGGCCGGTGTGTTCTCGACCGAGGTCGATGCTGACGGCAACGAGTTCTTCGCGACCGTGAACCGGGCCGCGGACGGGCCGACCCTGATGTTCCTGCAGGTCCCGGAGCCGCGCAACGGCAAGAACCGCCTGCACGTCGACCTCGCCGCCGCCGACTGGTCCGCCGAGGTCGACCGCCTGGTCGGACTGGGCGCCAAGCGGGTCGACGAGCACACCGAGTACGGCGCCCACTGGATCACCCTGGCCGACCCGGAAGGCAACGTCTTCGATCTCGCCGAGCAGCACTGAGCACGGCCCTTGCCAGCTACCCGTTCCGGGAGGAGGGTGAGGAGTATCCGGCGGCGCCGCCGGGGCGCTGCCCTGAGCGTTAGGGGGTGGATCGTGTACGCGCGTTCCACCACGATCAATGCCGCGCCGGCGTCACTCGATGCAGGCATCGCGCAGGTGCGCGACGAGGTGATGTCCAGGCTGCTGGAGATGGACGGCTGTATCGGCCTGTCCATGATCGTCGACCGGGAGTCCGGTCGGTGCATCACGACCAGCGCATGGCAGTCCGAGGAGGCGATGCGGGCCACGGACGAAGAGCTCCGGCCGGTCCGGGAGCGGATCGCGGAGAGCATGGGCGGCGGGAGCCCGACGGTGCAGGAGTGGGAGATCGCCGTACTGCACCGTGACCACCGTTCGGGTGCGGGCGCATGCGTCCGGGCGACCTGGGTGCAGATCGACCCCGCGAACATGGACCGGGCGATCGACGTCTACAAGCTGGCTTCGCTGCCGAGGCTCGAGGACCTGGCGGGGTTCTGCAGCGCGAGTCTGCTGGTCGACCGCGCGTCCGGCCGGGGCGTCTCGTCGGTGACCTACGACAGTCAGGAGGCGATGGACAGCAACCGGGAAGCCGCCGCCTCGATGCGCGCCGCGACCACGAAGGACGCGGGCGCCGAAGTCCTGGACGTCGGCGAGTTCGAGCTCGCCATCGCCCATCTACGAGTCCCTGAGCTGACCTGATCGGTCAGGGCGCGTGACCGCCCCGCGGAACAGGTCGGTCAGGTCGGGCTCGCCGTCGTCGGCAGCCCAACGGAGCAAGGCGGTGTGAGTTACGCCGAGTACGGCGCTCGCGGCGGCGCGGGCGCCGTACTCGAGGGTGGGATCGATCGCGCTGACGAACGCCTCTTGCAGGCGGTACTGGCTGTCCAGGTGGCGGGGGTCGAGATCATCAGCCGGAGCCGAGCGAGGAGCAGCTCGCGCTCGTTCGTGGTTGCCAGGTCCAGGATGGCCAGGACAGTACGGCCGATGCGGTCCGTGAGTGACCCGGTCGCGGGCAGCACGGTGAGCGTGGTCGCGGTCAGCTCGGAGTCGGCCAGCGGGTTCGACTCGGCTGTCGCCTCGGGCGTCGGTTGGGGTGTCGACTAGAGCGTCGGCTCGGGTCTCGGCCAGGGGGTCGGCTAGCGGGTCGGCTCGGGTGCCGGCAGGGGGTCGGCTTGTGCGTCGGCCGGGGCGGTCGGCTCGGGTGTCGGCTAGCGGGTCGGCTCGGGTGTCGAGTCGGTGTCGAGGAAGAGTTGTACGTCGGGGTGCGTGCGTAGCGCCGTACCGGGGTAGTTCGGGTCGATCGGTTGCGTGAGGGTGTCGTGGACGGCCTGGCGTTTGACTGATCCGGGGACCGAGCCGATCAGCGCGTGCGCGTTCAGCAGGCGGGGGATGGTCACGGTGATCGCGTGGGTCGGTACGTCGGTGAGCGCCGGGAAGTTGTCCTCGTCGACCTGCTGCCGGCGGCTGATCTCGTCCAGTGCGACCAGTTTCGTGGCCTCCGGGTCGTTGAAGTCGGCGGGCGGGTCGTTGAACGCGAGGTGGCCGTTGACGCCGAGGCCGAACAGCACGAGATCGAACGGGTCGCCGCCCATCAGCTCCGCGTAGGCGTCCGCGCCGTCGTCAGGTACGAGCGGGTGGAACGTTGCCTGCGGCACCTGGTCGAGCAAGCTCCGGCGCAGCCAGTTCCGGAACGACTGCGGCGCATCGGGCTTCAGGTCGACGTACTCGTCCATATGGAAGCACTCGACCCGGATCCAGTCGAGGTCCGGCTCGACGGCGAGCGCGGCCAGGGTGGCTGTCTGGCTCGGCGCGGCGGCGAGCATCACCCGCGCCCGCCCGGTAGTCGCGATCGCCTTCCGCAGCCGCTCGCCAGCAGCCGCGCCCGCAGCCCGCCCAAGCTCCGCCCGGTCCGAACACGTCACGACCCGCAGAGCATGCTCAACAGTCATGCAGAAAGGCTCGCACACCCGCCGGCCCACCACCGCGCCATACCGAACTGAGCACACCCGCCGCGCACCGAGCACAACCAATAGCTTGTCCCCACTCCCCAGCGGCCGTCCCCACTCCCGCCGTCCGCCGAACCCGACGGCTGCGCCGCCGCCCGGCGCCCGCCGACCCCGGCAGGTGCGCCGACACCCGTGTCCCCCGGCCTCATGCCGGACTGAGAACAAGCGCCGGGGACTGGGCACAGGCTATGGCTTGTGCCCGGTCCCCGGCGGGTGTGCTGACGCCTGGTGTCTGCCGGCCTCGTGCCGGTCTGAGAACAGGTGCCGGGGACTGGGCACAGGCTATGGCTTGTGCCCGGTCCCCGGCGGGTGTGCTCGTTCCTGGTGTCCGCTGGCCTCGGGCGAGGCGGTGCGCTGCGCTCGCGTGCCGGGGGTTACCTCCCGGGTGGGTCGGTGGGTGGGTGGAGTGTGGGTGGGGGTGGCGGAAATAGCGTTGGGGTAGGACGGATCGGGTGTTCGGGGGCGTGTGCAGGAGCCGGCTGGGTGGGCGGTTGGACTCATGGAGGGGTTGGGGGCGGGGGCTGGAGAATCTGTTTCCGCCGTTGCCGAGTGAGGTGATCTTGCCGCTGGCCGGGTTCGCGGCGGCGCGGGGTGATGTCGGGCTGGTGGCTGCGATCGTGTTCACCGCGTTTGGGTCGGTTGTGGGGGCGCTTGCGTTGTACGGCCTGAGCGCGGTGCTTGGGCGGGATCGGACGCGGGCGCTCGCTGGGAGGCTGCCGCTGGTGGAGGTGCGGGATGTCGACACGGCCGAGGAGTGGTTCGGGCGGTACGGGGCGAAGGCGGTCCTGCTCGGGCGGCTGGTTCCGGTGGTACGCAGCCTGATCTCGGTGCCGGCCGGTGTCGAGCGGATGCCGATCGTGCTGTTCCTCCCGCTGACGGCCGTCGGGAGCCTGGTGGAACTCGGTGCTGATCCTCGAGGGCTATCAGCTTGGCGGGCGGTGGCATCCGGTGGAGTCGTCGGTGGGGGTGTTCCAGAGGCTCGTGATCGTCGCCGCGGTGGGCGCGAGCGGGGTGGTTCGTCGTGGCGCAGCTGCGGGCTCGGCGTTCGGATCCTGAGAAAGTCCAGTAAGCGGCTCGACTTTGACTACTCTCGAGGGAGTTGCCGCCGAGGTTTCAGGAGATGGGTCAGATGCCGTCAGTCGCGTTCGAGTCACAGGTCGTGCCGGAAGGTGCGCAGGAGCCACCGGTCTGGCCGCAGTCGGTGGTCACGCTGGTGGGCAATCCGCGGGCCGGGTCGCGGACAGCGGCTGCTGCGGCGTCCGTCGCCGAGTTGCTCGCTTCCGAGCTCGGTACGCCGTACCGGATCGACGAGCTGATCGATCTCGTGACGATCGCGCCGGCCATCTTCCAGGGCGAGCATGCCGATGCCGAGGCGCAGGCGGCGCTGGAGAGTGCGATCGATCTGGTGTCGTCGGCGTCGGTGATCGTTGTCGCGACTCCGGTTTACAAGGGTAGTTACACCGGGTTGCTGAAGAGCTTCCTCGACGTACTGCGGCCCTCCGCGTTGGCAGGCGCCGTGGTCGTGCCGGTGACGGTGTCGGCTGCGCCGAGCCACAAGCTGCTGGCGGATCAGCATCTTCGTCCGGTGCTGGCGGAGTTGGGTGCGAGTGTTCCGGTGCCCGGGGTGATTCTGGAGGAGCGCGATCTCGAGGATCTGCAGGTCGTGCTGTCCGGCTGGATCCGCGACAACGCGGGCATCGTCCAGGCGACCACGATCGCCCTCCAGCCGGTCGCCGAACCGACGCCTGCCCGCTAGCGCAGTACCCGGCGCACGCCGGACGCGCCGGACGCGCCGGATCAATCGTCGCCCCATGGGAGATCAGGATCAGCACGATCGGGCGCCGGACGATCGTGCGGCGGGCGAGCGGGTGCCGGAAGAGCGGGCGGCGGGCGTTCGGGATCAGGGTGGTCGGGATCAGGGTGGTCGGGTGTGGGGGATGGGGAGCGGGTCGAGTGGAATCGGGTGGGTTGGGATCTGCGGGCTGCGGTGCATGTGTCGTCGGGGTTTTACGACGTCGACGGGTTTCGGGCGGGGCGTAGTTCGCTGCGGGTGTTCGAGGTCGAGGCGTTGGGGGATGTGCGTGGGAAGCGGCTGCTGCACCTGATGTGTCATTTCGGGTTGGACACGTTGTCGTGGGCGCGCTTGGGCGCCGACGTCACCGGCGTGGACTTCTCCGGCGAAGCGGTCCGGGCCGCGCGACGGTTGGCTGACGAGGTCGGGTTGCCGGCGCGGTTCGTGCAGGCGGATGTGTACGACGTGGCCGAGGTACTGGAGCCGGCGTCGTACGACGTGGTGGTGGCGACGTACGGCGTCCTGGTGTGGCTCCCTGATCTGGACGAGTTCGCCCGCGTGGTGGCGAGGATGCTGCGACCGGGCGGGGTGGTGTTCCTCGCGGAGTTCCATCCGCTGCAGACGATGGTGGACGAGGACCTTCGGGTGCGTACGTCGTACTTCCGGAAAGGAGCCGCCGATCGGAACGTGCGGACCAGCTACACCGGCCAGGAGGTCGAGGAGCATGTGCAGAGCACCTGGCCGTGGACGGTCAGCGGGCTGGTGAACGCACTGGCCGGAGCCGGCCTACGAGTCGAACGCCTGGACGAGCTCCCCGTGGACCTACGCCAGCGCAGCCCGGAGATGATCCAGGACGCCGACGGATTCTGGCGCCTACCAGGCGACCCGCTACCGCTCCTGCTGACCTGTCGTGCAGTGAAAGCCTGACCTCAGGGCGTTGAAGCGGGCGGCCAGGTCGTCGACCCAGGCGATCGGTGTTCGATGATCCGGCAGCGGTACGCCGGCTTCGCTCCGCCACAAAGCGTCGCCGAGCGCGGTGCGTAGATGCCAGGCCATGACCCGCGCGGTAGACAGGTTGCGGCCGGAGATCTGCTGGTAGTGCTGCATGGTCGCCTGCAGGAGCTCGACGCCTGGCCCGGTCCCCGGGAAGGTGCGGAGGTCATACTCCGGCTCGGCCGTGCCGACTGTTTCGAAGTCGATCACCACGCGGAGCTCATCGTCGTGCCAGACCTGGTTCCCGCCATGGAAGTCACCGTGCGCCAGTACGGTCGGCGCCGGTGATGCGAGGACGCCGTCGGCCCAGTCGCACCAGCGCATCACGGACTCGACCTGATCCGGCCGGACCCACTGCGCGAAGCCGGCGCGGATCGTGTCCGTCGTCGCGGGTGGTAGCAGTACGGGTGCGACGCCGCCGACGAGGCGGTCGACCCGCTCGAGGGATGCCGGGTGGTGCAGGCCGGCCAGAAAGGAGGCGAGCTGCCGACCGGCGTGATCCCGGTCGATCGAGTCGACGATGTCGAACAACGCCGTACCAGGAACACGTCTGGTCAGCAGAAGGACCGGATCGGTGCTGCTGGCAACGACCTCCGGGAGGAACGGGACGCCAGGATCGTCCGTGAGGGCTGCCAGTACGTCGATCTCGTGCGCAACCCGGAGCGCTGCGGGTTGCGACCACGCGAACTTCGCGACGTACTGCTCCCCGACCATCGCGCTGGCGGCCCACCACTGTGGATCGTCCTCGCCCAGCGTCTCCCGGACGACAACCTCGTGCCCGCTCAACTCCGGGGCAACCACTCGCAGTGCGTCGGCAACTGCCTGCGGAGACTTCTCGGCCAGCCACCTCATCCGTCCATCTCATCACGAGGGCGGCTTTCCGGAAGATTTTTGCCACCCAGCGCAAACTTTGTTCCGGAAAGCAGACGTCAGTCGGCGTATGACGGTTGGGTGGGGGAGTGGCGGAGGGCGGTGGTCGCTGGGATGAGGGTGGATCCGAAGGTGAGGAGCGCGGCGGAGCCGACGACCACGAGGTAGATCCAGATCGGGCCGGTGGGCAGGGCGTCGTTGGACACCTTGGCGGAGAACGGCAGCAGACAGGCAAGCGCGACCACGGTCCCCAGAGTGACTCCGGTCAGCGTGACCAGAGTGCTTTCGGTCGTGAGCATGCGGAGCACTTGGAAGCGCGTCGAGCCAGTCAGCCGTTGCAGTGCGAACTCGCGGCGGCGGCGCAGTGTGGTGGACACCAGGGTGTTGACGACCGAGACCGCGGTGTACGCGATCAGCATGCCGACGAGCATGTAGTTGATCCATGCCTGCGTCTGCAGGTCCTCGACGTTCGAGGCGACCAGCGTGCTGCGGTCGGCTACTTGGACACCCGGGTGGGCGGCGGCGAGCTTCGCCAGACCCGGTCGTACGTCGACGCCCGGTGCGGCCCGTACCAAGATCTGCTTCGTCAACCCGTCCGTCGTATGCGCCGCGACCAGCGACGCGGGCAGGATGATCGTCTCGTACCCGCGCTCGGCCGCGAATGTCGCGACCACCCGCAGCTTCACCGTGGTCCCGTCGCCCAGTGTCATTGTCACGGAGGAGCCGACGCCACGACCGGTCTTGTTCGCCATGTACTCCGGAACCGCCGCGGTCGCCCCGGTCAGACCGGCCAGCGATCCGCTCGTCAACCGAACCGGCGCCGTACCGTTCGCGCCCTGCGCATCCACGCCGATCACCGGCGCACCGTCCTCGTCGAACGGAGCGTTACGAGGCTCGTCGACAGCACCCATGCTGCGCACGAACGAGGAAGCACTCGCCACGCCAGGCACAGCCCGAACCTGTGACAGAACTGTCGGCGAGAGACCTGCATCCGATACCAGTACGGCGTCCGCGCGCAGATCCCGGGTGAACGCCTCCGAGGATGCGTGTACCTGCGTGGTCTGCATGTACAGGTTGGCGGTTGAGATGCCGACGGCAAGCATCACCGGCATCGCCGCGGCCGACAGCGCCACCGACCGCGCCGACAGGTTGCGGATCGCGAGCCGGCCGTTCACCCGGGTCAGCGCCTGGACCGGCCAGCGCCAGATCCCCAGCACCGCCTTGGTCCAGAACGGCCCGAGTACCGCGACACCGATCGCCCAGCAGAGGATGGACGGACCCGCAGTCGACGCGGCGAGCGGACCGGACATCACAGTCGCGGTGACGATCAGCAACGCCAACCCACCGCCGAGGAACAGCAGGCCGAACAGCAACCGGATCCAGCTGAACCACTTGCGCTGTAACGACGCCTCGACCAGCGCCTCGACCGGCTTGATCTTCGCCGACTTCCGCGCCGCGATCAGCCCCGCGCCGATGGCCGCGAGGACCGCCGCGCCGGCGCCGGCCGCGAACGGGATCCAGCCCTGCGAGAACTCGATCACCGGCGAGGCGACCCCGTGCGAAGTGAGATTGTCGAAGAGGAACCGGCCGAGGAAGATCCCTGGAAGGCAACCGAGAACGACGGCCGGAAGCGAGACCATGAGCGCCTCGCCGAGGATCATTCGCCGCACCTGACCAGGCGTCGTACCGATCCCGCGGAGCAGCGCGAACTCACGCTCCCGGTGCTGCGCCGCGAGTGCCAACGTGGACGCGACCACGAACATCATCGTCATCGTCGCGATCCCGCCGAACGAGCCGGCGACCGCGATCAACGCCGTACGGCGTGATTCGGCGTCGGGGTGTTCCGCGAGGCCGCGGTCGACTCCGGCGCGGACGGTCAGATTGCCGTCGACCTCTTCCAATCGGTTCTTCACGGAGGAGAGGTCGGTGCCTGGAGCAACCAGTACGCCGACATCGGCGAAGCGGGACGGGTTGCGGACAAGCTGCGCTGCGTCTCGATCGGAGAAGAACGCGTGGCTGGACGCCTGCGGGGCGATGCCGCTCACGGTGAAGGTCCTCGGTTCGCCGTTGATCAGGAGGGTCAAAGGCGAGCCCACCTTTCCGGTCGAAACCACTACCTGACCGGATCGCGGCGCAGTCCCAGAACTGAGGTGGTAGGGGGCGAGCGCGGCGGACGACCAGTTGTGGCCCTCGGCAACCGAAGCGCCGACGGCGGTGAACGTGTAGTCGCCGACGGCGGCGGAAACGCCTTGGGTGGAACGGATCTTGGCCAACAGATCGACCGGTACGCCGACGCGCTCGGGGAGGGGCGTGGCGTCTTCGGTGCCGGGGCGAAGGTGGGACTGGTTGCCGGTGACAACGAGCGAGGCGCCGGCCAGGCGTTGCGGCTCCACGTTGGACCGGATGCCGGTTTCCATCAGGCCGCCACAGGCCATCACGATCGCCGTACCGAAGACGACCGCGATGAACGTGGCGACGAATCCGCTCTTGCGATGCCGCAAGGTGCGGACGGCCAGGCGCATCATCCCGCCACCGCCTGGAGGGTCGAGCGTGCACCGAGGTGGGTCATCCGGTCGGCGACCGCTTCGGCGGTCGGGGCGATCAGGCTGCCGGCGAGCACGCCGTCGGCGAGGAAGACCACCTGGTCGGCGTACGACGCGGCGACCGGGTCGTGGGTGACCATGACGACCGTCTGGCCCTGGGTACGGACCGGCTCGCGCAGGAGCTCGAGGACGTCGGCAGCGGTCTGGGTGTCGAGAGCGCCGGTCGGTTCGTCGGCGAAGATCACGGCCGGCCGGGCGACGAGCGCGCGGGCGATCGCGACCCGCTGCTGCTGGCCGCCGGACAGCTCACCCGGGCGGTGCTTGGACCGGTCGGCGAGACCGACGCGCTCCAGAACCTGGCGTACAGCGGCCTTGTTCACGCGGCGCCCGTCGAGCTCCTGCGGCAGGCAGACGTTCTGCCAGACGGTCAGCGCGGGCAGCAGGTTGAAGGACTGGAACACGAACCCGATCCGCTCCCGCCGGAGCTCGGTCAGCCTGCGCTCGCTCAGCCCCGCGAGCGGCTGGCCGTCGATGGAGACAGTGCCGGACGTCGGCCGGTCGAGTCCCGCGGCACAGTGCAGGAAGGTGCTCTTGCCCGAGCCGGACGGACCCATCACCGCGGTGAAGGTGCCGGGGGCGAACTTCATCGAGATCCCGTCGAGGGCGGTGACGGCGTTCCCGCCACGGCCGTAGACCCGTCGTACCTCCTGCAGGACGACCGAGTACCCGGTCCCGTCGACTGCTTCCTGCGTCCGTTTCTTCATGTCGCCGACGCTACGGATCAGCGGCGTACCAACCCATGGTGCTGAACCGCCGCCCGATGGTGGACGAAACCCCACCAACAGCCGTTACGTCCGAACATCTGGAGACACGTTCCGCCGAATCTTCGGACGTAACGGGTTAGGGGCGGAGGAGGGCGCGGAGGCCGGCGCTGTAGGTCGAGCGGGTGACGTCACCGATGATGAGGCGCTGCAGGACGAAGCCCGGGATCAGGCCGAACAGGACCTGGGCGACGTGGCGGGGATCGACGTCGGCGTCGATCGTGCCGTCGGCCTGGGCGCGGCGGGCGACTTCCTCGAACCGGTCGCGCAGTTGGGTGTACTTGCCGCAGGCGGTGGTCATGATCGCCGGGTTGCGCAGCGCCTCGGCCCAGGCCTGGACGGCGACCCGCGTGACGTCGCCGCCGGGCCGTTCGGACACCTCGACCACGTGATCGAGCGCGGTTTCCAGCGCCATCAGCGGCGTCAGCGGCTCTTCGGTGGCGAGGATCTTCTGGAACACCTCGTCCACGGTGCTGAGCGCGTCCTCGGCGATCGCCGCGACGATCTCTTCCTTGCTCTTGAAGTACCCGTAGACGGCGCCCGCGGACAGGCCGGACTCGCGGATCACGTCCGCCATCGTCGTCTTGTGGAAGCCCTCGCCGAGCACGCAGGTGCGGGCCGCCGCGACGATCTGCGCGCGGCGCGCCAACCGGTGTTCCTCGGTGACCTTGGGCACGCTCGAAACATAAAACGAATGTCCGTTCTTGACAAGTCGCCGGGCCGTTGCCAGGCTCGGACGTATAAAGAACGATCATTCGGTTTTAATGCCCGAGGGAGTACCACCATGACCACTGAGGCGCACGCGGCCGAACGTCGCCGGCCGCCGCTGATCGCCGTCATCACGCTGCTGACCGCGGTCCTCACGGTGTTCCTGATCGCCTTCGCCTGGCCGTCCGCACGCTCCGAACCGCGGAACGTCCCGCTCGCGGTGTCCGGCCCGACCCCGGCGGTCGCGCAGATCGAGGCCGGGCTCGAGCAGGCGATGCCCGGCGGCTTCGAGATCACCGCCGTACCGGATCGGCAGGCGGCCGTGCAGCGGATCGAGGACCGGGACGCGTACGGCGCGATTGTGCTGGACGCGGCGCAGCCCGAAGTACTCACGGCGTCCGCGGGCGGCCCGGTCGTGGCGCAACTCCTGACCCAGCTGGCCACGCGGATGGAGAGCCCGGCGAAGGTGACCGATATCGTGCCGCTGCCGAAGGACGACCCGCGCGGTGCCGGGCTTGCTGCCGGTGCGTTGCCGCTCGTGCTCGGCGGGATCATCGCCGCCGCCGCGCTCACCCAGCTGGTGCGAACCGGTGCGAAGCGGATGATCGGCGCGGTCACGTTCGCCGTCACCGGTGGGCTCGCGCTGGCCGCCGTACTGCAGTATTGGCTCGGCTCGTTCGAGGGCAGCTACTTCGGCAACGCGGGCGTGATCGCGATGTCCATCGCGGCGATCAGTCTCACGCTGCTCGGACTCGAGTGGCTGCTCGGTACGGCGGGACTCGCGCTCGGCGGCGCCGTGATGATGCTGCTCGGCAACCCGCTCTCCGGGATGACGAGCGCGCCCGAGATGCTGCCGAGCGGATGGGGCACGCTCGGTCAGCTCCTGCCACCCGGAGCAGCCGGTACGGCGTTGCGCTCGGTGAGCTTCTTCGACGGTGCCGGTGCCGCCCGGCCACTCGTCGTACTGACGTGCTGGTTACTCGCCGGAGTCCTGCTCTGCGGACTCGGTGCGCTGCGCTCGCGAGGACGCGCCGTACCGGCTCGTCACGAGGCCTCTGCAGTCGCGGCCTGACAAAGTAGGGGTATGACAACGCGGTGACCGGATCGTTACGTCCCGGTCACCGCGTTACCGCGTACCTGCGGCGACAACGTTGTCTGTCAAGCATTGACTTCGGCCGATCGAGGCTCCTACGGTCGCGGGAAAGCCCGCAGGGTTTGGGTCGTGGTACCGGCATGACAACGATTGCCCGAAGGTGGACCTGAATGATGTCTAGGAAACGTTTCAAAGTGGCCGCCGTGGCCAGCGCACTGCTCCTGGCGGTCACGGCCTGCAGCCAGGGGTCGACGACCAAGCAGCCGGACGCCGGCAGCTCGCAGAGCTCCGGTCCCGCGCACATCAAGATCGCGTACCAGCAGTGGGGCCCGGGCGTCGTGATGAAGAACTTCCTCACCGGCGTGAAGAGCGAGTACGAAGCCGCGCACCCTGGATCGCAGGTCGAGATCGTTCCGGTCGTTGCCAGCGAGAACGACTACTACACCAAGATCCAGCTGATGATGCGCTCGCCGAACACGGCGCCGGACATCGTCTACGAGGACACCTTCCTGATCAACTCCGACATCACCGCGGGGTACCTGAAGCCGCTCGACGACTACATCGCCAAGTGGGACCAGTGGAGCCAGTTCGAGGACACCGCCAAGGGTGCGGCACGCGGCCAGGACGGCAAGACGTACGGGATTCCGGACGGCACCGACACTCGGGCACTTTGGTACAACAAGCAGATCTTCGCGAAGGCCGGCCTGCCCGCCGACTGGCAGCCGAAGACCTGGGACGACGTGCTCAGCGCGGCGCGCACCATCAAGCAGAAGGTGCCGGGCGTGATCCCGTTCAACATGTACTCCGGCAAGCCGATGGGTGAGGCCTCGGCGATGCAGGGCTTCGAGATGCTGCTCTACGGCACGAAGGACACCCTGTACAACTTCGACCAGAAGAAGTGGGTCGTCGGCAGCCAGGGCTTCAAGGACTCGCTGAACTTCGTCAAGACCGTCTTCTCCGAGGGCCTGGCGCCGTCGCCGAAGGACGCGCTCAGCCCGAACATGGGCAGCAAGGTCGGCACCGAACTGCTGCCGCAGAGCAAGCTGGCGATCGACCTGGACGGCTCGTGGATCTACGGCAACTGGCTGAAGTCCGGCGCCAAGCCGTGGCCGCAGTGGAGCACCGTGATGGGCCAGACCGCGATGCCGACCCAGGACGGCAGCGGCAAGGGCAAGGTCAGCCTCTCCGGCGGCTGGACCTGGGCGATCCCGGCCAAGTCGAAGAACCCCGACGCGGCCTGGGACTTCATCAAGACCCTGCAGACGCAGAAGAACGCCGCCAAGTACGCCACCGACGGCGCGCAGATCGCCGTACGTAAGGACGTTGCGTCCGATGCGGCGTACAAGTCGTCCTCGGCGAGCACCCAGTTCTTCACCGACCTGGTGTCGGTGACCGTGTACCGCCCGGCGCTGCCGGAGTACCCGAAGGTCTCGAACGAGATCATCACCGCGATGGAAGCGGTGATGACCGGTCAGACCCCGCCGGACGGTGCCGCGAAGAACTACGACCAGGCGGTCGAAGGCATCGTCGGCGGCAAGGACAAGACGACGACGCAGAGCACCGGCCAGTAGCCTCCGGCTCGAAGGGACATCTCCCCTGTGACGACGACCGTCGCCCCGACCTCGGCCACCGCTCCCTCCGGTAAGTCCACCGGAGGGAGCGGGAAGCCGAGGGCCGCCAAGCTGGTCCGGATGCTGCCGCTGTCGCCGGCCATCGGACTGATGCTGGTCTTCCTGGCCGGCCCGATCCTGTACTGCGTGTACGCCGCGTTCACCAACATGGCGCTGACCGGAACCGGCGCGGCGAACGTGCAGTTCGTCGGCCTGGACAACTTCCGCAAGGCGTTCAGCAGCGGCGCGTTCACGAACGCGATCTGGCTGACGCTGGTGTTCACGCTGATCTCCGCGATCATCGGGCAGAACAGCCTCGGCCTCGGCCTCGCGCTGCTGATGCGGAAGTCGACGAAGGTGGTCCGGAACTTCGTCGGTACGGCGGTGATCGGCGCGTGGGTGCTGCCCGAGGTGGTCGCGGCGTACCTGCTGAGCGCGTTCTTCAACGACGACGGCACGCTGAACGTGATGCTGCACTGGGTCGGCCTGCCCGGTCAGGACTGGTTGTACGGGGCACCGATCATCGCGGTCTCACTGGCCAACATCTGGCGCGGTACGGCGTTCTCGATGCTGGTGTACTCCGCCGCGTTGAGCGAGATCCCCAAGGAGATCGAGGAATCCGCCGAGATGGACGGCGCCGGCGGCTGGCGGCGGCTCGCGTTCGTCACGCTGCCGATGATCACCCGCGCGATCATGACCAACCTGATGCTGATCACGCTGCAGACGCTGAGCGTGTTCGGCCTGATCTTCGCGATGACCCGGGGCGGCCCGGGCACCAAAAGCCAGACGTTGCCGCTGTACATGTACGAGCAGGCGTTCAGCTTCTCCCAGATCGGCTACGGCACCGCGATCGCCCTGGTGATGCTGGCGATCGGCGCCGTCTTCTCACTGATCTACCTGCGCGGACTGAATTCGGAGGCCGCATGACAGTGCACATGCCGCGACTCCGTCGCGGGGGATCATGGGGCTGTAACTCCCGGTCTTCCCTCGTCGCTCCGGTCGCTTCGCTCCCTGCGCTCCTCAGTCCAGACCGGGAGGCCCCATGATCGCCCGAGACAAGATGAGCAAGCTGGCATCGAACCTGGTGCTGCTGGCCATCGGCGTACTGTTCGTGCTCCCGTTGCTGTGGGTGCTGTTCGCGTCCATCAACCGGACCGCGGGGCTGCGGGTCGAGTTCCCGACGCATCCGACGCTCGGGAACTTCAGCGCGGTGCTGAACACCGACACGACGTACCGGCCGGTGCTGAACGGCATCGTGCTGTGCGGTGGGGCCGCGTTGCTGACGATGGTCTGCGCGGTGCTGGCGGCGTACCCGTTGTCGCGGTTCCGGACGCGGTTCAACCGGCCGTTCCTGCTCACCGTGCTGTTCTGCACCGGGCTGCCGATCACTGCGGTGATGGTGCCGGTCTACGGGTTGTTTGTGCAGCTGAACCTGGTCGACACGCTCGGCGGCACGATCATGTTCATGGCGACTTCGGCGTTGCCCTTCGCGATCTGGCTGACGAAGACGTTCATGGACGGCGTACCGATCTCGCTCGAGGAAGCGGCCTGGGTCGACGGCGCCGGGAACATGCGCGCGCTGCGGGCGATCGTGCTGCCGTTGATGTGGCCGGGGATCGCGGTCGTGCTGATCTTCACCTTCATCGGCATGTGGGGGAACTTCTTCGTCCCGTTCATGCTGCTGCTGTCCCCGGAGCGGTTGCCGGCGTCGGTCAGCATCTTCACGTTCTTCGGCCAGTACGGCGAACCGAACTACGGGCAACTGGCGGCGTACTCCCTCATCTACACCACCCCCGTACTCCTCCTCTACCTCCTCCTCAGCCGCAAACTAGGCGGCGCCTTCGCCCTCGGCGGCGCCATCAAAGGCTGAACAGCTGCCGCGAACAAACACCGCTTCGCGGCAGCTGTTCTGTTGGCCGGCTGGGCACGGGAATGGATATCCGGCTCTTGTGACCGGTGTGTGGGTGGTCGACAGGTCCCGGGGCGGTACCGGGCTCGGCGTGATGTGCACGCTCGACAGGAGGTGTCGGGCGGCCGGGTAGTGCACCTGAGCGTGAACGTGCCCGCGCGTACACCGTCTCGCCGGTGCACTACCTGTCGACCTTGCACATCACCCCCGCCCGCAAGCCACCACGCCGCACGCCGCCACGCCGCCACCAACCCGATCCCCCAGCCGGCACCACCACACCCCCGCCTCGGGCAGAAGACCGGATATCCCCTCGAATGGTGGGTTCTCTGCTCGTACACCAGGGGAGAACCCCCAACGCGAGCGGATAACCGCCTTGTGACGCAGGTGTGGGTCGGCTGGGCTGAGTTGGGCGGCGCCACGACTCGACGTGAGGCTGCACGGGCGGGCCGTGCGAGCTGGTGCGGCGGGGAAAGAAATCGTCGTTCCGTGCAACTTTGTTTCCCCGCTGTTGAGGATTGGCGCGGAGCGAGCGGGAGTTCTCTCCCACTGACCTCCGTCATTCACGGGTGAGCCGCCGTGGTGGGCAGCGGCCCCGCACAACCTGTCCCGGGTCCCTGGTGGGGGGCGACGACCACCCACACATCGGACAGAAGACCCGGATATCCGTTCTTGTGCCGGTCCGTGTGTCGACAAGCCAGGCCGGCGAGAGCAGGGCAGTTGAGGTCGTGGCGGGTCGCCGGTGGGCGGGCGGGGGCTGCGTCAGTGGGTGGTGAGGGTGGTGCGGGTTTGTTGCCAGGATTGGAGTTTGGCGGCGAAAGGGGTTTCCCATTGGAAGTCGGAGACGCCTTGGGTGAAGCGGGACAGGGCGATGGGGGCCAGGGTGCCGGCGGATTCCGGGGCGGATTCTACTACTAGGGCCAGGCGGATGGTGAAGGTTGCCAGGCGGGTCAGGCGGGAGTGGTCGGGGGTTGTCTCCAGGTCCTTCAGTTGGCCGCGGAGCTGTTTGATCGTGCGGAGCGCCGTACGGTGCTCGCCGCGGCCTGAGGGCTGGTCGAGTTCGTCGGCTGGGATGCCTAGCAGCTCCGCGACATCCTCCGACGGTTCGGCCGCCGGAGTTGCCTTGCCGAACAGGCGGGGCTTGTCGGTCTGGAGGCGGTCGGCGATCTCGTCGAGGAGGATGTCGAGGGTGCGGACGAGCTCGGGTACGGCCTTGTCGGCGGTCCGGCGGCGGTTCGAGTCCAGGGCGGCGACGCGCGCGTGCTCCGCCTCGATCGCCGCGCGCAGCGACTCCGGCCAGTCGTCGAGACCGGTCAGCTCCTCCTGACGGGGCGCGGACGGGTTGAGGGCACTGGGGTCGAGCGGCTTGGCACCGGCGCGAGCCGCATCGATCTCCTCGCCGATCTTCTTCTGCGGTCCAGGAACAATTGAGCTCACACATCCACCTTAGTGCCCCGTAAGCGCTGTAGCTCGACGCTATCGGCGCCCAGGCACGCACCTCGCGGCACTTGCCCAGCGCCCACGATGCTCCGCATCGAGGCCACTGACCAAGCACCCCGATGCACGCACCTGGACACCGCTATCGTTCGACCTACAGCGCTTACGGGGCACTACGCAGGTTCCACACGGACGGGACGACGAGCGTGATGACGGTGATGAGGACGAACAGTGCGGCGCCGTACAGTTCGACGGCTTTCGCGCTGATCGCTACGGCGACGTACCCGACCGTGAGTTGGCCGACCGGTCCGGCGATGAACGAGCCGAGCATGTCGTACGACGACACGCGCGACAGCTTGTCGATGGGGACGTGTTGGCCGAGTGCGGTCTCCCAGCTGATCCCGAAGATGTCGAAACCGACGCCGAGCACGAACGCCGCGATCGCCATCGCCCACAGCTGGGGGAGCAGTGCGAGGCACAGCATCACCGGGACCGTGAGGAGCATGCCGAGCATCCCGATGCGGAGCGGGCGGCGTGGTTTCAGGCGGAGCATGATGAGGCCGCTGGCGATCAGTCCGGCGCCGAAGCAGGCACTGACCACACCCCAGCCCGTCCGGCCGAAGGTGCGGTCCGCGATCACCGGGCCGAGGACCTGGTAGCAGGCCGTGTAGATCAGGTTGAGCAGCGCGAACGCGAGCACGATCACCCAGACCCACTGCCGGGACGCGAACTCCTTCCACCCCTCCCGCAGGTCGGTCAGCACCGAGCTCGCCGCCCGCTCGATCCGCGGGATCGTCAGGCGGAACAGCAGCAGCGCACCGATCAGGAACGTGACGCCGTCCACCGCGAGCCCGATGCCCGGACCGGTCAGCCCGACGATCACACCGGCGACCGCGCCGCCGCCGATCATCGCCGCCGAGCGCGCGAACCCGGCGATCGCGTTCGCCTGGGGGAGTTCGGCGCGGTCCACGATCGACGGCAGGATCCCGGTCATCGCGGGCATCACGAACGCGGCCGCCACTCCGTTCACCGCTTCGATCGCCGCGAGCTGCCAGATCGTCGCGTGCCCGGTGAGGACGAGCGTCGCGGCCAGCCCCTGGGTGAGTCCGCTGATCGTGTTGGCCGCGACCAGCACCAGGTGCCGGGGCAGCCGGTCCGCGATCACGCCGCCGATCAGCAGGAACACGATGTTCGGGATGCTCCGCGCCGCCAGTACCGTCCCCACCGCGCCGGCCGAATGCGACACGTCCAGCACCGCGAACACCAGCGCCACCGGGGCGATCGCCGATCCGAGGATCGAGATGAACCGCGCCGACACGAAGATCCGGACGTCCCGATGCCGCAGTACGGCCAGATCCTGCCGAAATCCCACCCCGCCACCCCTCTCGCAAACTTCGTGATCCTATCCGCGCCGAGGACCACGGATCTCCGGAACTTTTCTGCCGCGTGGTGACGATTTCTTTCCGGAAAGCTCCGGTCCGGTGGGTGGTGCGGGAGTACGGTCGGTAGTTGTGAGGGGGCGTCTGAGTGGTTTTTGGGCGGCACGGGGAAGCGTCACGCTGGCGCTGCTCGTAGCCGGGATGGCCGCCGCGGCTGTGGCCGTGGGGCGGTGGGAGCGCGAGTTCGGGTACCAGAGCCCGGCGGCGTACCTCGTGCTCGAGACGGTCAACTCGTGTGTCGCGCTGCTGCTCGCGTTCCTGGTCTACGGGCGATTCCGGCGTACCAACACCTGGCAGGATCTTCTGCTGCTGCAGGGCCTGATCGTTCTCGGTACGGCGAACGCTCTGCTGAGCGTCACGCTCGCGAAGAACGAGCCGGTCGGTGCGTTCGGCAACTGGCTTCCGCCCGCGCTGCGGACCGTCGGGACGTTGCTGATCGCGGCGTCGGCGCTCGTCCCGGATCGCCAGGCACGTCGGCGCGGCTGGCGGCACTGGGCGTTGGCGCCGGTGATCGCGGTGATGCTCGTGATCAGCGCGGTCCTGTACTGGCGGAGAGACTCGCTGCCGGAGTTCTCCTCCACGAATGCACCCTTGATCCCGGCGCTCGTGACGTTCACGTGCTTCGCGGTGGCCGCGGTGGCGTTCACGTTGCAGGCTGGCAGCCGGGACGACGTACTGCTGCGTTGGCTCGGTCCCGCCTGCGCGGTGGGTGCGTTCGCGCGGCTGAACTATCTGATCTTTCCGCCGGCGCGCGAGGACTGGCTGTACTCCGGCACCGTGTTGCGCACCGCGTCGTACCTCCTGCTGCTCGTCGCCGCGGGCCGCGAGATCAGCCGGCACTGGGCCTTGCAGGCGGAGGCCGCGGTGGCCGAGGACCGGCGACGGCTGGCTCGCGAGATGCACGCCGGCGTACTGCAGGAGCTCGGCTACATCCGCTCGGAGATCTCGTCCTTCGCCGATCGCCCACGCGCCGAACGGATCCTCGCCGCCAGCGACCGCGCGCAGGACGAGGCGCGGCAGATGCTGGAGGCGCTCGGGCGGTCGGACGACGAGCCGCTCGGTCTCGTGCTGCACCGGGCGGTCGAGGAGCTGGCCCAGCGGTACGGCGCGACGCTGGATCTCGAGCTCGACGAGTCGATCGTGGTCGACCGGGCGCAGCGGCACTCCCTGGTCCGAATCGCCCGGGAAGCGGTGCTGAACGCGGTCCGGCATGGCAGGGTGGATCGGGTCAGGGTCGAACTGGGCCGTGACGGCGAGGGCAGCAGGCTGCGGATCTCCGACGACGGGGACGGGTTCGATCCCGGGGGATCGCGCACCGGGTTCGGGCTGATCAGCATGCGGGAGCGTGCGGAGACGCTGCCCGGGACGTTCGACCTGACCTCGCGGCCGGACGAGGGGACGACGGTGGTGGTCAGGTGGTGAACGCGGAACCAGGGGGTCCCAGCCGCGTGGTGATCGCGGACGACCACCCGCAGCTCCGGGCGCACATCCGGCAGGCCCTGGAGGCGGGCGGTTTCGAGGTCTGCGCCGAGGCGGGCAACGGGCCGCAGGCGGTCCGGTACGCCGAGGAGCACCGGCCGGACGTCGTACTGCTCGACATCCACATGCCCGGCGGCGGAATCCGGGCGGCCGCGGAGGTGTCCCGGCTGCTGCCGGAGATCGCGATCGTGATGCTCACCGTGTCCCGCGACGACAACGACCTGTTCGACTCGCTCCGCGCGGGCGCATCCGGCTATCTGCTGAAGGACACCGATCCCGGCCGGCTGCCCGCGGCGTTGCGCGGCGTGCTGTCGGGGGAGGCGGCGATCCCGCGGTCGCTGGTCGCGCGCATCCTCGACGAGTTCCGGGAACCGGGGCGCCGGCGTACGGTCCGGCGGTCGAAGGCGGCCCTACTGACGTCCCGCGAGTGGGAGGTGATGGGCCTGCTCGGCGAAGGACACACGACCGAGGAGGTCGCCAAGCGCCTGTTCCTGTCACCGACGACGGTCCGCGTGCACATCTCGTCCGTACTGCGCAAACTCCGGGTCAAGGACCGCCAGGCAGCCATCGACCTGCTCCGCGACGAACGTTAGCGACCGATCGTGCGGGCGATCCCCCCTCTTCACCGCCCCCACGATCGGTACCCTCCCGGCGACCATGTGCACCCCTCCGCGCACACGCTCTGCGATCACCCTAAGTAGCGAACGCCCGGAGGACCACCCCCGAACCCCAACTTGAGCGTTCAAACAGCTAAACGCCGCCGACAGTGCTGTCGCGGGGGTGGACGCTTGTCCGTCGTTGTCACTGGGGGTGACCGGGCGAATGCCGGTACCTTGGGGTATTGGTCCTTCGAACTTGCAGGAGGCTCCGTGAAGATCAATGACGTACTGCGCGGTAAGGGCAACCAGGTCGTCACCATCTCCCCAGAAGCCACTGTCACCGAACTGCTCGCGCTGCTGGCCGAACGCAACATCGGTGCGGTCGTGGTGAGCGCGGACGGAGCGTCGGTGGACGGCATCGTCTCCGAGCGTGACATCGTCCGGCTCTGGAACGGTACGCCGGACGCGGGCGACGTCCGGGTCAGCGCGATCATGACGTCGGAGGTACACACCTGTACGCCGGACGACCTGATCGACAACCTGATGCGGCTGATGACCGACCGCCGGATCCGGCACGTGCCGGTCGTTGTCGACGGCAACCTTGCCGGCCTGGTCAGCATCGGTGACGTGGTCAAGTCCCGGATCGGCGAGCTCGAGTTCGAGACCGAGCAGCTGTCCAACTACATCAGCAGTTGACCTGTCGGTCCCGCTGCCCCCACCGTGCCGGGGGCAGCGGGACTCGATCAGCTGACTTCGATCAGGTCGCCGAGGTCGAGCAGTTCCAGCTGCGGACGGACGTCCTTGGCTTCCCCGACCACGACCACGAGCAGCCCGTCGGTGCCGACGTACCGGCGGTAGGCCTCGGTCGCCTCGGCGGCCGTGGTGGCGGCGATCTGGGCGAGGTACGTGTCGGCGAAGTCGATCGGTACGCCGTTCGCGATGTTGCTGCCGACCTGCTGGGCGACCGAATCGGCCTGCTCGTAGCGCAGGGGAGCGGTGTGGATCAGGCTGTCCTTCGCCTCCTGCACCTCCTGCTCGGTGAGCCCGTCGCGGGCCTCGCGCAGGATCCGCAGCGCGTCACCGATCGCGGCCCCGGTCACCTCGGTCCGTACGGCGCCACCGAGGCTGAAGGTCCCGCCCTTGCGGGGTGCCGCGAAGCTGGTCCGCGTGCCGTACGTGTACCCCTTCTCCTCGCGCAGCACGGTGTCGACCCGGGACGTGATCGTCCCGCCGACCACGTGGTTCGCGACCGCGGCCGCACCCCACGCCGGGTCCCTCCGGTCGGGGCCGGCGCATCCGATCAGCAGCTGGCTCTGCACCGAGCCCGGCCGATCGACCAGCACCACCCGGTTGCCCGGAACGTAGATCGGCTCCGGCGTCTCCAGCGCCGTACCGGCCGACGACGTCCAGCCGGAAAACGCTGCATCGATGATGCCGGCGACATCCACGCCGGTCGCATCGCCGGCGAACAGGATCTCCGCGCGCTCCGGGCCGATGTTGTTCCGGTAGAAGTTGGCCACCTCGACGTTTGTCAGCGGACGGATCGTGTCCGGCCGGCCCGCGGTCGGCCGGGACCGCCGCGTCGACGCGGCGAACAGGTGCGCCGAGAACGCTTCCCGCGCCCGGTACCCGGCGTTGGCCCGCTCCTGGTTGATCTCGCCGAGCCGAATCGTCACGTGCCGCCCGACATCGGCCTGGTTGAACGCGGGCCGCGTGATCGCCTCGGCCAGCAGCTCGACCGCCGGCGCGAGATGCGACACCGGCACCGAGATCTCTACATGCAGGGCGTCCGAGCTGACGTCGACGCCGTACGCCGCTCCGTGCCGTTCCAACGCGGCGGCGAACTCGTTGGCCGAATGCAGTTCGGTGCCCTCGTCGAGCGTCCGCGACATGATCGTCGCGACGCCTTCGAGCTCCCGCGGTTCGGCGATCAGCGGCATCGCGATCGTGACCCGGACAGTGGCGACGTACTGCCCCGGACGGTCGAAGACGTGCACCGGTGCGCCGACGCTGGTCCGCGTGGTCACCGCCTCCGGGAACCGCCACGGACGCGGCGCACCGACGGCCGGCGGGGTGGTCAGAACCTGGCTCACTCTTGCTCCCCTGCGCTCTCGGTACGGCGGTACGTGACCTGCACACGCCCCTCGGCGCGGATCCACTTCCGCGCGGCCTCCTGCACCTGCTCGACGGTGACGGCCTGCACCTGGTCGATGCGCGTGTTGATCCGGTTCGCATCGCCGAACAGCAACGCGTGGTGCGAGATCTCGTCGGCACGGCCCGCGCACGTCGCCAGCTGCTCCAGCCAGTCCCGCTCGGCCTGCGCCTGCACGGTCGCCAACTCGTCCTCGGTGACACCGTTCTCGGCGAGGTTCTCGATCTCCTCGAGCAGCGTGTCCTCGACCTTCTGCAGGTCGATACCGTCCGAGGCGATCCCGGTCAGCGTCCCGAACGACACCCCGCCGATCAGCGGCAGCGCACCACCGGACACCGACTGCGCGATCTGCTCGTCGCGGACCAGGCGCCGGTTCAGCCGGCCGCTCTGCCCCGCGGCGAGGATGTCGAGCGCAAGGCCGGCCGCGTCGAGCTCCGGCGTACCGTCCACCGGCAGCCGGAACATCATCGTGATCAGGTCGGACGGTACGTCGGAGGTCACGTCGTCCCGCCGTACGTCGGTCATCGGGCCGATCGTCCCGTCCGGCGCCGGCGGCGGCGTGGGGATCGCGGGCAGATGGCCGAAGTACCGCTTGGCGGCGTCGAACGCGTCCTCCTCGGACACGTCGCCGACGATCGTCAGGACGGCGTTGTTCGGCCCGTAGTACTTCCGGAAGAACGCGTGCACGTCCTCCACCGAGGCGGCGTCCAGGTCGGCCATCGAGCCGATCGTCATGTGCGCGTACGGGTGGCCCTCGGGGAACGCGAGCTTCACGAGCCGCTCGTACGAGTCGCCGTACGGACGGTTGTCGTACGACTGCCGCTTCTCTTCCTTGACCACGTCACGCTGGTTGTCCAGGTTCTCCTGGTTGACCGCGTCGAGCAGGTAGCCCATCCGGTCCGCCTCGAGCCAGAGCGCGAGGTCCAGGCCGCCGCTGGGCAGCGACTCGAAGTAGTTGGTGCGGTCGAAGAAGGTGCTCGCGTTCAGGCTGGCGCCCGCGGTCTCCAGCAGGCTGAAGTGCTGACCGGAGGCGACGTTGCGCGAGCCCTGGAACATCAGGTGCTCGAAGAGGTGCGCGAACCCGGTCAGCCCCGGTGGTTCGTGGCGCGACCCGACGTCGTACCAGAGGTTGACGGCGACGATCGGGACCGCGCGGTCCGAGCTCACGACGACTCGGAGGCCGTTGTCGAGCGTCTGCTCCGCGATGGGGTACGTCAAGGGCATACCGGCCACCTTACGTGGTCGCGAAATTCGCGCCAGGTGATGTCGATTTCGGCCGGGGTCGCGCATCGGAGTGGTAGATGCTGTAACCGAGAGAGGTGACCTACACGTGGGCAAGTACCTGGTGATGATCTACGACGACGAGGCGAAATGGGCCGCGGACGACGGGGCGGTGATGGAGCAGAACCACAAGAACCATCAGGCCTTCGTCGAGGCCAACGGGTCCGCGGTCCGCGGCGGCGGGCAGCTCGACGGGAGTGACACCGCGACCTCGATCCGTTCCGACGGCAACGGCGGGTACGTCGTCACGGACGGCGTCTTCGCCGAGACCAAGGAAGTGATAGGCGGGTACTACATCATCGAGGCCGCCGACCTGGACGAGGCGCTCGCGATCGCCAAGCAGGTCCCGTCGCCGATGGGCGGCGTCGAGGTCCGTCCGCTGGTCAACGGTGGCTGAGATCGAGGCGTACGGCGGTCCGCGCGGAGCGGGAGGTGGTTGATCCGGTGGCGGAGGCGGTGGCGGAGGCGGTTGCGGCGGCTCACGTGACCGAGTGGGCAGCCGTACTCGCCGCGACTGCTCGCGTGGCGGCGGACCTCGACCTGGCGGAGGACTGCGTTCAGGACGCGTACGCGAAGGCGTTGGTGCACTGGCGCTCCGACGGCGTGCCGAGGAAGCCGGGTGCGTGGCTGACGACGGTCGCGACGAGGCGCGCGCTGGAGCACCGGCGGCGCGCGGACGTCGTACGCCGGAAGCTCCCGTTGCTGATTCCGGACGAGGACGTCGTCGACGAGACCTTCCCGGACGACCGCCTCCGATTGGTCTTCACCTGCTGCCACCCGGCGCTGTCGCAGGAAGCCCAGATCGCGTTGACGCTGCGCCTGGTATGCGGCCTGTCGTCAGCGGAGATCGCCAAGGCGTTCCTGGTCAAAGAAGCCACCATGCAAGCCCGAATCACCCGAGCCAAACACAAGATCTCCCGCACCAGCATCCCCTACCGCATCCCCCGTACGCCGGAACTCCCCGACCGCATCACCGCAGTCCTCGACGTAATCCACCTCGTCTACACAGCCGGACACACCGCGACCGACGGTGAGGTGAGCCAGTCGGCAGGCCCCGGACCGAGCCTCACTCGGCCGGTTCTGGGGGAGCGGGGGATTGATCTTGCGCGGATGATTCGGCTGCTGTTGCCGCGCGATGCGGAGGCTGCCGGACTGCTTGCGCTCCTGCTGCTGACCGAGGCGCGGCGGCCTGCTCGTGTGGACGATTCCGGGCATCTGGTGCTGATGGAAGATCAGGACCGCTCGCTCTGGGATCAGGGGTTGATCGCCGAGGGGCTCGAGTTGGTGCCGGGAGCGGTGGGGCCGGGTGGGCGGTTCGGGCTGATGGCGGCGATTGCGGCGGTGCATGCGGAGGCGGCGCGGTGGGAGGACACCGACTGGGTCGAGATCCTCGGGCTGTACGACGTACTGCTCGCAAAATGGCCGTCGCCGGTGGTAGCGCTCAACCGGGTGGTGGCGCTCAGCTACGTGGCAGGCCCCGCAGCCGCACTCGAACAACTACCGGACGACCCGGCGTTGGCGACGTACCCGTATCTCGCCTCCACGCGCGCCGAACTGCTCCGCCGGCTCGGGCGCACAGACGAGGCGCGCGCGGCGTACGAAGAAGCACTCGCCTTCACCACCAACCCCACCGAGGCAGAGTTCCTGCAGCGGCGAGCACAACTTTGAGCCCCCACCAACCAAAATCCACCGCAAGATCTGGTTGGCCCGTGCCCAAAGACGTTTCTCCGGCCGGTTACGCGAGGCGTTTGAGGACTTCTTCGTGGAGGCGGCCGTTGGTGGCTACGGCGTTGGGGCCGTTGGGGCCGGGGGCGCCTTCGACGGAGGTGAATTTGCCGCCGGCTTCGTCGACGATGATCGCCAGGGCGGCCATGTCGTAGAGGTTGAGCTCCGGTTCGGCGGCGATGTCGACGGCGCCTTCCGCGACGAGCATGTACGACCAGAAGTCGCCGTACGCGCGGGTCCGCCAGACCGAGTCCATCAGGTCGGCCCACTGGTTCTTCTTGCCGAGCTTCTCCCAGCCCTTGAGCGAGGCGTACGACAGCGACGCGTCCTCGATCTTGCTCACGTCACTGACCCGGCACGGCTGCGACGAGTGCAGCGCGCGGCCGGTCCAGGCGCCGTCGCCGTACGACGCCCACCAGCGCTTCCCGAGCGCGGGAGCCGACACCACGCCGACCACGACCTGGTCCTCGATCATCAGGCTGATCAGGGTGGCCCAGACCGGGACGCCGCGGATGTAGTTCTTGGTGCCGTCGATCGGGTCGACCACCCAGCGCCGGACGCCCCAGCCGGTGGTGCCTTCCTCCTCGCCCACGAACGCGTCCCGCGGACGGGCCCGGGCGAGCGTCTTACGCATCACGTCCTCGACCTTCTTGTCCGACTCGCTCACCGGGGTGAGGTCGGGCTTGGTGGCCACGTGCAGGTCGAGCGCCTTGTAGCGGTCCATCGTGGTCGAGTCCGCGTCGTCGGCCAGGATGTGGGCGAGCCGCAGGTCATCCGTGTGCGAAGGCATGCCGGAAGGCTAGCCTGAACCGCTCCCGAGCGGGGCCGGGTGTCCGGGATCAGTTGCGGATCGGTTGCGGTGTGGTTTGAACCGAACGGGCTCGTTGAACGTGCCATTAGTGTCTGATCACGTCACACGACTGCCATGGAGGCTGTCCATGTTCGAGCGCTTCGGGGATCTGCCGCTGCATGTGCTGGTGATCCACCTCGCGGTGGTGGTCCTGCCGGTGGCCGCGCTCACCGCGATCGTCTTCGCGCTGGTGCCGAAGTGGCGCTGGTTCCTTCGCTGGCCGGCCCTTGTGCTCGGGGTGGGTGCGCTGGTGTGCGCGTTCGTGGCGAAGAAGAGCGGCGACGCGTTCGTGGCGGCCATCCCGCAACTGGACAAGCTGGTCGCCCTGCACCGGTCCCGGGGGAACCTGCTGCTGTGGTTCGTCCTGGCGTTCGCTGTGCTGGTGGTGGCCGCGTTCCTGCTGCTGAGCGGGCCGACGGCGCTGGCGAACGGAAAGGGTGCGAAGGCAACCAAGAACCGTCCGCTCGAACTGGTCGTCACCGCGGCGGTCGTCGTACTCGGAGCCGTCGTGATCTACCAGACGATCCGCACCGGTGACGCGGGCGCCAAGGCCGTGTGGAGCGGCACGCTGCCTAAGAAGTAGCGTCCTGCTCCGGTACGGCGTCCTGGCGGGTCTCGCGTCCTTCGCGGCTTGCCAGGAGGCGGCGGAAGGACGCGACCCGGTCGGCGTCGGCTCGGCCGGCGGCAACCGCGTCGTCCAAAGCGCAGTCGGGAGCGGTCTCGGTGTGCGTGCAGCCCCGGGGGCAATCCGCGGTGAGGTCGGCCAGATCGGGGAACGCGCCGATCAGCTTGTCCGGGTCGACGTGGGCCAGGCCGAAGGAGCGGATGCCCGGGGTGTCGATGATCCAGCCGCCCTCAGGCAGCCGCAGCACCAGAGTGTTGGTCGATGTATGCCGTCCGCGGCCGGTCACCTCGTTGACGACGCCGATTGCCCGGTCCGCCCCCGGGATCAGGCCGTTGACCAGTGTGGACTTGCCGACGCCCGAGTGGCCGACCAGCACGCTCGTCCGGTCGTCGAGCTGTTCGCGGAGCTCCCTCAGGTCGCCGCCCTGGTGCGTGGCGACCGACTCGACGCCGAGCGGGCGGTAGATCGAGAGCAGCGGGTCGGGGTCGGCCAGGTCGGTCTTCGTCAGGCAGAGCAGCGGCCGCATGCCGGCGTCGTACGCCGCGACCAGGAAGCGGTCGATGAGTCCGGTCCGGGGCTCCGGGTTGGCGACCGCGACGACGATCACGAGCTGGTCGGCGTTCGCGACCAGCGGGCGCTCGACCGGGTCGTCGTCATCGGCCGAGCGGCGCAGCAGCGTCGTCCGGGGCACGACCTCGACGATCCGCGCGAGAGAGCCCTCGTCGCCGCTCGCGTTGCCGTCGAGCTTGACCCGGTCGCCGACGATCACGCCGGTGCGGCCGAGCTGACGGGCCTTCATCGCGGTCACTTCCCGCCCGCCGTCCGGGTCGTCGACCCAACAGGCGTAGCGCCCGCGGTCGCGGGTGAACACGAACCCGATCACGGCGTCGTCGTACGAGGGGCGGTCCTTGGTCCGTGGCCGCGTACGGCGCTTCGGACGGTCGTACTTGGCCTCCTCGTCGTACCGCGACATCAGCTCGTGAGCCCCAACCACATCGCGGGGAACTCGGGCAGGGTCTTCGCCGTGGTGGCGATGTTCTCGATCTGCAGGTCGTCGACGAGCAGGCCGACGACGGCGGCGGCGTGCGCCATCCGGTGGTCGGCGTACGTGTGGAAAAGCCCGCCGTGCAAGGGCTTCGGCCGGATCGCCAGCCCGTCCTCGAGTTGCGTGACGTCCCCGCCGAGCGCGTTGAACTCGGTCTCGAGCGCCGCCAGCCGGTCGGTCTCGTGGTTGCGCAGATGCGCGATACCCCGCAGGTACGACGGTCCGTCGGCGAACGCGGCCACCGCGGCGATCACGGGTGACAGCTCGCCGACCTCGCTCAGGTCGAGGTCACAGCCCTGCACCCGTCCGGTTCCGCGCACCGTCATGCCGTCCTCGGTCCGCGTCACCTCGGCGCCGAACCGCGTGAAGATCTCGGGCAGCTGACCACCGGGCTGCGTGGTCTCCGCCGGCCAACCGGTCACGGTGACGGAACCGCCCGTGATGACGGCCGCGGCCAGGAACGGCGCCGCGTTCGACAGGTCCGGTTCGATCGCGGTGTCCAGCGCCCGAATGGGGCCAGGAGCAACGACCCAGCGGTTCGGTTCCGCGTCGTCGACCGTGACGCCGCGCTCGCGCAGCATCGCCACCGACATGTCCAGGTGCGGCTGCGACGGCACCGGCTTCCCGTCGTGCCGGATGTCGACGCCCTCGTCGTACCGCGCGCCGGCCAGCAGCAGCGCGGACACGAACTGGCTCGACCCGGACGCGTCCAGCGTCACCTTGCCGCCACGCACCGAACCGGTGCCGGACACGGTGTAGGGCATCCGGCCGGTTCCGCCGTCGTCGATCTGTACGCCGAGGGTCCGCAGGGCGCCCAGGATGACGCCCATCGGCCGCTCCCGCGCGTACTCGTCACCGTCGAACGCGACCACGCCGTCGGCGAGCGCGGCCACCGGCGGCACGAACCGCATCACGGTGCCGGCCAGACCGCAGTCGACGTACGCCGGGCCCTTGAGCGAACCCGGGGTGACGGTGACCGTCGTACCGCTCTCAGTGATGCCCACCCCGAGCGAAACCAGGGCGGACCGCATCAGGTCGGTGTCGCGGGCCGCGAGCAGGCCGGTCAGGTGTGACGGGCCGTCCGCGAGCGCGGCGAGGATGAGCGCACGGTTGCTGATCGACTTCGATCCGGGCACCGTGACGGTACCGGTCACCGCTCCATCGACCCGCGGCGCCGGCCAACCCTGCTCGCTCATCCCACTCCCTCAAGCTCGGCTTGTACTGCCCTGAGCCTAGGGCATCGGGATCAGCTGAGGTTGAGCTCCGCCTTCGCAAGACGGGCGGCCTGCTTCGCCTCGCGGGCCAACTGCTTCGCCTCGCGCTTGGCG
Organism: Kribbella sp. NPDC055110; assembly: GCF_053607525.1. Taxonomy (NCBI): domain Bacteria; kingdom Bacillati; phylum Actinomycetota; class Actinomycetes; order Propionibacteriales; family Kribbellaceae; genus Kribbella; species Kribbella sp. NPDC055110. Next base: position 139,115 of record NZ_JBSGTS010000018.1, read on the forward strand.
GCCTTCGTGCCGCGCTTGGTCTCGCGCTTCGCCGCCCGCGCACCGTGCGTGGCCCGCCAGGCGACGCCTGGCTTGCCCTCGGTGTCGACCGCGGCGAGCAGCAAACCGCCGAGGAGACCCAGGTTCTTCATGAACTGGATGCGCTGCTGGTTGCGGACGGTCTTGTCCTTCTCCAGCCAGAACGAGTGGCCGGCGAGCGTCGTCGGTACCAGCGAAGCGGCCAGCAGGCCCGCGCCGAGCCGGCGGCCCTTGCCGCTCGCGAGCGCGACACCGCCGAGTACCTGCGCCGCGCCGTTCAGCCGGACCAGGTTGGCGGTCGTGTCCGGGATCCGGTCGCTCACCTGCGGCGGCGCGAACTTCTTCACCATCGGCACCATCCGGTCGGTCACCGGTTGCGCCTTGGGAACCAGCGGCTCGGGATTCCGGATCGCGTTCGCGCCCTGGACGACGAAAATGACGGACAGCAACGGCCTGGCCAGTGCGCGCACGACAGTCATGTGTCCTTCATACACCAGTAGTCCAGCAACTACTCAGATAGGACACCCGTCCGGGCCGCACTCGACGTCACCGTCGGTGGTCGCGCCCGGTGCAGTGATGAGCGTCACCGGCTTGCGGTCCGCGTTCGCCCGGCGCAGTGCTTCCTTGAAGACGTCGACGGGCTGGGCGCCGCTCACGCCGTACTTCTCGTCGATGACGAAGAACGGTACGCCGTTGGCGCCGTACGCCAGTGCCTGCGCCTGATCCGCCGCGACCTCGTCGGTGTACGTCGTACCCGCGAGAACCTCACGCACGTGCTCGGCGGGGAGACCGATCTCGGTGGCCAGCTCGGTCAGCGTGGCGTGGTCACCGACCGCGAGGCCGTCGGTGAAGTAGGCCTTGAGCAGTCGCTCCTTGAGCCGGCCCTGCGTGTCTGCTGGCACCTCACCGGCGTCCGCGAGGTCGCGGGCCAGGTGCAGGATGCGGTGCGCGTCGACAGTGTTGACGGCCTTCGCCTGGTCCAGGTGGTACTCGAGCCCGACCTCGGCCGCCACCTCGGCGACGTGGGCGTTCGCCTGCAGGCCCCACTCGCGGCCGCGACCGTACTTCTCGCCCAGTCGCGTCGCCAGGTCCCGCGGGTCGTCGTTCGTCGACGACGGGTCCAGCTGGAAGCTGTGCCAGACGATCTCGGCCTTGTCGCCGCTGTCGGCGAGAGCCTCTTCGAGCCGGCGCTTCCCGATGTAGCACCACGGGCAGACGACGTCGGACCACACATCAATGCGCATAACTGTCGGCAACTGTCCGCTCTCTGGACCTATTCCCAACCAGCGACTGTTGTGACGCGTCTGACGGTCCATGGACGACGAACTCGTGCGGACCCTGTTGAAAGCGCAGCACCCGGACCTGGCCGACCTGGAGCTGAAGGAGGTCGTCGGCGGCTGGGGCAACCAGATGTGGCGCCTGGGCGAGGACCTGGCCGTCCGGATGCCCCGCATGAACCAAGCCGCCGAACCTCTCCGCCGAGAACACCGGTGGCTGCCCCGCCTCGCCGCCCAACTCCCGCTGCCCGTCCCGACCCCGCGGCACCTCTGTGACCCGTCGGACAGCTTCCCGCGCGCGTGGTTGATCACCACCTGGGTGCACGGAGAACCCGCGGACCACGCCCCGATCACGGATCCGGCCGCTGCCGACGTACTCGCGGACTTCCTGAAGGCGCTGCACACCGAGGCGCCGGCCGACGCGCCCGTGAGCGAGCGCAGCACGCTCGCGCCGACCCCAGGCTGGGACGAGGTGCAGGCGCACCTCGGCCGCGCCGACGAGATCCAGGCGGTCTGGGAGGACGCGATCGCGGCGCCGCTGTGGGATGGGGCACCGGTGTGGGTGCACGGCGACCTGCACCCGGCGAACGTGGTCGTTGCCGACGGCATGCTCACCGGCGTCGTGGACTTCGAGGAGATCGGCGCCGGCGACCCGGCGACCGACCTGGCGGCCGCATGGATCCTGCTCCCGGAGGCGGACCGCTTCCTCCACGCCTATGGGGCGGACGAGGCGACGGTACGGCGAGCTCGCGGGTGGGCCGTGACGCGCGCACTGTTCCTGATCGCGATGGGCATCAACGGCGAGAAGGGCATCCCGGGCGGCAAGACCCACTGGGGCCCGGTCGGACGCGAGGCCCTCGAACGCATCCTCTGATCGGCGTCAGCGGTGTAGGTGGCCGTGTCAGCGCCGCGGCGGTTCGGTGTCAGTGCCCGCCTGGATCTTGGTGTCAACAACCAGTCGAAGACACCAGGAAGGCACCACGATGCCGAACTTCACCACCCCCGAGCCGATCTCCGCAGTCCTGAACATCCCCGCCGGAACCGTCCAGCTCGTCGCCGCCGACCGCGCCGACACCGCCGTCGAGGTACAACCCGCGAACGCCGCGAAGAGCCGCGACGTGAAGGCGGCCGAGGCGACCACGGTCGAGTACGCCGACGGCGTCCTACGGATCGCGGTCGTGACCAAGAACCAGTACTTCGGGCCGTCCGGAGCCGTCGCGGTGACGGTGCAGCTGCCGGCCGGCTCTCAGATCGAGCTGAAGGCGGCCAGCGCCGAGGTCCGGGCCACCGGACGCTTCGGCGACGTCACCATCGAGAGCGCGCAGGGTCCGATCGACCTCGAGGAGGTCGCGAGCGCCCGCGTCACGTCGTCCGCCAGTGACATCTCGGTCGGCCGTCTCAACGGTCCCGCGGAGATCCGCACCAGCAAGGGCGACATCCGGATCGCCGAGGCCGTGCGCGGCAACGTCGTCCTGCGCACCGATGTCGGCGAGGTGGAGATCGGTGCCGCCGCCGAGTCCTCGGCGACGCTGAACGCCGGCACCGCCACCGGCCGGATCGACAACGCGCTCAAGAACACCGAGGGCGCCGCCGCCGAGCTCACCATCCACGCGACCACCACGGTCGGCGACATCGTCGCCCGTAGTCTCTGACCCGCAACCTGAACGTTTCAATTCGAAGGAGCACCACGATGTCAACCACACCGTCCGGCTTCACCGAGGCCGGGTTGCGCCGGCTGCACGACGTACTGGCCCGGCACGTCGACTCCGGGAAGATCCCCGGCGTCGTCGCCCTGGTCAGCCGGGGCGACGGTGAGCCGTACGTCGAGACGCTTGGGACCATGCGTCACGAGGGCGGCGCGCCGATGCAGCGGGACACGATCTTCCGGATGGCCTCGACGTCCAAGCCGGTCTCGGTGTCGGCGGCGATGGTGCTGCTCGACGAGTGCCGGCTGCGGCTCGACGACACCGTCGAGGCCTGGTTGCCCGAGCTGGCCGGCCGCCAGGTGCTGAAGCGGATCGACAGCCAGGTCGACGACACCGTGCCGGCCAAGCGCCCGATCACCGTCCGGGACGTGCTGACCTCGACGTTCGGGCTCGGCATGGACATGACGATGATCGGTACGCCGATCATGGCCGCCCTGTTCGAGCAGGGCATCACGCCCAACGGGCCGGTGCCGATGCCGGAGCAGGACGAGTGGATGAAGCGCCTCGGCACGCTTCCGCTCATGTACCAGCCGGGCGAGCGCTGGCAGTACCAGATCAGCAGCGACCTGATCGGCGTCCTCGTGTCCCGGGTCACCGGCCAGTCGTACGACGAGTTCCTGCAGGAGCGGATCTTCGGGCCGCTCGGTATGAAGGACACCGGGTTCTTCGTACCCGCCGACCAGCTGCACCGGCTCCCACCGCTGTACGCGCCGGACCCCGCGACCGGTGAGTTCCAGGTGTGGGACGAGGCCGAGGGCGGGCGGCACAGCGCGCCGCCGGCGTTCCAGGGCGGTGGCGGCGGTCTGAACTCGACCGCTGACGACTACCACGCCTACTTCCGGATGCTGCTGAACCACGGCGTACACCAGGGCGAGCAGATCCTCTCCAAGCCCGCGGTGGAGCTGATGACCAGCAACAGCCTCACGGCCGAGCAGTTGGCGGCCCGGGAGACGCTGGCCAGGGACAACGTGCACATCTCGTTCGGCCAGGGTCAGCAGGGCGGCTGGGGCTTCGGGATGGCCGTGCGCACCTACCGGGGCGACTACGCGCCGGTCGGCCAGTTCGGCTGGGACGGCGGCGCCGGTACGTCGACGTACGCGGACCCTGTCAACCAGGTCACCGGCATCCTGCTCACCCAGGTCGGCACCACGGTCCCGTCCTCGATCCAGCTCATGAACGACTTCTGGACCACCCTCTACCAGGCTCTCTGACAGACCTCGTCGGCCGGACCGCTTGCCGCGGTCCGGACGGCGCGATTTGGCTTGCGATGTATTCGAACGTATGATCGGATACATGAGTGAGTTTTCGGTCGATCAGTCAACGGACGAGGCCAGCGGCCCGTCGGGGGCGGCGATCGGACGTGCGCTGTTGTCTGTGGTGCCTGGTGTGCCGGCAGCGGCGGTAGCGGACGAGGCGGGTCGGGATGGCGACGATGTCTGGGATACCGCGTTCTTGGCGTTGGTCGACCGGGTGCGCGCTGATGCGCGGCTTGCGGCGCGGCATGGGCTACTCGGCCGGTTCGACGTACCGGACGACGCTGACCGTGGTGCCGGGCTGTTCGAGGCGGTGGCGTTCCAGGACACGTCGGGCCTGAACGATTCGGGGTGGCTGGATCGGCATGAGGCGATCGGCCGGCTGGAGGCACGGTTGGCCGCGATGAAGGCAGAGGCGGTGGCCGGGTATGAGTCGTCATTGCGCGGGGTGTCGGCCGATCTCGGGCACCGCCATCCCGAGCCTGGGGATCGGGCCGCGGAGCCGGGCGAGCGTCGATGGGTCGCGGGTGATCTGCGGTCGACTGCTGACGAGCTCGCGTTGGTGTGGCAGCTGCACAGGGGCGCTGCGATGGCCCGGATTCACCTGTCGTGCGAGTTGGTGCACAACTTTCCGGCGACGTTGCGGGCGCTGGAGGAGGGCTTGCTGACCGAGCGGGCCGCGTTCACGATCGTGCGGGAGTTGTCGGTCCTGGATGATCCGGAAGCGATGGGTGCGGCCGAGGCCGCTCTGCTGGAGTGGGCCGGGAACCATCCGTTGCAGAAGATCAAGCAGGAAGCCCAGCGGGAGGCCGCTCGGCGGTCACCGGACGCGCGCAGCAAGTCCCACGCGCGGGCGATGGATGAGCGGTCGGTGCGGATCTTCCCGAACAGTGACGGCACGGCTGAGCTGATCCATACCCAGGACGCGCTGGACGCGGGCGCGGTGATGAACAGCCTCACTCGCGCGGCGGCGTACCGGCGTCGGCACGGCGACCCCCGGTCGATGGACCAGTTGCGCGCCGACATTGCCCTGGATCGGCTGCTGCCGCGGACTGCCAGTCGCAGGTCGGGGGAATCGGTCGACACCGCAGACGCCGAGCTGCACGACGACTCGGCCGTCGGCGCGGACGCCACCGTAGTCATCCACGCGACCGGGGCCGAGGTTCGCGCGCTGATCGACGGCCGAGCCGGCACCGGCGGGACGGCCGAGCACTACGGGCCGATTCCTCAGGAGTCGTTGCGTAAGCACCTCACTCGGGCCTTGACCCGGAGTCTCGTCGAGGGTGTCGGCGGCCGGTCCCGGCTCGGCCTTCGGCTCAGCGACGAGCCGCCGATCGGGAAGCCCGACAGGTATACGCCGGATGCTGCCACCGACCGCTTCGTCCGCCTGCGCGATCGGACCTGCCAGTTCCCCGGCTGCAACCAGCCCGCCGAGTTCGCCGATGTCGACCACCGCGTCGCCTTCGCAGAAGGCGGCCGCACCACCACCGACAATCTCCACTGCCTATGCCGGCACCACCATCGCCTCAAACATGAAGGCGGGTGGACCGTCACATCCGATCCAGATGGCACGACGGCCTGGACCAGCCCAACTGGTCGGCGCTACCGCACGCCCTCGCCCGAGTCCGACGAGCCTCCAGGGACCGTCTGACCGTCATTGGGCGCCGACAGGATGCTCCGTGGTGGGTTCGTATTCATGAGCAGCGGCGCAGGACGAGTAAGGCGTAAGCGCGAGCGGCATGCAGCACCTCCGAGAGCACCACGTGCTCGTCGGCGGCATGCGCGTACCGCACGTCACCGGGTCCGTACTGCAGGGTGGGGATGCCCGCTGCGGCGTACTGCCGGAGATCGGACCCGTACGGCGCTCCCTTGACCGCTGGAACCGGGCCGCCGGCGTCGGACACGGCCTGCACGGTGTCAGCGAGGAGCGGATCGCCCTCAGGTAACAGACCTGAGGCGAACTCGCCCCCTGGCCAGCTGACCGTGACCGGGTTCTCACGCAGCCAGTCGTCCTTCGCGCAAGCCTCTGCGACTGCCGACTCGAAGGCGCTCCGGGCGTCGGCGAGTGCTTCACCGAGGCGTACGCCGTACCGGCCTTCGGCGACCAGCTGGTCGGGCACAGTGCTTGCCCAGTCGCCGGCCGTGATGGTGCCGACCGACAGTGGGTTGGCGAGGTCGAGGTGGGCGAGGAGCGGATGCGGGTCCCGGTTGCGCTCGCGTTCGAGCTCCTGCAGCGCGGTCTGGATCACGATGAACTTCTCGATCGCGCTCACCCCGCGGCTGCGGGTCGAACCGTGCGTGGCGAGTCCCGGCACCTCCAGCCGGAAGGTCAGCGAGCCGGCGTTCGCCGGGATGACGGTCCCCGCGGTCGGCTCCGCGATCAGGCACGCCTCGCCGCGATGACCGCGGCGCAGGGTCGCGAACGCGCCGACGCCGCCGTCCTCCTCACCGATCACGGTGTGCACCGCCAACGGTTTCCGCAACCGAATCCCCGCGGCAACGATCGCCGTCACCGCGCCGAGAATCGCGGCGACACCTCCCTTCATGTCACACGTTCCGCGCCCCCACATCACGCCGTCCTCGATCCGGGCGTCGAAGGCGTTCCCCGGCACCACGTCCACATGCCCGTTGAGAATCAGCCCCGGCGTCTCATTCCCACCCAGTACGCCGACACACCCCCACGCCTCCTCGCGCTCGACCTCCATCCCGGGGAACCCCGGTTCATCGGTCGCCAGATCGAGCCGCCAATGGTCCACGGTCATGCCCAACGCGTCCAGGCGCCGAGCACACCACGCCTGTACATCGACCTCGGCCGCCGTCCCGTCCACGCTCGGGATCCGCACCAGCTCCCGCAGCTCCGCCACGATCCGCTCGTCGTCGACCGCCGCCAGAACCGCCTGCTCAGTCTCGTAGGTCACGGCACAGGAATACCACCGTTCGGACGACAGAGTCTGACCGTTCAGCCGACAGACCGGCGGCCGCGATGCTGACAGCCTTCCGGGGAGACGGCCCGCTCGGGGTCGGGGGGAAGGGAAACCGCAATGCACCGCAAGAAGAAGATCATCATCGCCGCCGCAGCCACCGTCGTCATCGGCGCCGGCTCCGCGTTCGCGTACTGGACCACCACGGGCTCCGGCAGCGGCTCGGGCACCACGTCCGCCGGCGGGAGCAACCTCGCGATCGCGCAGACCAGCGTGATCTCGAACATGTACCCCGGCGACAGCGCCCAGACCATCAGCGGCACGGTGACGAACAACGCGGCCAACAGCGCGTACGTCAACACCGTGACCGTGAGCATCGACTCCGTCACCAAGGCCGCCGGTGCGACCGGCGCCTGTGACGCCTCGGACTACACGCTCGCCACCCCGGTCATGTCGATCGCCGCGGACGTGCCGGCCGGCGGCACCGCGAACTTCACCGGCGCGACGCTGAAGTTCAACAACAAGGCGTCGAACCAGGACGGCTGCAAGGGCGCAACGGTCCACCTGGCGTACGCCAGCAACTAGTTCGCCGCCGCGGTTTCCCAGGCCTGGGCGGGGCGCCACCTCGACCCAACGCCCCGTCCAGCCCGGGACCGCGACAGTTTCTTGGGGGAGTGAGCAGTAGATGCGAGGCACGCGAACCGGCCGCTACCGGGTGATCAAGTTCCTGATCGCCGGTCTCTGCCTGCTGCTCGCGGTGGCCGGCCTGTCGTACGCCGCCCAGCCGGCGAAGCCCGGTATTACCTTGGGCATCACCCCGACCAGCCAGTCGGTGACGCGGGGCCAGACGGCGACGTACACGGTGAGCGTGACGTCGACCGGCGGCTTCACCGGCGCGGTCGCCTTCAGCGCCACCGGCGTACCGAACGGGGCGTCCGCGTCCTTCGGCCCGTCGTCGGTGACGCTCACGTCCGGCGGTACGGCGAGCACGACGCTGACCGTGAGCACCACGGCGAGTACGCCGACCGGATCGGCCACGATCACCGTCCAAGGCGCCGGCACGAAGGTCAGCAGCACCATCACCGCCGGCCTGGTGGTGAACGCCCCACTCTCCAGTTCGTTGTCGATGACCGCCACACCTGCCTCGATCACGCAAGCGCCCGGAACGATCGCGGTCTTCAGCATCCAACTGACCCGGACGAACCTCCCGGGACCTGTCACCCTCGGCGCCGCTGGTGGACTGCCGCAAGGAGCGGTGGCCACGTTCACGCCGAACCCGGCCACCGGAAACTCCGCGACCGCGCAGATCAGCACGCCAGAGACAGCCTCCGACGGCACCTACACGCTCTCTCTGACCGCGAGCGGCCAGGATCCAGCAGGTGTCACGCGGTCGGCGTACGCGAGCGTCAAGCTGGTGGTGCAGACCACCGGCAAGGACTTCGCGATCAGCGGCAACCTGTCCGGCCTGCTCGCGCCCGGAGTCTCGCGACCACTCGACCTCACGTTGACCAACCCGAACAAGAAACCCATCTCCGTGACCAACCTGACGGTCGCGCTGAGCTCGGTCACACGGACGCCGTACGCCGTCGCGCACAACCTCCCGTGCGGACCGGTGGACTACCGGATCACGCAGTACGGCGGAACGTATCCGCTGGCTGTTCCCGGCACCGCGAGTCGCGCACTGTCTAGCCTCTCTGTGCCGCAATCGAGCTGGCCGCAGGTGACGATGCTCGACACCGCGTCGAACCAGGACGGCTGCAAGGGCGCCACCGTCACGCTCGCCTACTCGGGTGCGGGGAGCGGATCATGACTCGCCGTGTGCTGCTCGTCCTCGGACTCGTCATCCTCGCGATGGCCGGCGGGGGCACCGCCTGGGCAGTCTGGTCCGCAGCCGGCGCCGGCTCTGGATCTGCAACCACCGGAACGCTCGCTCCGCCGACGCCCGTAACAGCCTCGGCTCCGCCCGGCGGCGGAACGGTCAACGTGACCTGGACCGCATCGGCAAGGGCGACGAGCTACGCCGTGACGCGCGTACGGAACAGCGACAGTACGGCGGCAGCCGCCTGCAGTACGACTGCTACTTCGTGCAGTGATCTGAACGTTCCCGACGGGATCTACCACTACGTCGTCACCGCGATCTCCGCGAGTTGGACGGCATCCGGCTCGAGCGCCGACGTGACCGTGCACAACTCACGGCCGTCCGTGACGGTCAACCAGGCCGCGGGGCAGGCCGACCCGAGCGCTACCGCACCCGTGAACTTCACCGCGGTCTTCAGCGAGGCGGTGACCGACTTCACCAGTGCGGACGTCACCGTCAGCCCTGCCACCGCGACAGTCGTGGTGAGCGGCAGCGGTCCGGCGTACAACCTGGCCATCAGCGGATTGACCAGCAGCACCTCGGTCTCTGTGTCGATCGCGGCCAACATCGCCTACGACTCGGGCGGTGCCGGGAACACGGCGTCGACGAGCACCGACAACACGGTCACGTACGACGCGACGTCACCCACTGCGTCGGCGCCAGTTGCCACCGCCACCGGATCCTTCGGGAGCTTCGTCGGCAACACGGCCGTCACCCTCACAGACTCGGCCGCCGACGACTTCTCCGGGGTCGCCTCGGTCGCCTACTACCGCTGCACCGGCGCGACCGGCAGCTGCACCGCGACGAACTGGACCGCTGTCGGATCGTCCACTTCGGCGGCCGCCAGCTTCGCCGTCACGAAGAGCGCGCCGTTCGCCGCGGACGGCGCCTACCGCATCGTCGCCGTGGCGACCGATGCCGCCGGCAACGTCAGCGGCCCGAGCGCGACCACGGCGCTCACCGTCGACACGACCCCGCCGACCGTGGCCCGCCCGACAGTGAACGGACACTCCTGATGAGCATCAAACGTCTGTGGACAGTGGGCTGCGCGGTAGCGCTGGCCGGTGCCGGCATCGTCGCGAGTCCGGCGGCCTTCGCGGCGTCGGGCGTCAGCAACGTGACCTTCACCAGCTCGTCCTTCGTCGGTGGCGCGACGGCCGACTGGACGATCGGATTCAAGACCAGCAACGGCAGCGGTGGCGCACTGGGTGCTGGTGGCACGATCGCGGTGACGTTCAACACCGCATTCGTGGAGCCGGCCAATCCAGCGGTAACGCTCGGGAGTGGGTTCACCGGGTGCACGGCGACGGCCTCGACCAACGCGTCCACCGACGTCGTCACGGTGACCCTCGCGGGCACCGGTTGCACGCTTCCGAAGAACGCCACCGCGAGCCTCACACTGAGCGGGATCACCAACGCTCCGGTCGGCACCTACCCGGCGAATACGTTCAGCGTGTCCACCTCCGGCGACACCAACCCGGTCTCGCCGGCCAGTGCGATCACCCTGACGGCAGGTGCAGCCAGCAAGCTCGCCTTCGTCCAAGGACCGTCCAACGGGTTCGCCGGTACGGCGCTGACGCCCGCGATCACCGTGCAGGTCCAGGACCAGGTCGGCAACCCCGTGTCGACGTCCGGGATCCCCGTTTCGCTGAATCCCTCGACTGGACTGATCACGTCCGGAGCGACCGCGAACACCGACGCCACCGGCAAGGCCACCTTCAGCGCCGTGGTCATCAACACGACCGCACTCGGCCTCACCCTCACCGCATCAGGGGGCACCCTCGCTCCGACCGCGCCATCAGCGAGCTTCAACATCACCGTCGCGGTCAGCAGCGGCGCGACCCTCACCGACACGGCATCCGACGGCACCGGCTCCGGCGTGAAGTCAGTCGCGTACTACTACTGCACCGGCTACTCCGGAGCCTGCACAAGCGCGAACTGGACCGCCATCGGATCCTCCACCACCGCAGTCACCAACTACCAGGTGACCTGGACGTCGACCCCCGCGCCCGGCGCCTACCGGGTCGTCGCCACCAGCACCGACAACGTGACCAACGTGAGTCAGCCAACCACCGCGACACCGGTCACAGTCACCAGCTAGTGCTTTGCGGAACTTTTTCGTCGCGGAGTGCAAATTTGTTTCCGAAAACAGGCCTACTAGGCGCTGAGGAGTTCGAGGAGTCGGCGACCGCCGTGGTTGACCAGTTCCTGGGCGTACGTCGGGCGCGTGTGGACGAACTCCGCCACGCTCGCGAACGCGGCGCCTGCGCACACGGCGACCGCGGCGCGTCCGTTCGCGCGTAAGGCCGCCTCGAGGAACAGTTCGTCGACGCCGGCGTCCGCACCGTCGCGCGCCGCGGAGGCCGCCAGCGACACCAGGTCGTACGCCCGCGCCCCGCCACCGGCCGCCTCGATGTCCACAATCCCGGTGATCCGCCCGTCGGCCACGAGCAGGTTGCCCATGTTCAGATCACCGTGCACGAAGTCATGGTGCGGCAGCTCGACATCTCTATAGGGCCGGCACAGTTCGCCGTACCGCCGCAGGAGCGAGGACGCTTCCTCGTCGTACGCGAGCACTCGCTCCCACACGCCGTCCCAGCCGTCGAAGACGACGCCGCTCGACCACCCCGACCAGGTGACGTCGTGGTCCTTGGCGATCAGGTCCCGTTGGAGCTCGCAGATCTCGATCAGCTGCCGTGCCAGCGCGTCATCGAGCGTCGGCGGGCTGCCAGGGACGAGCTCCTGCAGCTGGTACGGCGCCCCGGCGGCGGTCGTGCCGACGGCAAGCCAAGCCGGGGTGGGATACCCGACGGCGCGTGCCCGACGGACGAGGTCCGCCGCCTTCCGGACGAGTGGTGCCCAAGCGGGATTGTCGGTCCACTTCAGCACCACGCCGCCCGTCAGCTCGTACGCGGTCGACTGGAGTCCACCGGTCAGTTGCTGCACGAGCTGATAATCGGTGCCGAGGGCAACGTTCAGCTCGGCGACGACTGACTCGGTGGTGTCCATCAGCACAACATCAGGGCGTCAGGCGGTGCAGGTCGCGGGGGAAGAGCGTGACCTCGCGGACGTTCTCCGCCCCGGTCAGTCGCGCCACGAACCGCTCCAGCCCGATCGCGAACCCGCCGTGCGGCGGCATCCCGTGCTTGAACGCCTGCAGGTACGAGCTGTACGCCGGAGCGTCCGCCGACTCGCCGCGCGCCGCGAGGGCCGCGACATAGTCGGAGTACCGGTGCAGACGCTGGCCGCCGGTGACCAGTTCGACCCCGCGGAACAGCAGGTCGAACGAGTTCGACCACCGCGGGTCCGACGGCTGCGGATGTGTGTAGAACGGCCGCTTCACCATCGGGTAGCCCTCGACCGCGACGAAGTCACTGCCGTGCTCCCGCAGCGCCCACTCGCCGATCGCACGCTCGTCCGCGGGCGCGAGGTCCGGCTCCTCCGGGTCCGCGCCGGCGATCTTCAACGCCTCGCTGAAATGCAGCACCGGTACGTCGACCGGGATCTCCGGCACCGTCACCCCGAGCCGCTCCAGTGCGCCACCCGCTCGCGCGCCCACCGCCGACAACATCTCGGCGATCACGGAACGCAGTACGGCGAGAACCTCGCGGTGGTCGGTGATGAACCCGAACTCCGCGTCCAGCGACACGTACTCGGCCAGGTGCCGAACCGTGTCGTGCGGTTCGGCCCGGAACACCGGACCGACCTCGAAGACCCGCTCGAACACGCCGACCATCGTCTGCTTGTAGAACTGCGGCGACTGCGCCAGGTACGCCGGTCCGCCGAAGTAGTCCAGCGCGAAGACGTTCGCCCCGGACTCGGTCGCCGTACCGACGATCTTCGGCGTCTGGATCTCCGTGAAACCCTGACCGTCCAGCGCGGACCGGAACCCGTGCAGCGCGGCCGCGGCGATCTCCCACCCCGCTCGCACCGCGGGATGCCGCAGTGCGACCGGCGCGTTGTCGAGTACGACGGGCAGCCCCGCGCCGACCGTCGGCCGCCAGAGCTCGATCGGCGGCGTCGCGGCCGGCTCGGTCAGCGGCTCGATCACCGGGTCGACGATCTCCACACCGCCGGGAGCCTGCGGGTTGGCGGCGACCGTACCGGTCACCTGAACGACAGTCTCTTCACCCAGCTCGTCCAACTGGGCCTGAGAGCCCTTGAGCACGATCTGCGCCAGGCCGGACCGGTCGCGCAGGATCAGGAAACTGACGGCGGCGAGCCGTCGTCTTCGGTGCACCCAGCCGGCCACCGTAACGGTCTGGCCTACTGCTGAGGGGATCTCTTGGCTGAGAATTCGCATCGCTGTTTTCACCTCCAGGTCTACATCCGAACCCCGGAGGTGTGGGCGAAGGGGAATCTCGCGGTGCCACCACACCTTCACCGGACCCCAACGGGCCGGCCTCTTGCACAACAGTCGCTCAGGAGTGTCTTCACGACCGCTCCACGTATCGCCTTCCCAGCTACCGGCGACTCTCTCCGACGTGGCGTACGACGCTACTCGGTTCCCTCAACGCGAACAGTTCCAGGATAGGGGATCCGGCAACTGCGTTTCACCGCCGCGACGTCGACGGTGGGATCACGGCGGTGTCGGTGTCCTCGCGGCCGCCGACCCGGGCGTGGACGGTGATGGTGTTGCTGGAGCCGTTGCCGGGCAGCCAGGCGTTCCACTCGGAGTTCAGCGGCTTCTGGTAGTTCGTCGTCGTACAGGTCGCGCTGCGGATGTCGCTGGTCCGCTCGCAGGTCCAGCCCAGGTCGTACGACGGCAGGAAGATCAGGTTGCGCCCCCACGAGATGTCGAGAGTCACCTGCCGCCCCTGCGCGCCGTTGACCTTCAGGAACCGGTTGTAGACGAACGGGTTCGGGTCGGTGTGCGGCGTCGGCGTGAGGATCTGCAGCAGCGACTCGTCCTGCTGGACCGCAGGCAGCACGTCGGAGTCGGTGTCGCTGACCAGGTCCGCGGTCGCCGCCACGGTGAACGTCCGCGCCGCATCCGACGACTTGTCCGGTACGTCGAAGTCCGCCGCCAGCGGAGCGGGCTTGCTCGGATTGGTCGCCGTACACGTCGCGGTCGACCGGGTGCACTTCCACCCGGCTGGGTTCGCCGCGATCGGCCACTCGAGCGCGTCGCCGTACGTGAGCTTCAGCGCGACGCTCTTGCGGTTGGTGCGCGGGGCAACGGTCAGGATCCGGTGGTGGACGTCCGGGTCGGCCTTGCCGTCGAGGATCTTCAGGAGGTTCTCGTCGGTGGTCGGCTTCGCGTCCACGGTCGCCGAGTCGTCGTCGTACAGCCGGCCGGTCTTCCCCGAGACGGTGAAGGTGCGGTCGGCGGTCGAGCCGCCGGTCGGGGCGTCGAACGTGACCGCCATCGGCTTCGGGTTCGCCGGGTCGCTCGCCGTACACGAGCCGGACGCCTGGGTGCAGGTCCAGCCCGGCGGGTTGGTCTTCAGCGGCCACTCGAGCTCGGCGCCGTACTTGAGCCCGATCACCACCGGGTTCGCGTTCCCGGCCGGGGTCTTGATCGTGATCACGAACCGTACGCCGGCGGTACCGGCCTGGGCCCGCGCCGATCGGGGCTGCGGCGCGGGGGTCTCCTCGAGCACCGGGCTGCCACCGCCCTGCGGGATGCTGATCATCACCAGACCCTCGTCGAGCACCGGAGTGGTCGGGGTCGGTTTCGGCGGCGTCGGCGTAGTCGGAGGCGGCGTCGGGACCGTCGGCGTCGGCGTGACACTGGGCTGCGTCGGCGCGGTGGTCGGCGTGGTCGTGGTCGGAGCCGTCGTCGGTGCGCTCGTCGGAGCCTGCGTCGGGTTGGACGCCGGAGGCTTGGCCGACGGTGGTTTCACGGGCGGCTTGACCGGAGGCACGGTCGGCTTCTGCGCGGGCGGCTGGGTCGGTTGCGCCGACGGCTGGGTGATCGCGGCCGGGGGAGTGTCGTTGCCGGTCAGCGCCATCGCCGCGAGTACGGCGGCGATCGCGACGACCACGACCGCGCCGCCGGCGACCGCGGAGCGCGTGCTGTTCTCGGTGACCTTCTTCCAGCCGGTGACGAAGAAGCCGACCAGACCGACCTTGGCGCCCGATGCGGCGGCCAGGTAGCCGATACCCGCGGTGCCCAGCAGGGCCGGGGCGAGCAGTGCCGGCAGCGCACTGTTGACCTCGACGAGCTCGAGGTAGACCGCGGTGCACTTCGCACACTCGTCCATGTGCTCGCGGACGTTCCGGTTCTCGCGCTTGGTCAGGCCGCCGCGGACGTACGCGCCGAGGCGCTCGGTCGTCCAGCGGCAGCGGTCCCCGGCGACGTCGGCCAGGTGCTGCTGCAGGTACGCCTGGCGCAGGCCCTCACGGGCTCGGTAGGCGAGTGCGGAGACGCCGTTCGCGGTCAGACCGAGCAGGGGAGCGATCGCGGCCGGCTTCTCACCCTCGACCTCGGTGTGCCACAGCACTGCCTGCCACCGTTCGGGCAGGCTGGCGAAGGCCTTCGCCGCGGCGCCGCTCTCGAAACCGGTGACGGTCGGGTCGTCGAAGGTCTCGGGCTCCCGCTCGTACGACGCGATGTCGTCGGTGGTCTGCACCTTCTTCCCGGAGCGGATCCGGTCGACGTGCACCCGCCGTACGGTCGTCAGCAGATAGGCGCGGAAGGAGACGTCCGGTCCGCCGCCGGCCCGGAGCGCATCCAGGACCTTGGCGAACGCGTCACTGGCCAGGTCGTCGGCGTCGTTGGCCGGGACCAGCTGGCGGGCCATCCGCTCGGCGGCGTGGTGGTGCCGCGCGTACAGCTCGCCGTACGCCTCCAGGTCGCCGTTGCGAACGCGTGCGATCAGCTCGGCGTCGCTCAGCGGATCGGGCTGGCCGTCCGGCGTCTCCATCCATCTCCCCCGTGGGTTCTGACAACTCTGTGTGCAGCGCGTGACAGACCGTCACGTACCGCCGGGAACAAGGCTCCCAGATAGGACGGTCCAGCGCATCTTTCCTGACGCGGAACTGTGCTCCTTTCCTTACGAGAACGCCAGTGCAGAAGTTACGCGAAAAAACTTCTGCGAATCCGCGTCATGAACTTCATCCAGCTCTGTCTCATCGCCGTACGACGCTTCCGGCCGACCGGTCGGGAGACTGACGGGACAACTGAGGAGGGCCATGTCGCTGTTCGCGGACATCCGCCGACGGTTCGACCTACGGCCCGGCAAACCGTCCCTGAACCTGGCGGGGTCGCTCGCCCGGTTCGCGCCGGAGGCGTCGTCGACCCAGCTCGATGAAACCCAGCTCGATGAAACAGAGCAACCGCGCGGCCGGAGGGAGCCGCACGGCACAGCTGGTATCGACCACAGCGCCTATCTCGCGATCGCCGAGGCGCTGCGCGACGGTGCCGATGTCGTGCCTGCGTCGGACGAGACCGGACGCCGCCTGGCGGCCGACGGAGTCTCGCTGGTGGAGGCACTTGATGGGCTGAGTGCGCTGTACCGCTCGATCGCCGGGGGCGAGCCGGCTTTCGCCGCGGTACGCGCACTCAGTTCCAGCTGGGCCGAGGCGTCCCTTGTCTATCTGCACTCGCTGTCCTGCGAGGACCCGCTGACCGGGCTGTCCAGCCTGTCGCACCTGCGGTCCCGGCTCGGCGAGCTCTACCGAGAGGCGGAATTCCGTGGAACTTCCGTATCGCAAACCCATGCACTGGTGGTTGTCGAGCCGCTCAATCCCGCGGGTACGTCGCCGTTCGACCGCGAACTCCGCCTCGTCGACGTCGCGGAATGCCTGCGGATCGTGTTCTGCGGCGGTGACGTACTGGGCCGCGTCGGCTCACACCGCGCGGCGGCGCTCGTCGGCCGCGACCCGAACCTGCCGGAGCAGGTCGCGACGGTACGAGCCCTGATCACCCAGTGGCGGCTGGACGCCGACGTACCCCAGCTGGCCCGGATCTGGATCGAGGGACTGCCCGGTAGCGACGAGATGGCCGGGAGGTTGCTCGACGAGCTGGCCAGAACCTGAGACCTGCGTCCGGACGCCTACAGGGGGGCGGCCGGGCGCACCAGTCCGGGGGGGGGGGGGCGGAACACCGGGGGGGGGGCCGCCCCCCCGGGTGGAGCCAACGGGGGCGGGGGGGCGGTGGGCGGACGCTGGGGGGCACCC
>NZ_JBSGTS010000019.1:0-149213 GCF_053607525.1 Kribbella sp. NPDC055110
AGCTCGGCGTGCGGGGGCGAAGGTCTCGATGCGGAGCATCGTGGCCTTTGCACCCGTGCGGCGAGGTGCCGTGCCGAGTGCCCCGCAGTAGGCGCGGAACCATCAGACACCCCCTACGCTGGTGGTGCACAGGCGGCCCGCGGAACACCAGGGAGAGCGCGATGACCGAGTTCCGGATCACGCACGAGATCCACCAGACGCACCCGGACATCCGCGAGCGGCTCACCGCCACCACGATCGAGGCGATCAACGAGTCCAGCGCCCGTTCCGCCGAGGACGCGGCCCGGGTACTGCGCCACAAACTCGGCGAGATCGGCGTACAGATGAGCGACGCCGCCTGCCTGTCCGCGATCGAACGCATCCGCTCCGGCAAACAACTCCGCTTCGAGATCGAGCCCGTCCCCGACGAAGACTGAGCCCCGCCGACTGACGGCAGGTCGGGCGGGCGGCAGCGGGCGGGCGGCAGGCCGGTTGGGCGGCAGGTAGGGTGCGGGCGTGGAGCTTGGTGAGTTGGGGCGTCGGGTTTATGCGACCGCACATCTGACCGGGGAGTTTCTGCTCCGGTCCGGGCAGACGACGACGGAGTACTTCGACAAGTACCGTTTCGAGGCCGACCCGGTGCTGCTGGACGAGGTGACCGCGGCGATGGTCCCGCTGATCCCGGAAGGCACCGAGGTGCTGGCCGGTCTGGAGATGGGCGGCATCCCGGTGGTCACCGCGCTCGGGCGGCACACCGGCCTGCCCTGCGCGTTCGTCCGGAAGCAGGCGAAGGCGTACGGCACCTGCCGGCTGGCGGAGGGCGCCGAGACCAAGGGTCGCCGGGTCACGATCGTCGAGGACGTCGTCACCACCGGCGGCCAGATCGTCCTGTCCACCAACGAACTCCGCGCCCTCGGCGCCACCATCACCGACGCCCTCTGCGTCATCAACCGCAACCCCACCACCCCCGAACCCCTCACCGAGGCCGGCCTCACCCTCCACGCCCTACTAACCCCAGAACACCTCATCCCAACCACCTGACCCCCGGGCTCAACCCACCCACCCCAAGACACCTCGCGCCGGCTCGGGTCAGCCGGCTTTGCGTTGGTGTTCTGGGAGGAGGCGGCGGAAGTCGTCGGACGAGATGATCGGGACGTTGAGCTCGCGGGCCGCGCGCGCCTTGACCGACAGGCTGTCCACGTCAGCGGCCACCACGAACGTGGTATCCGGGCGAACCGCCTCCTGCGGCGCGAACCCGGCCGCCACCGCCCGGTCCCACCACACCTCGCGCGGCTCGACCATGTCCCCCGTGAACACCAGCGTGCTCCCCGGCGGATACCGTCGCGCACCAGGACGATCCGGTACGACGTACCGCCCGGCGCTCGCGCGGAGCAGCGCCTCGTCGACGTCGGACACCCGCCGCCCGAGCATCACCGCCATCTTGTCGAGCTCGCCGCGCTGGTCGAGGGTGATCTCGCCGGTCCCCCACGACGCGGTCGCCAGCGCGGACACGTACCACCGATGCAGATGATCGACCTGCGGACGCGTCATGCCCAACTCGGTTGCCACCTGCACCAACTGGTCAGCGTCCGCCGCCGTGATCTCACGGTTGGCGAGGATCGTATCGAGCAGTACGAGATACGAGTCGGCCTGCGGCGGCTCCGGGACGCGCGGCAACTGGTCGACAAGCCGACTCATCCAGCCGTGTCGTCCACCGGCATGCACCGGTCGCACCGTTGGCGGGACATCCGAACCGGGCAGCTCCGGCCAAGGCATCCGCCGTACCTCTTCGTAAGCCCACTGCCAAGGTGGCGGCGCCGCGAAAGCCCCCAGATACTGGGCGAACAACTCCGCCGTCGCCCGCGTGTCCGCCAGCGCCGAATGCCAGCCCTCGATCGAGATCCCGGCCGCCGCGCAGCAGGCACCGAGCGTCCGTTTCGCACCGGGATGCAGATACGCGGCCAATGCCATCGTGCACATCGACCGCTCGGTGATGAGCGGAACACTGACACCGAGCCGCGCGAACTCGGCCCGCAGGAAGCCGAGATCGAACTCGACGTTGTGCCCGACAACCATCCGTCCGGCCAGCAACTCACCCAACTGCCGGGCGATGTCCCCGAACTCCGGCGCCGCCAGCACGTCGGCGGTGAGGATCCCGTGAATGTGCTGAGGGCCCAAGTCACGTTGGGGATTCAGCAACGTCACCCACTCGCGCTCGACCCGCCCGTGTGCGTCCAGCAGCACGACGGCGATCTCGATGACCCGATGCCGATGGGTCGGCAGTAGACCGGTCGTCTCGGTGTCGATAACCGCGTACATCCAGGCCTCCTCCGGTTCGCTGACCGACTGAGACAACCCAATCACACGCCGCCGACAGTTTCCGCGACGTCAGGTACCGGACGGAATCTCGACCTCGATCTCTTCGCCCAGCCGCGCTCCGTGCGCCAACTGGAGTTCATCGCCACTCCAGAACCGCCCCGGGTCGTACCAGTTGAGCTTCCGCCCGCGGAGCAACCCCATCTCCTCGTACGTCACCGCGACCACCTCGGCGCAGTACGCCGACTCCAGCTCGAGCTCGCGCGATCCGCGACGAATCGCCGGCACCCGCCCACGCACCCATCTCGACGCGAGCCGAGCAGTCGACGGGAACGGCGTACCGTCCAGGCGAGCGACAGTCCGCAGTACTGCGTCCTCCATCTCCCGCGTGACCGGGTGATCGAGCTGCCGCAGCCAGGCCTGCTGACCGTACTTGCGCGCCCACACCAGCACCGCGTCGCGCAGATTGTGCAACTGCGCACCGCGCTGGTGCTGGCCGGTCCACATGTCCGGGAGCGAGCGACCCAGTTCCGCGTGCCACATCAGCGGTGGGAGGTCCTCGACGACGACCGCCATACCGACGTGGTTGACAGGGCTGTTGGTGGTCAGCTGGATGGCACGGTCGGCGGCGCTGCCACCGCGGAACAGCCAAATGTCACCTGTTCGTGTCAGTTCCGTAGCGTCATCCAGTGAAATCCGGCTGTTCACATCGCTAGGTTAGTCGGCATGAAGGTATGGAAGGTGGTAGGGCTTGCGGGACTCGTCGGCGTCGCCGCGACGGGCGTCGTGATCGCACGGGGCGAGCGGAAGCGCCGTGCGTACACGCCGGAAGAGGTCCGCGATCGCCTCAAGACCCGGGTCAAGGAAGCAGCAAACGCCTGACGCCGGACGACAAAGTCGGCCGGGCAGGTGTGGGTGCGCCGTAACTCGGTGGTACGGCGTCGCCCACGCCTGCCCGGCCGCAGTCGTTGCAGGACGCAACTTAAAGGTTGTGCCTTAAAGGTTGTGCAGGGCAACCTGTTCCAGGCGGCCGGCGGTGATCGTCGCGGTCTGGTAGGTGCAGTACGGCTGCCGCCTCCGGTCGGTCGGCGACCCCGGGTTCAGCAGCCGGATCCCGCCCGGGCCGGTCGTGTCCCACGGGATGTGACTGTGCCCGAACACGAGCAGATCAACCCCTGGGTACGCCGCCGCGCAGCGAACTTCTCGCCCCGTGGCCGGACCGGTCTCGTGCACCACGGCGACCGACAACCCGTCGAGCGTCACCCGCGCGACCTCGGGCAGCCGAGCGCGCAACGCCGTACCGTCGTTGTTGCCCCAGCACCCGATCAGCCGGGCCGCACGTGACTCCAACTCGTCCAGCAGCCCGACGCTCACCCAGTCGCCCGCATGGATGACCACGTCGGCGTCGTCGACCGCGTCCCACACCGGCGCGGGCAACTTCTTCGCCCGCACCGGCAGATGAGTGTCCGAGATCAGCACGAGGCGCATGCGCCTACCCTCTATCCCTTCAGCGCCTCGATCAACTCCTTCTCTCGAGCCGGGCTGAGTCCTGCCTTGCGCTCGCGGTCCAGGCCGAGCTCGCGTTCCCAGGCGAGGGTGTCCTCGACGAACTCCCGGCGGGACCGGTGGGTGAGGCCGGCCGCGGCGGCCGCCGCACCGCTGCGGGACGACCAGCCCTCGTACCCCGGCTCAGTGATCCACATCGCCAGCGAATCCGGTCCCATGTACTGCTCGACCTTCTGCTCCTCCAGCCACTCCCGCGGCGCCAGCACGACGGGCCCGGTGTGACCACCGACCTCGCGCACCAACTCGATCCACTCACCGAACGGCACCACCGGCCCGGCCGTGTCGAACGTCCCCGTGCGTCCCTCGGTCGCGTTGTCCAGCAGCCATCCGGCGAGATCCCGTACGTCGACCACCGATGTCGCCAACTCGGGCGTGTCGGGCACCAGCAACGGCTCCTCGGGCGCCCGCGCCGCCCGCGCGACCCACGCACCCGCGCGATCGCTGGGGTCCCCCGGCCCACCGATCAGCCCGGCGCGCGCGATCACCAGCCGATCCCCGACCACCTCGCGCGACGCGAGCTCACACGCGACCTTCGCCTCGCCGTACAGCTCCCGATCGACCACGTCCTCCGCGGTCGGCTCCCGCAGCGCCGCGGTCTCGTCCGCGCCCGGCGTGTCGTACTTCTCGTACGCGTTGCACGAGGACACGTACGTCCAGTGCTTGGCGCGGGCGCCGAACGCGGCCAGGGCGCCCTTCACGAAACCTGGTTGCCACGAGACCTCGAACACCGCATCCCACTCCCGCGCGGGCACCGCGTCGTACGCATCCGGACTGCTGCGATCGGCCGCGACCAACGTTGCGCCGTCCGCAATCGAGCCGCTCTCGCCACGGGCAACACAGGTCACCGAGTGCCCGCGCGCGATCGCCTGCGCCGCGATCTCGCGACCGAGCCACGCCGTACCACCGAGGATCAGAATCTCCATGCGGGCAAGCCAATCAGGCCGCGCCGACAATTCCCAGGCACCTCTGCCGAGGGCAGAAACTCCCGTGCGTGATTCGTTGCCCTCGTCAGGTCACCGTAATCGTCGTCCCCTTGCCAGGCAGGCGATCCGGGCGCACTGTCGAACCAGAAGGACACCCAGGGGTGAGTGTCTGTGGAAACAGGGGGAAGTGATGGCTGGTTTCGTTCAGATCATCGAGTACCGGACCTCCAAGCCGGACGAGATCGAGGCGCTGCTGGAGGACTACCGCGCGAAACGTGAGGCCGAGGGCGGCGGGCCGATGCCGACCCTCAGTCTCGCCTGCGCCGACCGCGACGAGCCGGGACGGTACTTCGCGATCGTCCAGTTCGAGTCGTACGAGGCGGCGATGGAGAACTCGCAGCGTGCCGACACCACCGAGATGTCGGAGAAGATGATGGAGCTCTGCGACGGTCCCGGAACGTTCTACAACCTCGACCTGGTCTCCTCGATGTAGGTGAATCCTCAGGTACGGCGTACGCCGGCTCGCCCGGGCGTACGCCGTACCGAGGTGACCGGTGCCGGGAGGGGGGATCAGCCGGCACCGGTGGATCGGGAGGTCAGCGGAAGACGCGGTACGACGACCAGGTCGACGGCGGCGCCGCGCCGTACGACCCGCGGTCGCGATCGGAGTGCAGCGGGTCGGGGTCCTGCGGCTCGGGCGCCGAGTGCAGGTCCGGCCACGGCCGCGGTGGAAGGGACTCGCGGGGCGGCAGTTTGAGATCGGGATCAGGACCCGCTTCGGGGTCGAGCCACTCGATCACGGTCGCCCCGCCGTGCCCGTGGATCGCCACGACGGAATCGATACCGTCCCAGACGGTCGTGGTCGGATAGTCGCCGTACCAGCGGAGCGCGACCGAGCCGTCGGTGAACTGCACACCCTCGGCGACGGGTCCGGTGCCGCTGACACCGGAGACATCTTGATGACGGATCAGCCGGAAGCGACGGGAGCTCATTTCGGCGCGACCTCCCACAGCCGCTCCCCCGGCAGCTTCCGTTCCGGTCCTGGATCGTGGTCCGGAACCGGGTCACTGGTCACCCGCAACCCGGCGAACCTGCGTGACATGGCCGCGGCGTACCGCTCGGCCAACTCTGCTTCGGCCCGGTAGTCGGCGACCACATGGTCCCCGAACCAGACCCGCACCCGACGACGCTCCACCCGGACCGCAGCCGGGTGTGGATCACCATCGTCGGCCATCTCAAAGCACCCGGCACCGAGTCGAGCCGGTTCCCATCAGCGACCTCGCATGACAACCCTTCACGGCAATCACTTCCACTTCCCTGTGGGGATGGGTTCACAGGTAGTGACGACCGACCCAGCCGTTCATGACGCCGGTTCCAAAAGTTTTCTCACCCTCCGTGAGAGTGCCCACGGCAACCGCCCCGAAGAACACCCGCCGGGGCCGGTGAACAAGCAATAACCTGTTCACCGCCCCCGCGGGGTGTCCCCACTCCCCATCAACGGCACCATGCCGCGCTCAGCCCCGGATCCAGGCCCGCCAGGCGTCGATGTCGTCAACGTCGAGCGACGTCTCCGGCGGGAAGGTATGGACGCCGGAGCCGGGCAGGTACGCCGCGACGATCCAGGACATCGCGGTGGCCAGGACCAGAGCGATCCGAGGCTGCGTCGAGGCGAGTTCATCGAAGACCGCTCGTGCCTCCTTCGCCTGCGCGACCTGGTTCCTCGAGCCGGCGATGCGTACATCGACCGCTCCGGTGTACCGATCGATCGCGGAGACGTCTTCGGGTGCGGGGTCGGCCTCGCCGTAGGTGTTCGGCTCGACAAGGAGCAGAACCCGTCCGTCGACGGTCCGGGCTCGTCCCCCGAAGAAGTGCTCGTTCTCCGCCAGCTCCGAATCCTCCAGCCGCTCCAGTTGCAAGGCAGCCGCGAGCCACTCGGCCACAGCGTCCAGCGGCTCGTCGGCGGCGACAAAGATCGTGTCGCTGTTGGACATCACTTCTCCTTCGTGTACGTGATCAGACGTCCGTCACCGAGGATGACATGAACGACGTCGGCGACTCGCCCACCCGGCTGGCCGCACGCTCTCCGGAACGATCTCCCGGCGACATCCTCTGACAAGCCGACCTGCCTGCCGTCGATCAGGACCTCGTTCCGCTCCCCCGCCTGCCTGCTCGCGTCATGGATGCTCCGCTTGATCGCGTTCGACTTCCCGCTGACCGGCGTCTTGAACTCGATGATGACGCCGTCGGCGTCCCCGGACTTACGCACCATGCTGTCGGGGTTCGACAAGTTGTCCCGGGTGTGATCTGCCGGACGCGCGTCGACCCGCCAGCCCTCCTCCGCGAGCCGGTCCGCGATCGCTCGCTCCTTCGGCTCGAAGACACTTGCCGGGTCGACGACCCCAGGCGCGAAGCTCACCCCCAGAGGACGCGGGTCGAAGGCCGGGTCGACGTCGACGGTTGGGAGGTCTGGGAGGGCTATGTCGACGACTAGTGGGGCGGGAGTGAGCTGCTCGGGGTAGTCGAAGGTGGCTTCGATCTGTTCTGTGGTGATGGTGAGGGTGGCGTGTTGCCATTGGTGGTCTTGGGCGTCGGACATGGAGTCGAGGAGGAGCTTGACGGCCTCGGTGAGGTCGGGGTCGATCTCGAGGTCGCGGGTGAGGCGCTCGGTGCGCTTCTCGTCTTCTTTCTCGTCCGGTTCTTCGAACTCGGGGGCCTCGTCGGTCTCCGGTGCGAATTCGAAGTCGCGGGTCAGGCGTTCCGCGCGTTTCTGCTCTTCCTTCTGGTCCGGTTCCTCGAAGATCACTTCGCCGGTTTCGGTGACGGTGATTTCGAGTTCCAGGAGGTTCTCGTCGTCGCGTTCCTCGTCCTTCTCGCGGGTCTTGCGGTAGTTCTCGAAGGCCTTGCGCGCGACCGTGACCAGCGGCGGCTCGTTGTCTTCGGCAACTTCCAGGTCGTCGTACGTCGCTGTGAGACGTCTCGTGCGGATCTCGGAGCCGGTGCCGCTGGTCGGCTTGTTGCGGTCGGCGGAGTCGGACGACGGGCGGTTCGTGGACGGGCCCCGGTCGCCGACAAGGCCCTCAGCCCAGCCGCGTGCCTTCGGTGGCGCCATTGACAGGTAGTGCGCGGCGGCCTCACATGCGCGCGCCGCAGCGTCAAGCTGCTGCGCGGCGACCGTTGCCTGCCCGCGGGACGCGATCAGCGCGACTTGTGCGTTCTCCCGGCAGCGCGCCGCCGTACGCAGAAGCTGGTCGACGACGCGGGGGATCTCGTCGAAGCAGTCGACCAGGCCGCGGGCAACCCGCTGCAACTCGGACGGCAAGAGCGTTAGATCTGGTCGGCGTAGTTCTTGCAGCCGGCCGACGCGATCTCCAGCGCCTCGGCGGCCTGTTCGACGGCCTTGCTCGCGGCCTCCAGGATCTCGGTGATGTCGCGGTCGATGCCGGTGGCGGTGCCCGCGATCAGGCTCTCCACCAACTGACTGTGCTGCGTGAACCGGAGCTTGAACCCGGCCAGGCCACCCGCTGCCTGCTTGGCCTCCATCGAGACCTGGTGCAGCTGTTCCTTGAGCCGCAGTACGTCGGACACCTCAACCCACTCCCAAACCTAGTTGCGCTTTTTCGGCAGCACGATCGCCGTACCCGCGACGACGACCGGGACCACGATCCCGAGCCACCACGGCAGACCGGCCGCCATCGCGACGAAGACGAGGACCGCACCGCCCCAGCCCCACCAGCGCGCGCCGGGCAGCCATGGCAGCCCGAGCACCCGCGACGCGGCCAGCATCGTGACCGCGGCGATCGCCGCTGCCTCGACACCGGTTAGGAACGACCCGCTGAGCACCCACACCAGCACGAACCCGACCAGCGCCAGGACCGCGCTGATGGTACGCCGCTTGCGCTGCTCCTGGAGCGCCCGGGCCGTCGTCCGCAGCTCCTCCAACTGGTCGACCGACTCGGCGAGCTGTTCGGTGATCCGCTCGGCGACCGTCTCGATGTCGTTCAGCGCGCGGATCTCGGGCAGCGTGTGGTTCGCCCGCTTGCCTTCCGCGGGCAGCCCGGCCCGCTGCAAACTCTCTGCTGCCTTGTCGGCGAGCGAGTTCAGCCGGGTCTGCAGCCGTCGTCCGCGCTCGGCCATCGCATCGGCCTCGGCCGCCGCGGTCGCCTCGGCCTTCGACTTGTGCGCCGTGACCCGGTCCTGCGCCTGCTGTGCGTCGGCCCGCGCCATCGCGACCGTCCGCAGCGCGCGCACGTACTCGGACCACTCCTGCTCGACAGTCTTCATCGCCGTACCAACTCCACCGCACGATCCACCTCGTCCGACCGCAGCGCGGCGAACGGTACGACGACCTGTGCCTCGGGATGCAGCCCGTCCCACAGCAACGCCCGGTGCGGTTCGGAGGCCCACCGCACCAGCGGACCTGCCACCGCGCGTACGCCGTCCTGTGGGTGCCGGAGGAACAGGTGGGTCGCCACGTTCGCCCGCCCGTACCCGAGGTGCTCGGTGCACACATGCAGCCGGTTCCACCACCCGAACGTGATGAGGCCCTGCGCCGGTCCGTCCCGCACGATGTCCTGCAACACGTTCGCGGGGCTCTCGAAGTACCCCTCGGCGTGCAGCTGCATCCGCGGTACGCCGTGGAACCCGAACCCGATCAGGTACGTCCCACCGGCTTCACCGCTCCGCATCGCGTCCCGTAGCGCGAACAGTCGCGGCGCGATGTCGTCGTGCTTGTCCACGGTCTCGACCTCGCACCCGAGCTCGCGCAGCACCTGCACCAACGCGTCCTTGCCCTCGGCAACGGACGGCGCCGAGTTCGTACCGTCCACGAAGAGGAACCGCGGCGGGTCCACGGCTGATGCAGCCGTCGACACCGCCAGCCCGGTCAGTACGCCGAGCGCATCCGGTGGACCGTCACCCAGCACGAGTACGCCGGCGCCAGGCTCCGGCCGCACCTCGACGGAAACCGGCTCCTCCGTCACCGCGATCGGCAGCCCGGTCCACGGCCGCCCCAATTCGGGCTTCACCGCAGTCGCCGTGTCCGTCAACCGCGCCGGCTCGGCCAGATGGAACACCCGCGGCGGATGCACCGCCGAACCCGCGCGCGTCCACAGCTCCTGCCGCAGCGAGTCCAGCACGGGCTTGTCCGCGTAGCTCACCAGCACGTGCTGATTGTCGTCCGGCGACCCGAAGTTCGCGTTCAGCACGGCCTCGCCGCGGAACTGCAACTCGGCCGCCGCCGTGTTCCCGCTGCGCAGGATGGCCTGCGAGTCGGCCGGTGTCGTCTTGAGTGCGATCCGGTACGGCACCTGCCCGAAGATCGAGTCCCGCCGCGTCGACAGCCGCTTCACGCCCTCGATCGTCTGCGTCGCCAGTACGACGTGAACGCCGTACGCGCGCCCCAGCCGGACCAACCGTTCCAGCAGCTTGGCCGCCTCGTCCGCCAGCTCGTCGTCGTCTTCGAGCAGCACCTGGAACTCGTCCAGTACGACGAGGATCCGCGGCGGCCGATCCGGGCCCGGAGGCAGCTCCGCGATATCAGCCACGTTGCCGTGCGACTTGAAGATCTCGCTGCGCCGCGCGAGCTCGTCCGACAGATGACGCAGTACGGCGAGACCGAACGCGCGATCGCTGTGCACGCCGAGCACGCGGATCTGCGGCAGCCAGTGCGGCCGATCCGGGCCGGGGCCGAGCGCCGAGAACTCGACACCGTGCTTGAAGTCGAGCAGGTACATCTCCAGGTCGGCCGGCGAATAGCGCGCCGCGAGACCGTGGATCAGCACGAGCAGCAGGTTCGATTTGCCCTGGCCGACCGCGCCGCCGACGAGCACATGCGGCAGGGCCGGGTTGCCGCTGCGCAACCGCACCAGCGCCGGCGTGCGGTCGTCGTACCCGATCACCGTCCCGACCTCGTCCGTGACGGGCTGCCACCAGGTCGAGCGGTCCGGCAGGGTGCGCTCGAAGTCGACGGTCGGGAGTACGGCGATCTCCGCCTGCTCGGCGATCACGTCACAGATGCCCGCGGCAACGGTCGCGTCGAACGCCGGATCGAGCCGGGCCGGCGGCAGCTGCGCGACCTCGACCCGATCGTTGACGATGGCAACCGGATTGAGGAGATCGAGCAACTGTTTCGAGTCCACGTCGAGCTCGGCCGCCGTGGACGCGTCGTAGTGGACCAGGAAGCAGATGCCACGCTTGCCCGCGGTCGCGGCCAGCCGGAGCAGGTCGCGCTGGGCGAGCGTGTCGATCCCGGACGGGTAGTCGAACAGGATGACGATCCGGTAGGGGTCGGTGACCTGGCCGGTCTCCTTCAGGAGGTCCTCGAAGCGCTCGTGCCCGAGCTGCGCCTGCCTGCTCGCGCGCAACGACGACACGTCGACGAGACCGGACAGCACCGTGTGCAGCTGCTCTGCGGTATGTGTTGCCCTGGGCACCAATTGCGGGTACTTCGTGGTCAGGTGACCGAGCAGCCCCATCATCCCGGTCAGCCGCGGATCGAACGCGTCGATGCGCAGCCGGAACGGTTCGGCCGCCGCCACGAGCCGCATCGCGACGCTCTGCAGCAGACGGCGCGCGGACTCGTTGCGGTCGCCGGTCACCTTCCAGCCGTTGGTGCGGAGCAGTGGCGCGACAACCGGCGTACCAGCGTCCAGTTCGCCGACCCGCACGTACGCCGGGACGCCCGCGCCGACCAGCTGACGCGAACGCCAGCGGGCATCGTTCGGCGGGATCGACGCCAGGCCCGGTGCGAGCCGGTCCGCGAGCAGCCGCGCCTTCGGCTCGGCCTCGGACAGCGCCTCGGCGGTCTTCGCGTCGACGAGCGATCGCGACTCACGCCGGGCGGCCGCCGTCTGCTCCTGCAGTTGACGATGCAGCTTCACGGCGCGCTGATGCTCGCCGTACGTCAGCCGGCGCGCGTTGTCCAGCAACTGCCCCAGCGCATGCTGCAAACCGCGGATCCGCGCTTCCAGGAGCTCCGGTGCGGCCGGTCCCCCGTCAGGCTTCTCCGTCACGAGCATCGTCCTTCCGCCCTTGCCCCGCGACCCTACTTATTGCCTGGTGTAACCATGTCACACCACTAGCCCCAGTGGTCACTCCAGGTATCAGTAGTCTCACCTGCTAATCAGGAGCGACGATCTCTAGCTCGTAGCCGTCGGTGTTGGAGAGGAAGGCGGCGTAATGCTGCGGTCCGCCGGCGTACGGGTGGCGGTCGGCGAACATCAGTGTCCAGCCGTGCTCGGCGGCCTCCGCGACGATGCTGTCGACCTCGGCCCGACCGGCCGCGTTCAGTGCCAGGTGGTTCATGCCCGGCCGCATCCGGTCGTGCTCGGCGGCCGACATCGCCGGGCTCTGCTCGACGACGACGTAACAGCCGTCCGCGGCGGTCCAGGTCATGCCGCCCGGCCAGCCGTCACCGTCCTTCCAGCCCAGCCGGTTGAGGACCCAGCCCCAGCTCGTGACAGCCCGGGAAAGGTCCGGGACCCAGATCTCGACGTGATGCACCGCGGTAGCCATCGGAGCATTATCTGTGCTCGGCATGACGGTGCGACACGGCCGTCGAGATTCCGGCCGCGATCGCGCCGGAAAGCAGCAGCCAGACCAGCGCGGCGAGCAGCCACGGCCACCACGGCCGGACCTGCGCGCCCTCGGCGACGGCCTTGCCGAACAGTCCGCCGGCAGGCGCGAAGACGAGCACGAGCACCAACCGCGCGAACCTCGTCTCCCTGCTCATTTCTTCAGTGTGCGAGACAGCAGCCGAGCCTGCAGAAACCTTGGCGTTTCGCGCCCGGTCACCTTTCTGTCCGTGGGAGGGTTTACGGTCTCCGTGACAGTCGAAATCTGTGCTGGTTCAAGATGGGGGTTCGAGGTGAGTACCACCCGGATCGAGAGCACGGCGTACGGCGCCGCGGCTCTGGAGCGCCTGCAAGCCGTCGTCGCGCGGCTCAAGGCCGACGATCCGATGACCCCTGTCACCCTGCTCCTGCCGAACAACCTGGCCGGCGTGATCGCCCGCCGCCACCTCGCGCGTTCCTCGGTCGCCGGGCTGTACCTGGCGACCCTCGAGCGGCTCGCCGAGCAGATCGCCGCCGGGCTGCTCTCGCCGCGACGTCCCGCGACCCGTCCGATCGTGGCGGCCACCTGGCGTACGGCGCTCGCGAAGGCGCCCGGCATCTTCGACGAGGTCGCCGAGCACCCGTCGACCATCCAAGCGCTTGCATCCGCGCATCGCGAGCTCCGCGACCTCACCGAGCCCGCGCTCGACAAGGTCGCGCACGCGTCCGCGCTCGGCCCCGACCTGGTCCGCCTGCATCGGCACGTCACCGCCGAACTGGCTGCCGATTGGTACGACGCGACTGATCTGCTCCGCGCCGCCGCGTCCCGGATCGCCGCCTCGCCGTCAACTGTCGACGAGCTGGGCGCTCTGGTCTTGTACCTCCCGCAAGAGCTGACCCAGTCCGAGGCAGCCTTCGTCGCCGCGCTCGGTGAAGCGGCCGCCGATCTCACGGTGATCGTCGGGCTGACCGACGTACGCCGTGCCGACCGCGCGGTGCGGCGATCGCTCGAACGGATCGGGATCGATCTGCCGACGTCGATCTCGAAGAACTATCCGGTCGCGACCGAGATCCTCAACGCGTCCGACGCCGACGACGAGGTGCGTTGCGTGGTGCGTGACGTCGTCTCGGCGCTCGAGCACACGCCGGCGCATCGGATCGCAGTGCTGTACGCGGCCGCCTCGCCGTACGCGCGGCTGCTGCACGAGCACCTGTCGGCCGCGCGCATCGAGGTGAACGGTCCCGGCACGCGGCCGGTGCACGAGCGGGCGATCGCGCGGACGCTCCTCGAAGTACTGGCGCTGGTCGATCAGGATCTGCCGCGGGCGGACGTGTTCCGTGCATTGGCGAATGCGCCGACGCGGGACTTCAACGGCGACCGCATCCCGGTGCCGCAGTGGGAGCGGATGTCGCGGGCGGCCGGGGTGGTACGCGGCGACGACTGGGACACGCGGCTGGCGCGGTACGCCCAGTCGGAGCGGCGAACTGCCGACCAGGAGGAGGCGGCCGAGGATCCACGGCCGGCTGCGGTACGGCGCGCGCAGTACAACGCGTCGACGGCGGAGCGATTGCATGCGTTTGCTTCGACCTTGCGTCGACGGCTTGGGAGTTTGGCTGCGCTGGAGACGTGGGCCTCACTGTCCGAGGGTGTGCTGCAGCTCTTCCACGACTTGCTCGGGGACTACTCGTCATTGCCGATCGAGGAGCAGTACGCCGCGGCCGCAGTCGAAGGGTCGTTGAAAGGGTTGTCTACGCTCGACGAGCTCGGTACGCCGGCGAGTCTCGCCGTACTGCGGGATGTGCTCGATCTCGAACTGCAGCAGTCCCTGCCGCGGGTCGGCACGTTCGGGACGGGCGTGCTGGTCGCGCCGCTGTCCGCGAGCGTGGGCCTGTCGGCGGACATCGTGTACGTCGTCGGGCTGTCCGAGGACCTGTATCCGGGCCGGGTACACGAGGACGCGCTGCTCCCCCACCGCGTGCGTGAGGCGGCTGCACCGGAGTTGGCGTCGTTCCGGGATCGCCTGGACGAGAAGCAGCGGCATCTCCTCGTCGCGTTCTCGGCCGGTGCGCGAGTGGTCGCGTCGTTCCCGCGCGGCGATCTGCGCCGGTCGTCGCGACGGTTGCCGACGCGCTGGCTGCTCGGGTCGTTGCGGGAGCTGACAGGTGATCACGCGTTGCCCGCGACACAGTGGGACCGGTACGGCGAGGTGCTGCGGACGTCCGCGTCGTACGCCGGTTCGTTGACGACGGCAACGATGCCGGCGACCGAGCAGGAGTGGCAGACGCGCGCGGCGGCGGCGCGGTTGTGGGTTCAGGACGGCGTACTCGTCCGTGCCCGGGAGTTGCTGCGGGGGCGTGCTTCTGCGGCGTTCACGCGCTTCGACGGGGACTTGTCTGGTGTGTCGGGGCTGCCCGAATTCGCGGTCGAGGATCGGATCGCGTCACCGACGTCGCTGGAGTCGTATGCGACCTGTCCGCACGCGTACTTCGTCGAGCGGCTGCTGCAGGTGGAGCCGCTCGAGGCACCGGAAGATCTGCTCGTCATCTCGCCGATCCAGGTCGGGAACCTGATCCACAACAGCCTGGATGCGTTCGTGACACGCCTGGCCGGTTCGTTGCCCGGGTACGGCGAGCCGTGGACTTCTGAGCAACGGTCGCTGTTGTTGGCGATCGGGGCGGATCTCGCCGAGCAGTTCGAGGCGGAAGGGCTGACCGGGCATCCCCGGTTGTGGCAGCGCGAGCGGTTGCGGATCCTCGGCGACCTGATGGTGCTGCTCACCGACGACGATCGCTGGCGCGCGTCGCGGTCCGCGTCGGTGGTGGCGAGTGAGCTGACGTTCGGCTTCGACGGCGAGCCTCCGGTGGAGATCCCGGTGCCGTCGGGGCGGGTGTTGCTGCGCGGATCCGCCGACAAGGTGGACCTCGGCGCGGACGGCACGATCTATGTGACGGACGTGAAGACCGGCGGTTTCTCGCGGTACGAGGGCATCGAGGCGGATCCGGTCGCGGGCGGGACGAAGCTGCAGCTGCCTGTGTACGCGTACGCGGCCCGCGCGCGGCTGGGCGAACCGTCCACTCCGGTCGAGGCGTCGTACTGGTTCGTCCGGCGCGGCGGCAAACGGATCCCGGTCCCACTCACCCCCGAGGTCGAGGCCCGGTACGTCGACACGCTCGACGTGATCGTGTCGTCGATCGCGGCCGGCCACTTCCCGCCGAAGGCACCCGAGGTGCCGGACTTCCTGTGGATCCAGTGCCCGTACTGCAACCCCGACGGCCTCGGCCACAGCGAGGTCCGGGCGCGCTGGGACCGCAAACGCCACGATCCGGTGCTCGAGCGGCTGGTGCGGCTCATCGACCCGACTGCCCTGGAGGTCGTCGATGAGTGAACAGTTGCTCGACTCGGCAGCTCGCGATCGGATCCGCTCGGACACCGACACCACCCTCTTCGTCGAAGCAGGCGCCGGGTCGGGGAAGACGTATGCGCTGGTCGAGCGGGTCACCACGCTCGTGCTGCGAGACGGCGTACCGCTGCGAACGATCGCGGCCGTGACCTTTACCGAGAAGGCAGGGGCGGAGCTCCGGGACCGGCTGCGGGTCGAGTTCGAGAAGGCGCGGAAGAGCGAGGACCGGCAGCTCGCGGACGCTGCGCTGGACGATCTGGATTCGGCGTCGATCGGCACGCTGCATGCGTTCGCGCAGCAGATCCTGCTCGCGCATCCGATCGAGGCCGGGCTGCCGCCGCTCATCGACGTACTCGACGAGGTCGGCTCGTCGGTCGCCTTCGAGGAACGCTGGGCCGAGCTGCAGCAGCAACTCCTCGACGACGATTCGATCGCCGAGCCGCTGCTGCTCGCGATGGCGGTCGGCGCCGAGCTGAAGCATCTCCGGTCGCTCGCCCGGCTGTTCGGCAACGACTGGGACCTGATCGCGGATCGGGTCCTGGTCGAGCCACCGGAACTCGTCGCGATGCCGGATCTCAGCGGCCTGATCGCGGCGGCCGCGCAGATCGGCGCCGCGGCCGAGACCTGTCTGGATCCTGAGGACCGCCTGCTGCCGAAGGTTCAGCAGATCCGCGAGCTCGGTCTGACGCTGGAGGCGGCGTCCGATCAGGAGACGCAGCTCGCGCTGCTGCAGACCTTCCGCGGCCTGAAGATCGGCAGGATCGGGCGCAAGGAGAACTGGCCGGACATCGCCAAGGTCCGCGCGGACTGTACCGAGGTCGTCGAGGTCGCGGGCTCATTGGTCGAACTGCTCCTCGATGCTTGCCTCCGGCATCTTTCGCACTGGATCGCGGAGCGGGTGCTGGAGTCGGCCGAGCTCCGGCGGGCGGAGGGACGGCTGGAGTTCCATGACCTGCTGGTGCTCGCGCGCGACCTGCTCCGGCGCGACCCCGAGGTGCGTGCGGACCTTCAGGAGCGCTTCGAGCGGTTGCTGCTCGACGAGTTCCAGGACACCGACCCGATCCAGATCGAGCTCGCGGTGCGGATCGCCGGTGGCGCGGAGGCGGATGCCACGGACTGGCATGACGTCGAGGTGCCCGAGGGGCGGCTGTTCGTGGTCGGGGACCCGAAGCAGTCCATCTACCGGTTCCGGCGCGCCAACATCGCGACGTACCTGACCGCCCAACAGCTGCTGGGCGAAACGGTCGCTCTCACCACGAACTTCCGCACGGTGCCGCCCATCCTGAGCTGGATCAACACCGTCTTCGCGACCCTCATCCAGGCTCACGAATCCGCGCAACCGTCGTACCAGTCGCTCTCCCCGCACCGCACCAACCCAACCTCCGCCGGCCTTGGCGAAGCCTCGCGCCCGGGCATCACGTCGCGCACTGATGCGCCGCCTCCCGACGCGCCCGTCAAGGGCGACCAACTCTCGATCTTCGACTTCCCCGACGACGCCGACTCGGATCAGCTCAGCGACCTCGCGGCCGTCCTCCCGTTCCGCCGGCGCGGCACCGACGTACCGCTCGAAGAACCACCGACCGCCGAACCCGAGGACCCATCAGCCGGGCCTGCCGTCACGATCCTCGGCGCCACACCGCACGACGACCTGCCGCGCGCGCAAGCCTCGGTCCTCCGCGAACGCGAAGCCACCGACGTCGCCTCCGTCATCGAAGAAGCACTCCGCGAAGGCTGGCTGGTGTACGACGACCGCGCGGAAACCTGGCGCCCCGCGGAGGCCGGCGACATCGCCGTACTCGTGCCGGCCCGCACCTCCCTCCCGTTCCTGGAAGACGCCCTCGACCGCGCCGACATCCCGTACCGCGCGGAAGCCAGCTCCCTCGTCTACCAGACCGCCGAGGTCCGCGACCTGCTCGCCTGCGCCCGCGCGCTCGGCGACCCGAGCGACCAGCTCGCTCTCGTCACCACCCTCCGCTCACCCCTGTTCGGCTGCGGGGACGACGACCTCTACACCTGGAAGCGCAACCGCGGCATCTTCAACCTCATCGCCCCGGTGCCGGATTCCCTGGTCACCCACCCGGTCGGCGAGGCGATGGAGTGGCTCCGGCGGACGTATTTCGTCGCCCGCTGGCTCACCCCCAGCGAGATCCTGGCGAAGATCGTCGCCGACCGCCGCATGCTCGAAGTCGCCGCGATCGGCCCCCGCGCCCGCGATGCCTGGCGCCGCATCCGGTTCGTCGTCGACCAGGCCCGCGCCTGGTCCGAGGTCGAACACGGCGGCCTCCGCTCGTACCTCGCCTGGGCCGCCCACCAAGGCGAAGAGACGTCCCGCGTCGCCGAGGCCGTCCTCCCCGAGACCGACGCCGACGCGGTCCGGGTGATGACGATCCACGCCGCGAAGGGCCTCGAGTTCCCGATCGTCATCCTCTCCGGCATGACCGCCTCCCCGAACCGTCAACGCGGCGTCCAGGTCCTGTGGCCGCTGCCCGGCGGCTACGCGGTGAAGCTCAAGTCGTCCGTCCAGACCGAGGACTTCGACCTCGTACAACCCGTCGACGAACAGATGGACGACTACGAACGCCGCCGCCTGCTGTACGTCGCCGCGACGCGCGCCCGCGACCACCTGGTCGTCTCACTGCACCGCTCCGGCAACCGCCGCCACGCAAGCAACGCCGAGCTCCTCGCGACCGCCGGCGGCGTCGACGCGCCACACGCCACGCTCTTCACGGGTGCACCGGTCCCCGACCGCGAGCCGACCGGCAGCCCGGACGTCACCCCGCCGATCTCCCGCACCGAGTGGGAATCCCGAGCCTCCGCCGCCCAGGCCGCAAGCCGGAGGCCCTCCGCCCAGAGCGCCTCCGGCCTGGAAGGCACCAGCCCGGAACTCGCCCTATCCACTGGTACCGAGGCCGTCGTAGTCCCTGGAACCGCGAAAGGTGCCCGCGACCTCGAGCTCCCACCGTGGTCCAAGGGCCGCTACGGCACCGCGATCGGCCGCGCCGTGCACGCCGTACTCCAAGTCGTCGACCTCTCCACCGGCGCCGGCCTCGAAGCCGCCGTCTCCACGCAGTGCCTGGCCGAGGGAGTCCTCGAGTACGCCGACGTCGTCACTGCACTCGTCCGTTCGGCGCTCGCCTCCGAGGTGGTGAAACGCGCCGCCGCCCGCTCGCATTGGCGCGAGTCGTACGTCGGCACACTCCAACCCGACGGCACCGTCCTGGAGGGCTTCGTAGACCTCATCTACCGCGAGGACGACGGCCGCCTCACCATCGTCGACTACAAAACCGACGCCATCCCCGCAGCAGCCCTGGACAGCCGAGTCGCGTACTACGCACCCCAACTCCACGCCTACGCCGAAATCCTCCCGAACACCGGCCCCCCAGTCCTGCTCTTCCTCAACCCCAACACAGCCGTCGAACGCCGCCTCTAATCCACTCGTTCTCCGACCCAGCGGCCGCCCGCCTTCACCCTCACTCGCTCAGGCAGCGCCGGAGAACTCCAACGCAGCGGTCGTCGTCCCCCGTCACCCTCACTCGCTCAGGTAACGCCGGAGAACTCCAACCCAGCGATCGTCCCCCGTCACCCTCACTCGCTCAGGTAACGCCGGAGAACTCCAACCCAGCGATCGTCCCCCGTCACCCTCACTCGCTCAGGTAACGCCGAAGGACTCCAACCCAGCGATCGTCCCCTTCACCCTCACTCCTTCAGGTAGCGCCTGAGGACTTCGATCCAGCGGTCGAAGGCGTCGAGATGCGCGTCGTGGCTACCTCCGGCGATGTCCGCCCGCCGCGTACCGGGCCGGCGACGAATCAGCTCGTCCTTCTGAGCCTCGGTGAACATGCCGTGCTCACCGAAGACGGCCAACGTCGGGACCGCGAGGTGCTCCCACTCGGTCCAACGATCCTCCTGCACGGCGGCGATCGTGGCCTCCATGACGTCCGCGTCGAACCGAGGCCGCAAGCCGTCGGGAGTACGTTCGAGATCGTTGACCCAGGCAACCGCAAGCGGCCCGTCGCCGAGAAACGCCCGCGCGGAGGCCTCGTCGGCGAACGGCACCGGCCACGACGCAAGGTACGCGCCGATCTTGCCCGCCCCCTCGGCGCCGTCCTCACCGGCAACATGCCCCTCGAGCATCACCAGCCGATCGACCAGCTCGCGTCGCTCCGCAGCGGTAAGGAACGCCGTATGCGCACCCATCGACTGACCGACCAACCTGACCCGTTGCCCAGGAACGAGCTCCTCGACAACTGCGACAACATCTCCGACGAACGCCGCACGGGACACGTCCGCCGGCCGACGGCTACTGCGACCGTGTCCGCGCTGATCGATCAGCAACACCCGAAAGCTGTCAGCCAACGCACCCGCGGTCGGGAGCAGTTCACGCGAGCTACCGGCAAGCCCGTGCAGCAGCACCACTGGCGGCCCGTCACCCCCGCAATCCGTGACAGCGATCCTCGCATCGCCTCGCTCGATCATCATCTCGGTCCTCAGCACGCCATCCATCTTCCTCGCGCCATCTTCCTCGCGCCCAACTCCGACCAAGCCACCGGACTAGGCGACCAGCCGCACCGTGAGTACGACGATCAGCAGGCTCGAAGCCACCGTAGTAGCGAGCCGCCCGCGTGCCCCGGTCAGCAATCGCCCGAGCAACGCTCCACCACCCGCGAGTAACAGCTGCCAACTCGCCGACGCCACAAACGCCGCCACCACGAACACGATTCGCTCGCCGAGTCCCGCAACACCCGACCCGCCAAGCACGAGCGCCGCGAAGTAGATCACCGTCCACGGGTTCAGCATGGTCATCCCGAGCATCCCGAAGTACGCCGTCCACGCGCCAACCGGCGTCTCCTGCTGCAACGCAACGATCCGCCCCTCGCGATAGCGCCGTACCGCCTTGACCGCCCCCATCACCGCGAGCCCGATCAACACCACAACCGATGCCCACCGCAACGGCCCGACCACCGGCACCAACAACGGAGCCAACACCGAACCGGCGCCCGCAGCCACCGCCGCATACACGCCATCAGCCGAAGCAACCCCGAGCGCCGCAAACGCCCCGATCCGCAACGAACTCCGCGCCGCCAACGCCACCAAATAGGTCCCGACAGGCCCGACCGGCACAGCAACCCCATACCCAGCCAAAAGCCCCGCGACTAGCACCCCGATCACAACGGACCGAAGATCGACCCCCACAAACGACCACCCTGCTGCTGCAGAACCCCAGCCACCAAGGCCAAAGCTCCCACCAGCAACCGTCCAAAGGTCGTCGTAATCATGCCCCCATGATGAAGACCCGCCCTCACCCCTTCAACCCAATTACCTCCAACGACCACCCACCCACCGCCCCTGGCCCGAACTCGCCGCTCCACCCTCATCTCGGGCACCCACCTAACCCGAGCAGCCAGCGCTTGTCCCGTTGTCGAGAGCAACCATCCGAAGGGTCTGGCCCGCGTGATCACAGTCGAGCCCGCGCCTCAGCGAGAAGCCACTCGATCGCCTCGACCGGGACGTCTTGATCGAAGACATTGACGACGCGCCGGCCAGTCTCGCCGTCCTCGAAGACTTCAGCCGCACAGCCCCCATCCGCCGGTGTGAGCTCCAGCCCCACGCCGTCGCGCTCACCAACCGAACTGGCGAGCACGAGATGGAACCCACCGATCATCGTCATACCCGTCCACCTGACCGATTGCGCCATACGCACCTCGTCCGTCAATCCGCGACGCGGAGAATCTGCCACTGCCGAGACTCAAGACCCATGGCCGACATTCTGGCTCGTCCTCACGTCGCCGGTACACCCACTCCTCGCCAGCCAAGAGTCCACGCGACTGTGAGGGCGGTACGGCGACGGCGTCGAGTCGGATGTCGACCGGCGGCATGGAGGCGGCGACGACATACGCGCCGGCCTCCGAGACCAGGAGATGCTCCTCGTGGCCGACCGACTCGTACATGAACCTTGCCTCGATGCGAGGGTACGTGGGGTGGACTGCGACTGCTCTGAGGTTGGGTGTGACCGAGTCCCACAGGGCTCTTTGAAAGGACAACAGCACGTCGATCCGGAAGGCGGCGAAGTCTCGCGTCATCTAGGTCTCCTAAGGGACATCTGCGAGTCCTCGGGCATACTGCCTCAGCATCGACAACTGCTGGTCCGAGATCGGTGAGATCGGCTCATTCGGATCCAATGCACACTCGAGCTGCCCTTGCGCCGTCATCCAGGCCAACACACCTGTGGACATGCAACCGGGGTCGAACAACTGAGGCGGGTCGCAGAATGGAAGGCCCTCAGCGCCTACCCACGCGACAGCGCATCCCGATTCGATGACCGCGGCAAGCGAAACGCGCAGGGCAGCCTCCATGCCGTCAGCTGTCGGCCAGACGAGAATCGGCAGGTCCCAGGTCGGGATTTCCCACGCGTCACCGCGCAGGACAAACTCGTCGACTTCGGGTTCGCCGAACCAAACATGAGCAGGAAACACGACCGGACCCCAACCGCCGCGCCTCGCAAGACCGTAAATCGTGAGACCTGGCACTTCGTCCCCGTCGACGACAACAACGAGCGAGTCCCGCGCGAGACGTGAATTCATCTCATCTACTCCACTCCATCAATGAGCAGGGTACGACTCGTCCCCGCATCGCAACTCCGGGCCAAGGGCAACTGCAGACGGCGACCGGAGACAGCTGCGTCAAAGCAGCCCACCAACGCCCTGGACGGTCGGATTCGCCGTCGATCAGTTCGTGAGTGTCGGCACCGGCGCCGACCGCCACTCGTCCTGGAGCACACCCTCACTCCGGCTCGTCCTCACGCCGCCGGTACACCCATTCCTCGCCGGCCATCAGTTCCCGCGACTGGAAGGTCGGCACCGCCACAGCTCAAACCGGACATCAACGGCGCGGGCGCGACGTCAGCAACGACAGAGGCCTCGGCCTCGGCGGCTAACAGACGCTCGGCGTCGCTAAATGCCTCGTAGATGAACCTTGCTTCTATCAGCGGGTACGTGGGGCTGACAGTTCTGAGGCCGGGCGTGACGAGATCCCATGGAGCCCGCTGGAAGCACAACAGCACGTCGATCCGGAAGGCGGCGGAATCTATCGACATCTCGGCTCCGTGGTCTGCGCTGTCTATCAGTTGTCTGGTTCGAACTCGATCAGGTCTTCGATCGCGCGTTGTAGCCACGCGTAGAACGACGGGAACGTTTCGCGCAGTTCGCGCCCGGAGTCATCGAAGTCGTGAATGATCAGCACCTCACGCGAGCCAACCTGCCAGCACGCGACGTCGTCGTTGTCCTGACGCCGTGCGAAGGGCACCAACACCCGGGCTGGATACCGTGCCGCCAACCCCACGTAGCGGGCAAGCAGCAA
This sequence comes from Kribbella sp. NPDC055110, assembly GCF_053607525.1. Classification (NCBI taxonomy): domain Bacteria; kingdom Bacillati; phylum Actinomycetota; class Actinomycetes; order Propionibacteriales; family Kribbellaceae; genus Kribbella; species Kribbella sp. NPDC055110. The sequence continues at coordinate 23,092 of NZ_JBSGTS010000019.1, forward strand.
ATCGCCTCCGAGAATCTGCCAAGGCTCCAGGTCAACCAACCCGAGCTCGATCACCCGAACGAACGACGCAGGATACGAGAAGCCATCCGGGACGTCGGACAGACCGAGGAGATATCCCACCGTCAGATCCCTTTCCATTCGGTGAACGGCGACGCTATCGGGTATTGCTTGCGGTACTTAGCTCTGGTTGTTGATACGGTTCACGATCGTCTCGCCCCAGGTCGCGGGCAGACCGTCATTGCGATCCGCGACGCACGCCACGTGGGTGGGTGGGTGGGTGGGTGGGTGGGTGGGCGGCATGAATCTGACTCACCGCCATCACAGTTTCGCCGGTGCCGCATCAGCGTGCAATGCCCGGCGTCTCAGTCGGCAACCGTCAGGATTTGCCACTGGCGCGGCTCGAGGTTCAGGGAAGTTCCCAGCTCAGACAATGCCTCGGCGGTCTGCGCGCCGATACCGGCATCGTGTTCATAGTCGCAATCCACGCAATCGAGGGTACCGGGATATCCGCTGATGATCTCCTCACCGCCATCTGACAAAAGACATGCTTGTTCAGGCGCTGCGGCACCAGCCACACTTAGCGTCCACCGAATGAGGCTTACGATCGTCATCTTCTTCCTGGCATGCCGACGCTCCGCCTACCAGTCGCCCAAGTCGTCACGATTGTGCGAGTATGGCGGCGAGCTCCTCTTCGAAGATGGCGACGGCCTCCGGCTCATCATCAAAGTACTTCTCCCAGAAGCCGCTCCGCCAGCGCGCCGGTCGAACCGACAGGAAACCTGCGCCTGACACCGCTGCCGTCCAGTTCGATGGTATGGACTCATCCGTCGTTTCGAACATCTCGGATGCCCACAAGCCCGGCGCTCCCTCAGTTGGATACAGTCGCAATTTTATGTCACGACCCGGCGACGCAACGATTTCAATCACAACATACTCTTCGCCGATACGAATTGAGTCGCTCCATTCCTCCGGGCTCCCCGTCACGGGATTTACAATTCGAACGCATCGGACCTTCATCTCCACCTCGCCTAGTTGAATTTGACCTTGTAGTCAATATTGTAATTGACTCGACCAGTGAGGCTATTGTAATAGAAATGCACCTGGAACGGACCGGACGGGCTGCGGTAGGTCTTCGTTGAATATTTTCCCCAGTCTTCGATCTTGCTTCCGTCGGACGTAAGCGCGTGGATCACGGACGGATTACTGAGGTCCTCACCGCGGAGGATTTCGCGTGCGGAGTCAATGATCTCGGGTTTGAGATAGCCGAACCTCGACGAGATGGCATCAGCTTCCTTGCGCGACACCTGCGTCTCGAGACCGTTGCGCGCAGCGAGGGTCCGTGCTGAATCGGGTCCGAGACGCACGGCTTGCGTCAGGGAGTCGTTCCGGGCACGACCCAGGGCAGGGAAGCGGCTGGCGACGAGGCCGACTGCTACGTTGGCTGCTAGTTGGGAGCAGTTGCCTTTGAGGACGCAGGCTTGGGTGTCGAGGATGCCGGCGGCGCCGGCGGAGATTACGCCGGTGGCTGAGGAGATTTGGAGGAGGATGGGGATGGCGGGGGCGCAGGCTCGGGCGAGGGTGCAGATTACGGCGCCGCCCAGGGCGGCTGTGGAGACGTAGCCGGAGACGTGGGAGACGTCGGTGAGGGTGCCGTCGATGCCGTCCAGGCCTTGCAGGTCTGTGGTTTTGAGGGGGTTACCGGCGGTGTAGGCGTAGGGGTTGGCGGAGCCCGCTTGGTCGGTGGTGAGGAAGGTTCCGGTGGTGGGGTTGTACTCGCGTTGGCCCAGGAGGTAGTTGCCGGTGGGCAGTTTGAGGCCGCCGATGTAGCCGGGGGCCTCCTGCTGGGTGGCCGGCTTGGTTGGGCCGGCTCGGGTCTGGCCGTAGGGCTCGTAGTTGTGTTGTTCGGGCTTGGTGGTTGTTGCTGTTAGCACCGAACCGTTGGGAGCGGTGGTGAGCGGGGTGAGGGCGCTGGGGGTCTGTTGGGCGACGATGCCTGCGCCGTAGAGGTAACGGGTGGGTGGGGGTTGGCTTGGCGGCCTTCGCGGCAGGCGAGTTCGTGGTTGTGGTGTTGAGGATCTGAGGTGAGAGCGGGTCCCACATGTAGCGGGTGGTTTGGCCGGCTGTGGTTGAGGTTGCCCGGCGGCCGTCGCCGGTGTGGGTGTAGGTGGTTTCGACGCCTGCGGTGGTCGAGGTGACGGGTTTGCCGGCGGGTGACCAGGTGTAGGTGGTGGTGCCGTCGGAGGCTAGGTTGCCGTCGGGGTCGTAGGTGTAGCGGCGGGTGGTGGGGACGTCGAGGGGGTAGGTGGCCGGGGTGGTGAGCGAGGCCTGGAGTTCGTTGGCGGGGCCGTAGATGGACCAGGTGCTGCCCGACGGGCGCTTCTCCCAGGTGCGGTTGCCGTTGGCGTCGTAGTCGTAGCGGATGTAGTCGCTTGCCTCGTCTGTGCACTGGTCGGTGCCGTAGCAGGTCGCGGTCAGGCGATTCAACGGGTCGTAGGTGTACGACGTCTTGCCAGCGACTGAGTCGTCGGAGTGGGTGACGTTGTCGGCGGCGTCGTACGCGGAGGTGATGGTGCGGAGTGGGCGGCCGCCCTGTGCCAGGGAGAGTGATGTGGTGCGGCCGCGGACGTCCAGTTGTTCGGTCTTGATCTGCCCGCCGGGTTGGGTTGTTGTGATCGTGCCGCGGGGGAGGTCGTAGCGGTACGAGGCGAGTGGTTTGCCGTCGGAGGCGGCGGAGGTCAGACGGTTGACGGCGTCCCACGTGTACGACTCGGTGTAGCCGGCTGCAGTTCGTCCGGTGAGGTTGCCGACGGCATCCCAGCGGTAGGACACGGGGCCGGCCGATGTGAGTTGGTCGAAGGCGTCGTACCCGAAGCGGGTGAGGCCTATGCCATCGGTCATCGACGTACGGCGGCCCGCTGCGTCCCAGGTGAAGCTGACCGCGGGTGTCTTGTCGGAGTACGAGATCTGCAGCGGCGCACCGCGCGCATCCAGAACAAAGGATGCCGTCTTGCCAGAGGGCAACGTGGTGCGGATCAGGCGGCCGGCCCTGTCGTACCCGAATCGCCAGGTGCGACCGCCGTACGTCGTCGATGTCGTCCGGCCGGCGCCGTCGTACACGAATGTCTGCGAGCGACCGCTGGCGTCGACGGTCTCGGTGACCCGGCCGGATGCGTCGAAGGTCGTGGTGGCCTCGGGCAACGATGGTCTGGTGACGCCGACCACTGCGCCGGCGTCGTTGTAGCGCAGCTTGGTGGTGCCGCCGCGGGCGTCGACGAGGGTGGATACGCGGCCCTGCCCGTCGTACGTCTGGCTCGTGGTGACATCGAGCGCGCCATGCTGCGAGAGCGGTTGGTCGTCGTCGTTGTAGGTGATCGTGCTGACAGCGCCGCGCGGTGAGGTCGTCTTGATCGGCCGCCCCCAGCCGTCGTACTCGATCCGCGTCACCTGCCGCAGCGGATCGGTGACCGTCACCAGATCGCCGTCGACGGAGTACGAGTACTGCGAAACACGACCCAGAGCATCGCGAGACGCCGTGACAAGGCCGCGCGCGTCGTAGCTGACCGACGAGGTGCGCCCGCCGTACGTCGTGCCGGTCAGGTTCCCGCGGACGTCATAGGTGTACGTCGTACGCCGCCCGAGCGGATCCACCGTCGCGACGATGTCGTTGCGGGCGTTGTAGGTACGCCGGGTCACACCACCGACCGCATCGGTCGAGGCGACAACGCGGCCGAGAGCGTCGTACTCGTGCCGGGCGCCATGCCCCAGGCTGTCGAAGACTCTGATGAGGTTGCCGCCGGCATCGTAATGGAACGTGGCCGTTGCGCCGGTCGGATCGGTCTGTCGGATCAGCCAGTTCCGCTCGTACTCGTTGATCCACTTCCCACCGGTCGGGTCGGTCATCGTCGACGTACCGCGAATGCCCTCGTCGTCCCAGGACCAGGTCGACCGACCGCCCTTGGCGTCGGTCTGCGCGACGACTCGCCCGTCGGAGTCGTACTCAGTCACGTACGCCGGCTTGGCCGCGTCCCCCACCGTCTCCGACGTCAGCCGCCCGTCGGAGTACTCGTACCGCGTGCGAATCCCGCCCGGCGACGTCACACCGACCAGCCGACCGTCGGCGTACTCGTACCGCACCGTCCGCGGCGCCACGCCAGGCCCCGACAACCGCACCGTCGCGATCTGTCCCGAAGAGTTGTAGTCGTACGACAGCGACCGCCGACCGTTCGCAACCGTCCGCACGCGTCCCGAGTCCCGCGCAACCGTCACACCTTGACCGTCGCGGTCCCGGATCGCCTGCAACTCGCCGGCCGCCGAGAACTGCATCCGCACCTGGTCGATGCTCGTCAGCACGTACGTCGGCCCCGACCGCGCCAGCGTGAAGCGAGCGGCTCCGGGCTCCACCGCGAACCCGGTCCCCTTCCGCGTGAACCCGATCTCCCGCCCGTCGGACGCGAGGTACCGCGCACCGGTCGGCGACACCTGGAGGCGGTCCGAGTACGACGCCCTCCATCCGGCACCGAGCGAGCCGGTGGATGCGTCGTTCGAGTTGTACGTCCGTGTCACCGCGAGTGGTACGCCGAGAGCCGTGACCGAAGCGTCCGTCTCGACGGCGGCCAGCGCACCGGTCAGAGAGTTGACGGGATCGGACTGCATGGCGAACGGCCCGAAGAACGCCCGCGCCTGTTTGTCCGGGAGCACGAACCCGGGCGCACCGGCATAGATCATCATCGAGGCGGACGCCGAACCCTTGCCGTTCGTCAAGGACACGCTCAGCAGATTCGGTGAGCCGACGAACTTGCAGTCGAGTGGCACGAACACCGACCAGCTCAGCGACTGGGTCCGCGCCGGCTTCGGTTTGGGCACGTTCTCACAGGGCCAGTGGTCGACCTGCCACGTGCGGGTGTCGGTGATCCGGAGGTAGCAGAGGTCGATCGTCAGGCTGAACGTGCGGGCCTGGAAGGTGAAGTTGAGCCCGGTGCCGGCGTGGGCCATGCCGCCGTCGAGGGCGATCTCGGTGCCGGTGCTCAGGACTTCACCGTTGGCAGAGACGGTCATGTCCGGATGCAGACACGGATATTCGTCCGGCTTCGCTGCGGACGCGACCGGCGTGAAGGGCAGAGGCAGGACAGCGAGGACAAGCGCAACAAGCCGGTTCCGCATGGTTCGCCTCCGCTCAGTCGTGGGTCTGTGACAGAGAGTTTACGGAGATTGGCCTGCGGAAAGAGCGGATAGTTACAGGTTGTGGATAACCGGCAGCGACTTTGGCGTCCGGGGGGCCGTGGAGTCGCTACGATCTGCGGAAACAGGTGAGGAACGTTCGAATGATGGTCCGCCCGCTGGCGGGTCTGCCACCACAAGTGTGAGGGTGTGGCTCATGAACATCGGTACCCGGAAGATCGTCGTCGACGAGGCGATCGCGCAACTGCGGCTGTACGCCGAGACGAACGGCGCCGTGCTGCAGTACTACGACGGGCTGCCGGGTATGACCACCGTCGGTGGCTCCGACCCGAATCGGATCACGTTCGAAGACCTCGGCCGGATCATGGTGATCGGCGCCGACCTTCGGGTGCTGGACATTCCCTGGCTGCTCGAGGTGGAGGCCGAGAAGGAACTCGCCGCGATCCCGGTGGACGCACGCCTCGAGGACGCGGCACCGGGCAGTGACCTGTTCGAGGCGGCGATGGCCCTGGACGACAAGTTCACCGGCCACCGCGGGTTCGGGCACGCGAAGAAGTCGAAGCTGCTGCACCTGAAGCGGCCGTACCTGTATCCGGTGACCGACAGCTTCATCCGGATGACCTACGGCAGCGCGTCGGCCGGAGCCGAGTTCCTCAAGGCAGTCCGCGAGGACCTGGTGAACCCGGCCAACGTCCGTGACTTCAAGCTGCTGCAGGTCCGCCTGATCGCGGAGCCGGCCACCAGCGCCGCCCGTCTGCTCGGCGAGGTGCCGACGCTCCGCCTTCTCGACATCCTCGCCTCCCTGCTCGGCGAGGCGAAGTAGGACCTACAGAATGCCGAGGCGCGCCAGCGGCTCGACCAGTTCACGCTCCTCGTAGGACAGGTGCGACAGCAACGTGTCGTCCAGCAGGTCGACGGCCGCCCGCAGACCGTCGAGGTCGCCTGACCCGTCAACCAGCGCGACAAGTGCTTTGTCGACACCTTCCAGTACGTCGTGAATGACCTTGTGCTCCTCCTGCAGCCGATCCACGACCGGCACGAGGTCAGGGTCGGCGCGGCGTAGATGCGGGAACATGGACGCATCCTCGAGCGAGTGGTGCGTCGTCACGAGCCGGCAGTACGACTCGCAGTACGTCCCGAGCGTCCAGTTGTTCTGCCGCATCGTCATCGTGTTGATGTGCGACCGCGCCGCACCGACTCCCAGCGTCCCGGCCGCGACCTGCTCGACCAGGTCGCGCACCTGGTCGAGCTCCGCACGCAGGTGGTCGTGTACGTCGATCAGGTGCTGACCGGACTGCAGCTGGTACGGCGTGTACGTCCGCGACGGGTCCGGCGCCGGACCGGTCGGCCGCGCGGACTCATCCAGCAGCTGTACGGCGCTACGTCGTACAGCAGGAGGTGGTGTCGGTACGACGCCAAAGCCCGTCGCAGCCACCGGAGCAGACCGAGGCGCAACGACAGCGCCCGACCGAGCCACCGCAACGGCCTCCCGCACACCAGCTGCCACCTCAGCGAACCGCCGGATGTCGTCCGGGTTGTCCGAGGCAAGGATGTAGGTGCTCATGCCTTCGCCCAGCGTCAGCTCGGTCAGCTGGTCGATCCACAGCTCCTCAGGCCCCTGCAGGAAGCCACCGCCACCAGCAAACTGACCTGAGACGTTGTAGAGCCGCCGTACCGCAGCAGGGTCCCGCCCGGCCTCCACAGCTGCCTCGTCGATGATCTTGTTCATAGCAGCCAGCTCATCCGGTCCGGCGTACCCGCTGCTCGGCAGCCACCCGTCCGCGAGCCGTCCGGTGAGTGCGAGCATCCGCGGCTTGTACGCACCCAGCCAGATCGATACGTCGTGCGCCGGTGCCGGACCGCGCTTCGCACCGGACAGCGTGTAGTGCTTGCCGGCCAACCGGACGCCGCCACCACCAGGTGTCCAGACCTCGCGCATGATCGCAATGGCCTCTTCCAGCGCGGTAATGCTCTGTCCGGTGGTCAGCCGCGGCCCGCCGTTGGCTGCGACCGCGTCGAGGAACCCACCGGCGCCCAGGCCGAGCTCGACTCGCCCACCGGTGATCAGGTCGAGCGTCGCGACACTGCGCGCCAGGACGACCGGGTGCCGGAGCGGGAGGTTGGCGACGTTGGTGCTGACCTTCACCCGCTCGGTCTGGGCTGCGACGACGGACAGCAGCGTCCAGGCGTCCATCAGCCGCGGCTGGTACGGATGGTCCTGGAAGCTCACCAGGTCGAGGCCGACCTGCTCGGTCAGCTGGGCCAGCGCGATCACGCGGTCCGGGGTGTCGACCGCGGGGGTCAGGAACGTGCCGAAGACCAGCTCGTGGCCGTAGTCCATGATTCACCTTCTCGAAGTGGGTTCGGGGCAAAACTACTTCGATAGACGAATAATCTCAACTACAGAACATCTACTGCCGGACGAGCAGCCCGAACGCGTCAGCCGGACTCAGCTCTGCGCCGCGCCTGTACGCCGCCTGATACGCATCCGGACCCAGCGCGAGCGAGGCCGCAGTGACCGCCCGGGCGAGATCCTCCGCCTCCGTCGAGGCGATCAGGTAGTTCTCGGTGGCCCTGGTCGCGGACGCGCTCCCCAGCAGGGTCGCAGCGAGGGTCTTGTCCGGGTGCGAGCCCGCGATCCCCTCCAGCGCCCAACACATGCCCCGCAGCGAGTCGAACTCCTCCGAGACCCGGAACGCCTCCGCGTGCAGCTCCAGCGCGTCGTCCGGCCGGCCTTGGAGCTCCCTGACGAACCCGAGCTCATCGAGGACGATCGCCAGATACAGAACGGATTCCGTCTGCAAGCGCGCCGCGTCGATCAACGCCTGCAACCGCTCCGAAGCCTCGTCCAGAGCACCGCTACGACGAGCCGCGAAGCCGAGCACCAACTCCGCGAGGGCCTGCGACGCGCGCTGCCCTTGTTCGGTCGCCAGCCGCAGCGCACGCTCGCCGTACGACCGGGCCGACTCGTAGTGGCCTCGCCGGATCGCCGTCCACCCGAGCATGCCCAGCGCGCTGGCGACCTCGGGCCACAGCCCGATCTCCTCCGCGGCCGCGGCGCCTTCGAGGTGCAGCCGCTCCGCCTCGTCGAAGTCGCCGACGAGCTCGGCGTGCGCCCCGATCCAGCTCGTCGCCTGCAGCACACCCCACCGGTCCCCCAGCGCTCGGAAGATCCCGATGCTCTGAGACGCGTCGTCGTACAGGGCCGGCAGATCCGCTCGTACGTGCGCATGCTTCGCGCGTGCAGCCAACACAGCCGCCACGCCCCACTGGTTCCCGTCGGCCTCGAACTTCTTCAGGGCCTGGTCAAGCATCGACAGGCACGCGGACAGGTCGCCGACGTCGCTGGCGGCATGCGCGATCCACCACAGCCCCATGGCATCGGCGCTGTCCAGCCAACGGTCCCGCTCCGCTGGAGCGTCAGGGTGCCCGAGCAGGTACATGAACCCGGCCCGCCACACCCCAGCCCGTGCTGAACCCGGCACAGTCGCCAGAGACCGCAGCGCCTCCACATGCCGACCACGCAGGAACCAGTACCAAGACAGCGCGTCTACAAGCCGTTCAGCCAGGTCCAGCTGACCTGTGGTCACAGCACGATCCAGTGCGGTCCGGAAGTTGGCGGAGTCCTCGTCCAGCAACTGCAGCCACCTGCTCTGCTCCTGACCGAACAGCCCGGGCCGCGCCGCCTCAGCCAGCGAAACGTAGTACGACAGATGCTTAGCACGTGACGACTCGAGCTCACCGGCCGCCCGCAGCTTCTCGACGCAGAACGCCGCCACCGACTCCAGCAACCGGAAGCGACCCCCATCCACCGGTACGACGAGCGACCGGTCGACCAAGCGCACCAGCACATCCAGTACGTCGTCCGCACCGCAAACAGCCGCCGCAGCGTCCGCCGTACATCCATCTGCATGTACGGCGAGACGCTGCAGCACGGACTGCTCCTCTAACGCCAGCAGCTCCCAGCTCCAGTCGATCATCGCGTGCAGCGTCTGCTGTCGTGGCGCAGCGCCGCGGTGTCCTGTCGCTAGCAGCCGGAAGCGGTCGTCCAACCGCGCTACGAGCCCACGCACCCCGAGCGCCCGTACTCGCGTCGCAGCCAGCTCCAACGCGAGCGGGATCCCGTCCAACCGCCTGCACAGTACGGCGACATCAGCAACGGTCTCGTCCGTCAGAGCGAAGCCACGTGACGCTGCAGCAGCCCGTGTGACGAAGAGCTGCACCGCACTGCATTCGCCCGCCACGTCGACTCCAACCGACACAGGCGGCACAGACAACGGCGGCACACTCCACACCACTTCCCCAGCGAGCCCGAGCGGCTCGCGGCTTGTCGCCAGGACACGTAGCCCTGGAGCAGCCGCCAGCAAGCGGTCCGTCAACAAAGCGACCTCGTCGACAATCTGCTCGCAGTTGTCCAGCACCAGCAGCCGGGAACCCATCACTGAGGCCAACCGATCGACCACAGGGGTGCCCTCGGTGTCGCGGAGATCCAGCGCTGCCTGCACCGCATCAGTGAGCGAGTTGGTGACCGACAACGCGTCAGGAGTCACTGCAGCGAGTTCGACCAGCACGACGCCGTCCGCGAACCGGTCCGCAACACCGGCCGCAGCAGCCAGCGCCAAGCGAGTCTTGCCGACACCTCCCGGACCAGTCAGCGTGACTAACCGTGATGTGCCCAAAGAGGCACCCACCTCGGCCAACGCATCGCTCCGACCGATCAACTCAGTCAACTGAGCCGGGAGGTTGCTACGCGCATGTGGCAGGTCCTGAGTGAGGATCGACTGCTGCAGCGCGACCAGCTCCGGGCTGGGGTCCAGACCGAGGTCCTCCAGCAGCGACTGCCGTAGCTCATCGAAGCTCTCGAGCGCCTCGGTCTGCCGCCCGGAACGGTAGAGCGCCTTCATGTGCGCAGCGCGGAGCCCTTCACGCAGCGGGTGCTCTTTCACGAGGGCTGCGAGGTCCACAACAGGTAGATCGGCCTGTTCGAGAGCACTGAGCCGCAGGTCGGTCAGCCGGGCCACAGCTGTCTCGACAAACGCGTTGTCCGCAAAGTCGGCGTACGCCGGACCGCGCCACAACGCCAGCGCCTCGTCGAGCGAGCCGGCGGCCAGCAGTTCACCAAACCGCAGAGCGTCGTACGTCCCAGCAGAAACCGTTAGCGAGTAGCCGGCCGGACCGGACTGCACCAGCGAGCGGCTGCCGGGCTCCGCGTCCTCGAAAGCCCGCCGTAGCTGGGACACCTTCGCGGACAGCGTTCCGGACGGGTTACCGGGCAGTTCCGATCCCCAGAGGTCGTCGATGAGACGGTCCGCGGGCACCGGTCGGCCGTCGTGCACCAGCAGGTCTGCCAGCAGCGCACGCACCTTCAGCCCTTGGATGACCACGGGCGTCCCCGCGTCTGTCCAGGCCGTCACCGGTCCTAGTACCCCGAAGCGCATGACGGCACCTTATTCCGGTCGGCCGGAAAGGACCGGAAAGAAACCGTAAACCCCTTCCGGCAGAGTCTGTGGCAGACGGAAGGAGGACGCAGATGCGACTGGCAGTGATCATCGGCAGCACCCGGCGCGGCCGGTTCGGACCGACCGTGGCGCACTGGCTCGCAGAGCAGGCAGCCAAGCAGTTCGAGGTCGACCTGGTCGACCTGGCAGCTGCGAACCTGCCGACCACACTGCCCGACACGGACGACGAAACACCGCAGGAGGTCGCTGCGCTGAGCAGCCGACTGTCAGCGGCGGATGCGTTCGCCGTAGTCACGCCGGAGATCAACTGCAGCTTTCCGGCCACGCTGAAGACCGCACTGGACTGGTACTACGAGGAGTGGCACGCCAAGCCGGTAGCGATCGTCAGCTACGGCCGGGAGAGCGGCGGCTGCCACGCCACCGCGCAACTGCGGCAGGTCTTCTCAGAACTCCAGGCGGTCACCATTCGCAACACCGTCGCACTGCCCTGCTACTGGGAGCAGTTCACCGCCGACGGCGGCTGGCCACGGCCTACCGCCGGCTACGAGGCAACCGCCAAACTCATGCTCGACCAGCTCGTCTGGTGGGCCGAAGCACTACAGGACGCTCGCACGAAGCGCCCGTACCAACCCTGAGAGGAAAGATCCATGAGGAAGCTGATCGAATCCACGTTCGTCACCCTGAACGGTGTCATCGACGAGCCGCAGCGCTGGAGCCCGCCGTACTGGGACGAGGAGCACATGTCCTACGGCCAGTCCCTGATGGACGGCGTCGAGGCGCAGGTACTGGGCCGCGTCACCTACGAGGGCTTCGCGGACGCCTGGTTGTCCCGCGCCGGCGACCCGTTCGCCGACATGTTCAACGCGATGCCGAAGTACGTCGCCTCCCGCACGGTCACCGAGTGGAGGTGGAACGCGCAGCCGCTCGAGGGCGACGCGGCCGAGGCCGTCCGCAAGCTCAAGGAGTCCGAGGGCGGCGACCTGATCAAGTACGGCACCGGGTCGTTCTCGAAGACGCTGCTGGAGAACAAGCTCGTCGACGAGTACCACTTCTGGATCTTCCCGGTGGTCGCCGAGGGCGAGAACATGTTCCGCGGTACCGGCATCGACCTCACCCACCTCGAACTGCTCGGTACGACGACCTTCAAGTCCGGCATCGTCGTCCACAAGCTCGCCCCGAAGGCCTGATCGCACTACCTCGTCCGGCCGGTCACCCGCAACAAGGTGGCCGGCCGGAGGCTTGTTCGCACGAACCGTGGGTACCGGTCGGAGCCACGGGGGATGAGGCGGCGCTGGGGACCGTCTGCCAGGGGATCCTCGCGATCGGCCGACAAAGATCGCGGATCCACACGTGCGATCGGACTGGAGTTTTCTGATGGGTGCCGTCCTGACCATTGTGATCATCGTCGTGGTGCTGCTCGCGGCAGCGGCGTTGTTCTTCCTGTACCAGCGCAGGCGTTCCGACGAGCTGCAGCAGCGGTTCGGCCCGGAGTACGAGCGCACCGTCGACGAGTCGGGCGACCGCCGCAGCGCCGAGCGTGAGCTGCGCGGGCGGCAGCGCCGGGTGTCGCGGCTGGGTATCACGCCACTGACGCGCGAGTCGGTGGAGACCTACCGCGCGGAGTGGGCCGGCGTACAGCAGAGCTTCGTCGACCGTCCTGCCGGAGCTGTTACGGACGCCGATCGGCTGGTGCTGCGGATGATGCGCGAAGCCGGCTACCCGGTCGACGAGTTCGACCAGCGGGCCGACGACGTCTCGGTCGAGCATCCGGAGGTCGCCATGCGCTACCGGGAGGCGCACAGCATCGCCGTCGCCCAGGCACGCGGCGAGGCCGACACCGAGGACCTGCGGCGCGCGGTCACCGCCTACCGCCAACTCGTCGACGCCCTGCTGGACGACAGCACGACCGCCCGCCGAACCAACACGAAGGAGCAAGCATGACGACCGATGGCATCGACACCGACGGCCGTACGACGGCCGCGCGTACGACAACAGCGCCTACGACAACAGCGCGTACGACAACAGCGGCCAACGAGACGTTGGTGGCCGAGGATTCCGCTGTGGATTACCGCGCCCGCTGGGAGGTTGTCCAGCAAGGGTTCGTGGACGATCCGCGCAACGCGGTTAGCGAGGCCGACAAGCTCGTCGACGACGTACTCAAGCATCTGGCCGACGGCTTCGACCGCCAGCACCAGAGCCTCGAGCAGCAATGGTCGGACGGCGAGCCGTCGACCGAGGACCTCCGCTCGGCGCTGCAGCGCTACCGCGCGTTTTTTCAACGCCTGCTGACACTTTGAGCCAGAACGTGGAGCGGCCGGTACGTCGGCGTACCGGCCGCACCGCTACGGCTCAGGGCGCGATGTTCTGGTTCAGGTGGAACACGTTGCCCGGGTCGTACTTGCGCTTGACCTCGGCCAGCCGGTCGTAGTTCTGCCGGTAGTTGTCCCGGATCCGGCTCTGGTCGTCGTCGGCCATGAAGTTGATGTACCCGCCGGCCTCGGAGTGCGGCGCGACATCGTCGTAGTATGACCGCACCCACTCGATCCCGGCCTCGTTGTCCGCCGGGTCCGGCCACATGCCGGCGATCACGGTCGCGAAGTTCGCGTCCCGGTAGGCGAACGCGGTCGCGTCCGGTGTCACCCGGTGGCAGGCGCCGTTGATCGGGTAGATGTGCACGGTCGAGTTCACCGCCGGGAGGCCGGGCGCGTGCCGTACGTGCGCCTGGATCGCCTCGTCGGTCAGTTCGGTGACGAAGTTCGCCTTCCAGTAGTGCTGCAGACCGGGCGGCACCAGGGCGTCGAAGGCGCTGTTCAAGGCCGGGTACGGCATCGGCCCGACCATCTCGGCCAGCACCGGCGCGAACTCGCGGAACTTCGAGATCTGCGTCTCGCCCTCGTCGAGGTCGCCGGCCCAGCAGCCGACGATCGCCGCGAACGGCTCGCCGTGCCGGTTCTCCGGAATGAACGGCAGCGGCGGCGCGATCTGGAACGCCGGGAACCCGCCGAGCTGCTCGGGCGCGTCCTTGATCAGTTCCCGGAACCCGGACAGTACGGCGACCGCGTCGGACAGCTCGAAGAACATCGGGCCGCCGTAGATCGTCGACACCGGCGCCAGCCGGAACTCGAGCGCGGTCACCACGCCGAAGTTGCCGCCACCGCCGCGCAGCGCCCAGAACAGGTCCTCGTTCTCCTTCTCGCTCGCGATCAGGAACTGCCCGTCCGCGGTCACCACGTCCGCCGACAGCAGGTTGTCGCACGACAGCCCGAGGCCCCGGTCCAGGTACCCGATCCCGCCGCCCAGGGTCAGCCCGCCGACGCCGGTGGTCGAGATGATCCCGCCGGTGGTGGCCAGCCCGAACGCGTGCGTGGCCGCGTTGAAGTCGCCCCACGTCGCGCCGCCGCCGGCCCGCGCGGTCCGGTTCACCGGGTCGACCCGGACGTTGCGCATCCCGCTCAGGTCGATGACGAGCCCGTCGTCGACCGTGCCGAACCCCGGCACACTGTGCCCGCCGCCGCGAACGGCCAGCTCGAGCTCGTTCGTCCGCGCGTAGTCGATCGCCGCCATCACGTCACCGGCGTTCTCGCACCGGACGATCACCTGCGGGCGCCTGTCGTGCATCGCATTGGTGACCTTGCGCGCCTCGTCGTACCCCTCGTCGCCCGGCGTGATGACCTGTCCACGCGTGCGTTCTCTCAAATCGTCGATCACTGTTCGCTCCCCGAACCACTGTCGCCTGTCGCACAGCGGCGCACGCCTGCAGAACTTGCACAGCGGCACACCGCGCAGACCGGTCGTCGCCGTCGAGCGCAGCGCGAGAACTTCACCCCAGAGAGCGCCCCGACCCCGACGGGCGGCCGGCCCTCCCCCAGACCCGCCCGTTCTCCCCGACCTTCCCAAGCAGGACCGTTTTCGTCAATAACCGATGTCAAAGCCGCCCGGACCGCTCCGACCACAAGGCACAAGCAGCCATCGCCCGGAGGACATCATGCGGAAGATCATGTACTACGTGCACCAGTCGCTCGACGGCTTCGTCGAGGGGCCGAACGGCGAGTTCGACTGGCCGGTGCTCGGCCCGGAGCTGGGCGCGTACTCGATGGCCTTGACCGAGCGCGCCGACCTGTTCCTGTACGGGCGGACGGTCTGGGAGATGATGTCGTCGTACTGGCCGTACGCCGAGGAGATGAACCCCGACCAGCACGCGATCGAGTTCGCGCCGGTATGGCGCCGTACGCCGAAGCTCGTGCTGTCGACGACGCTGCAGAGCGCGGAGTGGAACACCCGGATCGTCCGCGCGGCCGAGGAGCTCGCGGCGATCAAGGCCGAGCCGGGCAAGGACATCCTGCTCACCGGGAGCTCGACCGTTGCGGCGTCGCTGACGGAGCTCGGGCTGCTCGACGAATACCACGTGATCGTGCACCCGGTGGTGCTCGGCGGCGGCAAGCCCGTACACCAGCCGACCGGCCGACGTACGCTCCGGCTGGCCGAGACCCGGTCGTTCGACAACCGGACCGTGCTGCTACGCCACGACCTGGTCTGATGAGTGCGCGCGGGCCGCGGCGGCGAGAGCATCCGCGACGGCGGCGACCGCGGGAGTTCGGGTACGGCGGGTCAGCAGGAAGACCGCCCGCCCGACATCCGCTTCGGCCGGCAGCCGTACCGCGACGCCCGGAGCGCCTGCGCCGATGACCAGATCCGGGAGCAGTGCGCCCGCGCCCGTCGTACGAACGAGTTCGAGCAGGATGAGGAAGTCGTCGGAGCTGTAGCGGATGTCGGGTTCGAAACCGCCGAGCTCGCGGCAGACGCGGACGTGCATCTCGCGATGACCCGTCCCCGGTTGGCAGGCCGCCCACGGCAACTCGGCAAGCTGCTCGATCGGGACACGCTCAGCCGAAGCCAGCGGGTGGTCCGACGGGAGAATGACGCGGATCTGCTCGCGGAGCAGGGGCTGACGATGCAGATCGGTGTGTACGGCGCGCGGCTGGCCGTCGTACTCGTCGCCGACCATGACGTCCAACTGCTGGAGCCGGATCGCGGGCGCGGCCTGCTCGACCTCGAGCTCGGCCGCCTCGACGCGGATGTCGGGATGGGTGGTCGCGAGGCTGCGGATCGCGGGAGCGACGACGCGGATGAAGGCGGACTGGAACGACGCGATGCGCACCAGTCCCGCAACCCGGCCCGCCGCGACCGCGGCCAACTCGGCCTCCGCCGCCTCGACTCCCTCAAGCAGCGCCGTCGCGTGCCGCACCAGCACCTCGCCCGCGGCCGTCAGCCGCACGTTGCGACCGACCCGCTCGAGCAATCGGGTCCCGGTCTCGCGCTCCAGAACGGCCAGCTGTTGCGAGATCGCGCTGGGCGAATAGCCGAGCGCCCGGGCCGCTCCGTGCACGGTGCCGCGGCCGTGGACCTCACGCAGCAACCGCAGGCGGTGCAGATCCATCATTCGTTCAGCTTAGCTTCACAATGCTGTCCGTGAAGCCGTGATGGACGTGAACAGTCCGTTCCCCCGACGATCGATGACGTGGGACGCCTCTTCTGCCTTCTTTCCGCCGCCACCTTCGGAGTCATGGCCGTCTTCGGCAAGCTCGCGTACGACGCGGGCGTGTCGGTGGACGCTCTGCTCCTGGTCCGCTTCGGCATCGCCGGCGCGCTACTGCTGGCCCTCGCACTCGGTCGTGGGGCGCTGCGCAATCTGCCCCGCCGGGCCATCCTCATCGGACTCGGCATGGGCGTCTTCGGGTACGCCGCCCAATCCGGCCTGTACTTCTCCGCGCTGACCCGCCTCGACGCGTCACTCGTCGCACTGCTGCTGTACCTGTATCCGGTCCTCGTGATGGTCGGCGCGATCGCCCTGCGGCGCGAACGAGCGTCACGCCGGCGCATCGGAGCGCTCGCGGTCGCACTGGTCGGGATCGGGTTGGTGCTCAGCGGGGCGATGAGCGGCCGGTTCGACTGGCTCGGCGTACTGCTGGCGTTGGGTGCACCAATCGTCTACACCTGCTACATCCTGGTCGGCGATTCGCTGACCGGCGACGTACAGCCGCTCGCGTTGACGGCTCTGGTATGCACGGGCGCCTTCGGCACGTTCCTGGTCCTCGGCTTCTTCCGGGGAACTGACCTGACGTTTGCGCCGATCGGCTGGCTGTGGCTGGCGGCCGTCGCACTGATCAGCACAGTCGCGGCCATCCTGTTCTTCTTCGCCGGAATGGCACGGGTCGGTCCGTCGGTCGCCTCGATCCTGTCGATCTTCGAGCCGGTGGTGACAGTCGCGTCGGCGGCGCTGGTCTTCGGCGAGCACCTGAGCGCCGTGCAATGGCTGGGCGGTGCCCTCGTCTTGTCCGCCGTACTGATCGTGCAATGGCCGCGTCAGGCGGGCTTGCAGGTGGGCGCGTCGGCGAGGGCCGCGGTCGCACGTGCCGCGGCGTTGAGGTTCCGGGTCGCGCCGGACCAGGCGGCGACCCAGAGATCCTGCGCGTGCTCGGCGCCGAAGTCCCCCGCCGCGTGAGCGGCCATCGCCTGCAAATGGGTCGCCCAGTCCCCGGCGGCGGCCCGGTCCGCCGCACCCGCGGCGTCGAGAGCAGCGAGCCGCTGCTTGCAGGCCGCGGCAGCCTCACCCGGTACGCCGGCGCAGCCACCCTTCGTCTTCGCGCGCTCGGCGACCGCTGAATTCACCGCGGAAATATCCGCCGGACCGAGCAGCCGCGTGCGCTTCCAGATCGCCTTTGTTTGATCCTCGGTATTCTTACCGGCCAGCAAATCAGTCCGCGCCTGTACGTGTTCACGCCAATGCTCAGTGGCATTACCCGCCGCGGTCACGACAGCCTCGGCCGCCGCGATTTCCTTGGCACACGCGGACGCGCTCGGATTCACCACGTTGCGCTCGGTCGCAGGCGGCGTACCGAGCGTCGGGGTTGCCTGATGTGCCGAATGCTTTGCTATCTGTGCCGACGGATCCGCCGACCCGTCGCCGGAGCCGGCCCGTGCGATCGCCACCCACGCGACCGCGCCCAGCGCGGCGACGATCCCGGCGGCCAGCCACATCGCGCGATGTTCCTGAGGTATTGCCCGTCTCGCTCGCGACATCATCCCCATCCCCAATCCGAGAATGCTGTCACGGGACTGGGAGAAACGCGACCAATTCACGGTACGCAACGGTAGTCGTGCATTCCGTGCGGTTATTCTCAGGGTTTGAGCGCGCTCACGGCGTACATCGTCAACGACAGATGGAACGCTCCGCGATCGGCCGCCTCCGCGAGTGTCCGGGCGAATGCCTCGGCCTCCGCCTCGGTGATGACACCGGCCTGCAACGACGTCAGGTGCATCATCCCGACGAAGCCCTGCCGCGCGCCGTCCTGCGACTCGATCATGGTCGCCGCGGTCTCACCGGTGATCTCAAGACCGGCATCGGCGAGCAGACCGCGGAGCCGGCGGCCTGAGTACGGGTTGGCGGTCTCGTGCAGGAAGTAGTCGACCATGCGCTGCAGTACGCCGGGATCGGCCGGGTGCACGATCGCGGTCGCCCAATCGGTGTCGATCAGCACGATCCGGCCGCCGGGACGCAGTACGCGCGCCATCTCCTTCACCACGGGCACCGGGTCGTCGACGTGCTGGAGGACCCGCTCGCAGCGCAGTACGTCCACCGACTCGTCGGCGAAGGGCAGTGCCTCGGCGTGACCATCGACGTACTCGACGTCTGCGCCGGCGGCACGTCGTACCGCCTCGGCTCGCAGGCCCGGGCTGGGCTCGACGCCGATCGCCCGGGCGCCCAACCCGGCGAACGCGACCACGTCCTCGCCGGTCCCGGAGCCGACGTCGACCGCCGTCTCCCCCGCGGCCGGCGCCAACTGGTCCAGCGCCCACGACTTCAAGGTCCGGATCGCGGGTCGCCAGGCCATCTGATCCAGGACGAATGCCTGCTGCTCAACGTTCTGCTCGGCCACGTGCGCGGCCCGAAAGCTGCCGCGCTGGGTCACGAACCCGGGCCCGTCCGATACATCGGTCATCTGGATCTCCCCCTCCGATCCGAGACTAACGCCGCACGGGCCCAGGAACGCTTCACGACAGCGGCTGCCATTCGTCGTTCGACATCCGCAGGATCGCCCAACCCACCGCGGCGAATCCCACTGCCTGCAGGCCCCAGCCGACCAGATCCAGCGGGTGACTGCTGATGATGACCGAGGTCAAGTGCAGCGGTTGCGAGATCGCCACGGCCACCGCAGCCCACCGCCCGCCGACTCCCGAGCGCCACATCGCGATCCCGAGCAGGATGGTGCCGAGCACGTGACCGACCACGAACACCACCCCGGCCAGGTCCGTCGAGCCGTGCGTCACCTCGGCGACCCTCGTGATCGACGCCTGGTCGAGACCGGCCGTCCCAGCTGACCAGGCGAACACGTCGCTCGACGCTGCCACCGGCAACGACAGGTAGCCAGGAACCATCAGGAATACCGCGATCCCGGTGAGCCACGGCGTACTGCGGCGCGTCAGCCGACCGACGAAGTACACCGCCGGCACCAGCGTGACGCACGCGAGGTAGGCCAGCCAGAGCACGGTCGAACCGCGATCGAGATGGCCGACGATCTTGCTGGTGATCGTCGGTACGTCGTCCGTCGTGTTGTACGGCAGCAGGAACCGCAGCAGCGCGACCGCCGCCGGTCCGATCGGCAGGATCAACGCGGCCACCCATCGCCAGACCGGGCGGATGTCCGCGCTCGTCGTACGGCTGATCGTCTGTGTCATCGCGCGCCTGCCAGCTCGCGCTTCGGCAGCAGTACGGCGATGACGCCGACGACTGTCGCACCGACCCCGAATCCCGCCGCGGCGACCGCAGCTGCCGGTACGTCGGACGCGAAGAACGCCGGTACGGCGAGCAGCGCCGAAGCCAACCGCAGCGTGATCAACGGCGCCAGCGCCCAGCGCTTCCCGCGCCACGCGAACCCGACCAGCACCAGGCTGATCAGCCCGACCACCGCGGACCCGATCGCGATACTCATCGGCGGGTGATCCCCGTCGGTCAGGAGCGGCGTCGCCACGTCCATCAGCGCGAGCAACCCGAGCAGTACCAGCCCGAATCTGTACATCTTCCTACCCCCTTGTTTCCGTGTTGGGCACCACCGTGACGCGTGCGCCGTACCGTCCGCCTGGGCGCCGGATCCCACCCGGGCGGGCGATTCCCTGCCCGATCCGGGATCACATTCCCGAGACGCCGGGAACGTTCCGGGCGCACACTGCCGGTATGACAACCTCCGTGAACCGACGCGGCCTGGCCGGTGCGCTGGCCGGTCTGGTGATCGCCGAGGTGACGTTCGCTGTCGTCTACGGCCTGTCCGCAGGCTGGGGCTGGGGTGAACTGGTCGACAACTTCGTCGTCACGAACGGCGTGATGGGCCTGACCTTCGGCCTCTGCGGCGCGGTGATCGCCTGGCACCGGCCGGCCAACCCGATCGGCTGGCTGTTCCTCGCGGACGGGATCGGCCACGCCACGACACCGTTCGCCGACACCCTCGCTTTTGTCGTGCACAATGAGACCGCGCAACGAGTTCTCGTCACTGTCTCGCTGGCGACCTGGCCGTGGTCGATCGGGCTGTTCCTGCCGCTGGCGCTGTTGCTGTTCCCGGACGGCCGGTTGCTGTCGCCGCGCTGGCGTTGGGCCGCGATCGGAATCATCGCGACCTCGCCGCTCTTCGTCCTGGAAATGGCCGGGAGCGGTGAACCGGTCTCACCGGACCTTCCTCGCGGCATCCTCACCGTGCCCGACTTCGACGCCCTGCAACCCCTGTGGACGGCGACCGAGGTACGCAACCTCGTCGCGATCCTGCTCGCCCTGATCTGCCTCGCGATCCGCTACCGCCGCGCCGACGAAATGGGCCGCCGGCAACTGCTGTGGTTGCTCCTGGCCTCGGTGATCGCACTGCTCTTCGTCACGCCCTGGGCCTTCGTCGCCGGTACGCCGATCCTTGTCCTGCTGGCGATCCCGCTGATCCCGATCGCTGTCGCGGTGGCGATCGTCCGCTACCAGCTGCTCGATATCCGGCTGGTTGTGTCGCGCGCGTTGACGTGGGCGTTGCTATCGCTTGTTGCCATCGGCAGCTATGCGGCGCTGGTCGCGCTCCTCGACTCACTCATCGCGTCACAGGTCGGCCGCTCGGCCGCGGTGACGGTCTTCGTCGCACTGATCATCGCACCGGTGCTACCTCGCCTCCAGCAGTTGGTCGACCGAGCCCTGTACGGCGACCGCCACGACCCAGCACGAGTCGCCTCCCGAGTAGGCGAACAACTATCCGCCGGCCTCCCAGGCGTAGTCGCCGCAATCCGCTCCGCCCTACGCCTCCCATACGCCGCACTAGTCGCCGACGGCCGCGTCATCGCGGACGGGTCGGCTGTGGGTTCCGTCGTACCGCTGGAGTTGTCGTACGGCGGTGAGGTTGTCGGGACGCTCGAGGTCGGGGTTCGGTCGGGTGAGTCGGGGTTGTCGTCGGCCGACCGGAGTGTGCTCGGGCTGGTCGCCGTACCGCTGGCAGTCGCGGTGCACGCGACGCGGTTGTCGGCGGAGTTGCAGTCGTCGCGCGAGAAGCTCGTGTCTGCACGGGAAGAGGAACGACGCCGGCTACGACGGGACCTCCACGACGGGCTGGGGCCGACCCTCACAGGCGTCGCGTTCTCCGCGGACGCGGCCGCCAACCTCATCACCACCGACAAAGCCCTCTCCGCCGACGCGTCCCGAGCCGTCGAACTGCTTGCGCGTTTGCGCGCCGACACCCGCTCCGCGATCGCCGACGTACGCCGCCTGGTCGACGACCTACGCCCGCCGGCCCTGGACGAACTCGGCCTCCTCGGAGCCCTGCAACAACGCGCCGACCAGATGTCAATCCGCGCCGACGGCGCAGCGATCCGCGTCGAGGTCTCAGCCTCCGGGTTGCCGACGTTGCCGGCCGCGCTGGAGGTCGCGGCGTACCGAATCGCGACAGAGGCGCTGACAAACGTAGTACGGCACGCCCGGGCGACATCCGCCGTACTGGCGCTGCGCTGCGGAACCGACCTGGAAATCGAGATCACCGACAACGGCCCGCCAACCGCCCCCTGGCACCCCGGCGTCGGCCTCCAAGCCATGCAAGAACGAGCCGCCGAACTAGGCGGCACCTTCCAAGCCGGCCCAACCCCCACCGGCGGCCAAGTCCAAGCCCACTTCCCCCTCCCCACCCCAGCCGCCACCACCTCCCCCGCCCACACAGACACACCCGCCCAAGCCGGGCCCCGCACCCCAGCCGCCACCACAAGCACAACGCGAGCTCCCGCCGGCGTCGGGCAGCCGGCTGATTCTTCCTTGGAGGTGCGGTGATTCGGGTTGTGTTGGCCGACGACCATCCGGTGGTTCGGGCCGGGCTGGAGGCACTGCTCAGTTCGCTGCCCGGGATCGAGGTCGTCGGCGTCGCCGCCACCGGCCGGGAGGCGATCCGCGAGGTCGTCACAACCCGCCCCGACGTCGCCGTACTGGACCTCCAAATGCCCGACCTGGACGGCTTCGCCGCCACCCGCGAACTCGCCCGCGCCGCACCCGAGGTCGCCGTCCTGGTCCTCACCATGTTCGACGACGACGACTCGGTCTTCGCCGCCATGCGCGCCGGCGCCCGCGGCTACCTCGTCAAAGGCGCCGAACAGGAGGAGATCGCCCGCGCCATCCGCGCCGTCGCCGCCGGCGAAGCCATCTTCGGCCCCGGCGTCGCCCGCCGCGTCCTCACGTTCTTCGCCGCCCCACCACCGACCGACCCGTTCCCCGAACTCACCACCCGTGAACGCGAGATCCTCGACCTACTGGCCGCCGGCCTCTCCAACCCCGCGATCGCCATCCGCCTGGACCTCGCCCCGAAAACCGTCGCCAACAACGTCTCCACCATCTTCACCAAACTAGGCACCGCCGACCGAGCCACCGCCATCATCCAGGCCCGCAACGCCGGCCTCGGCGTACCGAAGGACGGGTAATCCTCCCACCCGCACGCCACTCCGCCGCCTGATCCAGCCGGCACCGACCGCAAATCCCGCGACCACTACCCGTTCTTCTGTACGCCAAGGATCGCTTTCAGGTACCGGTTGCCCACGACCTCCAGGTGGGCAACGAGACCCGGTGGGCCGTCGACCCGGAAGTCGAGGCCGAGCATGCCGATGTAGACCGCGATCAGCTCATAGGAGTCGGCGCCGGTCACCAGGACGCTGGTGTTCTCGTCGACCGATTCGACGATGCCGACGGCGGCGTTGATCCGGGACAGGACCTCCCGCGCGGGCGCGTACACCGTGATCCGGGCATGCACCTTCCAGCCGGCCGACGCCACGTCCCGCAGGACGAAGTCGGCGTACTCGTCGTCCTTCATCGGCCGCGGTTGGTACCGGCGACCCGTTGCCATCCGCAACGACATCCAGTCGGCCCGGTACGTGTGCCAGACCGCCTGCTCGTCACGGGCGACGAGATGCCAGTACCCGTGCCAGCTCACCAGCCGGTACGGCTCCACCAGGATCGGCAGGTCCTGCGTCGTACTCGATCCGGCCTTGTAGAGCGAGTCCCCTTCCGGTACGGCGTACTCGAACCGGAGGTAGTGCTCGTCGCGGATACATGCGGCGATTGTAGACAAGAGGGTTGTGTCGATCTCGGGCGGATCGATGTTCGCCCGGGTGTTGTCGGGGCCTTTGTCCATCGCCTTGTTGATCGCTTCGACCTGACGTTGCAGCCGGTGCGGGAGAACCTGCTCGAGCTTGGTCAGCGCGCGGACGCTGCTGTCCCCCATCCCGACCACGCCCGCGCCGGTCCGCAGACCGACGGCGACAGCGACCGCCTCCTCGTCGTCGAGCAGCAGCGGCGGAAGCTTCGCGCCGACGCCGAGCTGATAGTGGCCGGCCGGACCGCGCGTCGCGTCGACCGGGTACCCGAGCTCGCGCAGCCGATCGATGTCGTTCCGCACCGTCCGCGTCGTCACATCAAGCCGCTCGGCCAGCTCGGAACCGGTCCACGCCGGGCGCGTCTGCAGGAGAGCTAGCAGTGCTAGCAGACGCTGCGAAGTCTCTAGCAAATCAATCTCCTAATTAGGAATCTAATGTTCCTATACGGATTCTACGGTAGAGCCATGAACACGAACGAGAGCATCCGGCCCTTCACCGTCACGATCGCCCAGGCCGACCTGGACGACCTGAACGCCCGCCTCGCGCGGACCCGCCTTCCCGAGGCCGCGCCGGGCGACGACTGGGACTACGGCACTCCGAACCACTACCTCAGCGAGATGGTCGACCGCTGGCAGAACGGGTTCGACTGGCGGGCGCAGGAGGCCCGGATGAACGAGTTCCCGCATTACCTGACCGAGATCGACGGGCAGACCGTGCACTTCATCCACGTGCCGTCCGCGGTCGAGGGCGCGACCCCGCTGCTCCTGCTGCACACCTACCCGGGCTCGTTCGTCGACTTCCTCGACATGATCGGCCCACTCACCGACCCGGTCGCGTACGGCGGATCCGCCGAGGACGCGTTCTCGGTCGTCGTACCGTCGATGCCGGGCTTCGCCTTCAGTACGCCGCTGGTCGACCGGGGCTGGACGATGGCCCGGGTGGCGCGGACCTACGACACGTTGATGCGGCGGCTCGGCTACACGTCGTACGGCGCGCACGGGTCCGACGGTGGCGCGATGATCTCGCGTGAGCTCGGCGTACTCAATCCTGAAGGCTTCCTCGGCCTGCACGTCCTGCAACTGTTCTCGTTCCCGTCGGGCGACCCGGCCGAGTTCGAGAAGTTCACGCCGGCGGACTACGCGGCGCTGGAGCACCTGAAGTGGTTCCAGTCGGTCGGCGGGTACAACGCGATCAACTCGACCCGCCCGCAGACCGTTGCCGTCGGCATCTCCGACTCGCCGGTCGGCCAGCTCGCCTGGAACGAACTCTTCAACAACTTCGGCAACGGCACCAGCCTGGTCTCCCAGGACCAGATCCTCACCGAGGTCTCGCTGTACTGGTTCACGAACACCTCGGCCGCGGCCGGCCGGTACCACTACGAGGAAGCCAACTCCGGCGCCGAGCCGCAGCTCAACTACGCCCCGACCGGCGTCGCCGTCTTCGCCGACGACTTCAAGACGATCCGCCCGCTGGCCGATCGCGACAACACCAACATCGTGCACTGGTCCAACTTCGAGAAGGGCGGCCACTTCGCCTCCCTCGAGCGCCCCGAAGAGGTCACCGAGGACCTCCGCAAGTTCTTCCGCAACCTCTGACGCTGGTGGAAAGGCCGGCCCCGCGGGCCGGCCTTTCAGCCGTTGGTGTCGATGATCCCGATCTGCTTCGGCCCGGAACTGTCGAGTACGTCGATGCCAGGCTCGAAGAACCGGCTGAGATAGATCCGCTGTCCGTCCGGGCTGACCGCGATCCGCGAGGGCAGCCCGAGGTTCCCAATCAGGGACCCGACGACCTCGCCGCTGCCGACGTCGACGACCCCGACCGTGTCGTCGTTGCCCGACCGCCCGAAGACGTAAAGGTGCTTGCCATCGTTGCTCGTGGCACCCGCTGTGATCGGTCCCGGCAGAACGTCCGGCTCCGGCTTCGTCACCGCGACCTTCGTGTTGATGACCGCGTAATTGTCACGTCCGACAACATAGATCGCTCCGTCGGGTCCTGGGACGAGGTCACCTGGCTCCTCGCCGACCTTGATCGCGCCCCGTGCCGCCTGCCGCGACTTGGCATCGATGACTGCAACGGTGTTCGTGTCCTTGGACGAGATGTAGAGCCGGCCGCTGTCGTCGATCGCGACATCCGTCGGGGTCGATCCCGCGGCGAGCGGCCCACCGACCGTCGCCAGCGTCTCCGTGTTGATCTCGGTGATCGTCGCTGCCGTCTGACTCAACACGAACAAGCGATGCGTTGCAGTGCTCAGCGCAAACTTCGTCGGCCCGGGCGCGACCGCGATCGGCTGACCGACCACGGCCCAGGTCGCGGCGTCGATCACCGAGACCGAGTTCGAATTGGAGTTGGCGACGTACAGCCGGGATCCGTCGGGCGCGACGATCAGGTTGCTCGGGAACTCACCGACCTCCAGCGGATCGCCGACGCGTTCCTGCGTCGTCGTACTGAACCTGATCACGCGGCCGTTCTCGACATCGGTCGCGTACAGGAACCGGTTGTCCGGGCTGAGCGCGAGGCCGACCGCCAGCGGAGCCTGAGGAGCAGGCGGTATGACGTTGATCGCGATAATGCCGAGTACTGCGGGGGCCACGAAGGCGGCCGGGGTGATCCAGCGGCGGAGTGGCTTGCCGGTCCCTAGCTTCACGGTTGCGACACCGAGAACGAGCCAGACCGCGAGCAGGGCGATTGCGGCGAATTGCTGCAGGTCGGTCTTGCTCTGGAACCGCAGGAAGCCGAACAGAACCACGAATCCGCTCACGACCCAGCCGACCAGGAACTGGCGGTTGAAAGAAATCAACGGTCCCGCGATCGCGACCTCAGCTGTGAGCAGGTAGAGGAGCACCACGTTGAGCAGATGCACTCTGCTGTGGCGATCGAAGTACAACAGGATCACGAGCACCAGGACTGCCGCGGCGGCGCCGAGCCCGATCAGTAGCTTGGGTGGTGGGTTTCTCACTGGCGGCGTACGGCGCAACCGGAGCAGGCCGATGAGGCCTGCGACCAGCCACGCCACGGATGCAATCAAGTACCAGGTCGCCGGCAACGGGTGCAGGTCTGACCGGAGTTCGCGCGTGATCCAGCCGGTCGCCATAGCGGTCGCCAGGAGCGCCGGTCCCGCCAGTCCAACGGCGAACGCGGCCGCGTCGGCGCGCAACCTGATCACCACCGGGATGACGGCAACCGCTAGCACTGCTACGACAATCAGTTCCCAGATGCGCGGCGTTGCGACGACCGCGCAGACGACCTGTGCGGCGGCGGCGATCATCGTCAGACCGAGGATCGGCCAGTCCAGATCCGGCAGGCGGAAACGGTCGCGCCACCGCCTGGCAGTCGCTCGCGCCGCCGCTCCGAACGTCGGTCCGGTGGTCCGCCTGGGCGTTTGTGTGGGGGTTCGTGCGGCGCTTGGTTGCGGTCGGACAGGTGGCGGCGGGTTGTCGAGGTACGCCTGCGCCGCGGCCGCGACGCTCCGGCTGTCGTCGTCCCGGAGTCGTTCGAGCTGCTCGCGCGCGGTACGGCGTACCAGCTCGTTGTTTGCCTGCAGCAACTGCCCTAGCGGTGCTAGCGCAGTACGACGGATCTCGGCGAGCGGACTGTTGATCGCGCTCGCCAGATACTCGGGCAGCGCCCAACGCGGGTTGGAGGCAACGACCGTCCGGCCCTCCGTCTCGGCGAACTGGCGCGGGCGCTGACCCGGCTGCTCAGCGACAACGGCCTTGTAGGTGTAGTCGTACAGCTCGTCGGTCGTCACATCCCCGTCGGCGTCCAGGTCGGCGGCACCGGTACGCAGCCCTTCGACCAGGTGATGCGTGAACACCGATTCCGTTCCCTCAAAGGCGTACTGCGTCGAATCCGACGCGGTCAGCACGATCCGCCCGCGCCCACCGAACGCTTCCTTCGTGTGTACGGCGGAATCCGACTTGGCGAACTGCTCCGCCGCGTACGCCCCGCTGTAGCAGCAATCCAGAATAAGGATCGTCTGCCGCGACCGGCTCTCCGACACCGCCTCCCCCACCAACACCGCCGACAACGCCGTGAACCGCAGGCTGTCCCGCACCGTGTTCTGCATCGCCAGGTACAGCCGGCCGTTGTCGTCCTTCAACCCGTGCCCACTGAAGTACAGCAGCATCAGGTCGTCGCGCTCACCAGCGGCGAAGAAGTCCGCGATCGCCTTCCCCACCTCGTGCGTGGGCCGATTCATCAGTACCTGTACGTCGAACCCCGCGATCGCCTGATCCTCGAGCACCTCGGCCAACGCCTCGACGTCCCGCTCCGGCGCCGCCAACCGCCGCAACCCGGCATCCTCGTACTCGTACGTGGCCACCAGCAAGGCCCGGCGCTGCCCCATCCCTCAGCTCGCTTCGTACCTGCGCAGGAACGCCTCGACCAACAGCCGCTGCTCCTCGCCCGAGGCCGCCTCCACCTCGATCGACTCGTCCCCGACCGTCAGCTTCACCCGCTGCCCAGCGGTACGCCGACCCAGCCAATCCCGAAGTACCGCAATCAGCAACGGCACCATCCCACCCGCCCCACCCAAAGCAACCGCCACCGCCCCCACCGCAGCCGCGTCACCTTTCGCCCCGTCCGGCGCAGACGTCAACACATCCCGCGTCTCGAACTGCTGCCGCAACTCCCGCCGCAACTGCCGAATCCCCCGATCCGCAACCTCCGGATCCCCATCCACCAACACCACATCAACCCACACCCCACCCCTCCCAACCTCGCGCCAATAATCCTCGACAACCCCACCCTTCCGCAACGGTAAGTAGCCACCCACTTCCAACCCGCACCCATCCGCCTACCGCCCGCCCCACCTGCACCATCCAATCGCCGGCGCCACCGCGATCATCGGCGCCGCACCTCGCTCGCCCGCGCCCCGCTCAGACAGGGAGCCCGGAGCGCCAAAGCACCCCGGGCTCCTTTGAGCTCCACCCAGCTGGAGGGACGTCCGGGCAGAGCCTCCTCCACCGGCCAACACACCCCCAGCCGGCGCGCACCCCCACCTCACCCACTCCCGAAGTTACGCCCGCCCCACCACCCGACAACAGCCCTCGGCCCCCTGTGGATAACCCACCTCGCAAGCCGCACCAAACTCCTATCCTGAACACGACCGACCAACCGAAAGGACCACGAATGGACCCCGAAGAGACGCAACATCTGCTCCCCGATGGGAGAACAGTCTGGGTCCTCTCGACCGGAGAAGCCTCGAAGAACCTGCCGGCCCTGCTCCAAATGTTCCGGTCCGGCGCAGCCGAGCCTCTAGTGTTCGGCGACGCCGGCCAGCCCGAGGCTGCGGTCATCCCGTTCGAGGTCTGGCGAGCCCTGACCGAGGCGGCGACGGACCAGGAGGGCTTCGATTCCTCGTACTCGCTCGCTCGGCACCGTCTGCAGAATCCTGGTGGGCCTTCTGCTCCCATTGAGGAGGTCGCCGCCGAGTTCGGCTGGGATCTCGACGAAGAGATCGACGACTCCGAGTTCCGCAAGCCGAAATGAGTCAGTACCGGCTCCTCGTCAATCACGAGCTGCTGCTTTACCTACGCGAACTCGAGCGAGCCGCCACGACCCAACCGGACAGCCTGCGCGCCCGTGAACTGCGCGCGCTCAGGGCTGGCCTTCGCGCCATCGCAAACGGTGAGGAAGCTGACTTCGAAGGCAAACGCCTTCGCTTCGCCACTCACGACCTCGGCGATTGTGCCGAGATCAAGTTGCCGGTCATCCCCGAGACCCGCGGAAGCCAGGAACTCGGAGCGTCCCACCGACTGGTCTATCGCGAGTTCCAGCCTGAAGACGGCGGCCCGCCCTACCGCGAGGCCGTGTGTTTCGAACATCGCAAAGACGACCGCCCGTTCGAGGTCGCCGCCAAACGCCTGGGCCGCGAGGTCGGCGTCCGGCGCAACACATTCAGGTTGTACGGCGCCTCATCCGACATAGCCCCGATCCGCCAGGCTCTCCCGCAGGATCTCCGCATTGCCCTGGCGGCAGCATCCAGCGTCGCCCCGGCCTCAGGCGCGGTCCACGGCGGACCGCCAATTCAGAACCTGCGGGTCGCTCAACGACACAGTCCCCCAAGCCGGGAACTCTGACGATTCATGCCGTCAGCGCCTACGGCGGGCTACCCACGCGGATCGTGGGTTGATAGCCGGTCTAGCCACGCGCGAACGCGCGCGACATCGGTGTACCCATGAGCCTTCAACGCATCGACTATGTCCTGACCGCAGATCATGACAATCGGGTGTCCATCGACGCGCACCTCCGAGTACGCCTGCGACGCGAAGTGCGAGGTCGTGACGAATACACCGAACTCACGGTGCCTGATCCGCGAAATCAGCCGGGCGACGTCGCGGACTCCGACGGACGTGTCAGCGCTGTAGCACTTGGCCTCAAGCGCGAAGTCGAGAGCGATCGGATCAGACTCTGGCCCGATCATGTACTGCCCAACCGCATCTCGGCCGCCGTCGCGGCTGGGGCGTGTGACGTCACATCGCCCAGTAGCGGGCGCGACAAGGCGCCACAGCTCAACGGCTATCGGCTCGAACTCGTGCTCGCGCCCCTGGAAATGGCCGCGAATCTCGGCCAGAATCGCGCGCCCAACTGGGTCGCTGGGGAGCTGTTGAGACTTGGCTCTGACGACGGTGGTCGCGGGAGCCTCCAGCGGCACATAGACCCTCCCATCCACCCACGACCTCCAGGCTGCTGGGCAGTGCTCGCTCTCATATGCCCGGCCGGCTAGCACGTCGCTGATCCACGCCCGCGGTATATGGCCAGCATCCAGCACGGTGAATCGCGCCCGATAGTTCTGAAAGCGCTGGCCACCGGTGGAGCGCCAGACGGCAACGAGATCGTCGTCGCTCGATAGCGATGCGGCGCCCGGCGCCAGCAAGCCATTGAAGGCAACACTCCGGCCAGGCATAGCCCTGTGAAACAGCAGAAACGGTGGGACTCCTCGGCGATCGTTCAATGTTCCATGTCCGAGCGCGAACACGTCCCGCAATAAGAGATTCCCACCGCGCTGAGTCTGGTGAAGCTCGCGCCCCGGCCGCCGATTGTCTCCAAAATAGGTGAACACACCGGTCCGCGGGTCGAGAATGTCCGGCCAGTCGACCTCTGTCCCGGACGTGTACAGGGCAACCAGTCGTGCCGTTCCGTCGCGCGGAGATCCTTTCGGCCGGAAACCACCTTGATTGCCCACAGGCAACAGACGCGCCAGTGCATCATCTGCCGCAGATCCCGCGGACCCTCCAGCGTAGACAGCATCGACGACCAGATCTGCGGATTCATGCCCAACAAAGGGAAAGATGGGACCAGCCACAGGTGCAGGCTATCTCGCGCCGGGATCGACCGAGCTAATGTCAGCCGGGCGGGCAGTAGCTCGAGGCTCGACTCGGCAACAATTGAGGCAATCGAGAGCTGGCGACGGCCACCTCAGACTAAGCTCGCGACTCCACGACGGATCGAGGGGGCCTGCTAGAGAATGCCGGACATGCTGCCAGGAATGTCACCTCGATCGGGCTCCTCTGAGAATGACGCAGTCGCGGCAGAGCTTCTCCGGCTCGATCCAACCGGCGATGAAGTCGCAGGCGTACTACGCGACACGCTCGATCAACTCCTTGACGGCCGACGCCGGGGGCGCTGGAGCTACTCCGCTCTCCACAAGACTGAGAAGACGTACATGGGCACCCTGGTCGAGATCAATCTCCACCGCAAGTTCGAGTTCGCCGATGGCGACGTCACCGACTATCGGATCGCTGGCATCGAGGTGGACTGCAAGTTCTCCCAGTCCATCGGCGGCTGGGAGTTCGGGCCGGAAATGGAGGGCCATCTAGCCCTCGTCGTGTGGGCCAATGACCAGGACAGCGCCTGGCGTGCTGGGATCGTGCGCGCAACATCCGACGTACTCCGAGAATCCAGGAACAGGGACGCAAAGCGAAAGCTGACTCGGGACGGCGTCGGGCGAGTTCGGTGGCTCTGGGCCGAGCACCCTGGCCTGGCGCCAAACCAGCTGCTTCGGATGCCCGCCGCGCAACGCGAGCGGATCTTTTCAGCCCGCGCGCGATCCGGCGACCGGCATGGGCAGGCGCGACTGCTCCAACTCTGTCGGGAACTACCGGGCGTCATCCTCCGAAGGACAACAGTGGAGACGGTCGGATGGGGACTGGACGATCCCATGAAGCGGATGCGCTCGAACGGTGGTGCCCGCGACAAGCTGCGTCCGGAAGGCCTGCTCGTCCTCGGTCACCAGGACAACGATCCCGCAGTCGCGCAGGCACTCAGCTTGCCCGTGCCAGCGAAAGGCCAGTTCGTGGTATGCCGAGTCGTCCCGTCGAAGCACTCCGTCGGCGCCGAAATTGAGGGCTCGTGGTGGCGGCAGGCAACCGCAGACGACCCGGTCGTGCCTGCGCCGGTCGTCCCGCGGTAATCACACCAGAGTTCCCGAAGATACCTTCGCCGGTATCCTCAGTGGTCGTGAGTGATTCGGTGCTGCCTGGAATGCCGACTGTGCGGCTGGAGTCTGACGCTGCGCGCGATCAGGTGGTTCGAGCCTTCAGCAAGGCCGATCCGGATGGGACGCGGGCCGCGGCTGTGTTTAGGGCGACGTATGACCAGTTGTACGACGGGCAGCACACTGGGCGGTTTCGGTGGGATCAGTTGTACAAGACTGAGAAGACTCACTACGGGACGCTGCTGGAGATCAATCTTCGGCGCGAGTTTGACGACGTCATCGATGACACCGTCGAAGGTAATGCTCTGGACTACTCGATCTGTGGATATGACGTCGACTGCAAGTTCTCGCAGAGCTTCGGTGGATGGATGCTGCCGCCTGAGTGCTTCGGTCAACTGCTGCTGGTGGCCTGGGCTGATGACCAGCGTGGGACGTGGTGTCTTGGAGTCGTGAGAGCGACTGATGACAACCGGCGGTCCAGCGTGAATCGGGACGGCAAAACTCAGCTGAGCTTGATCGGACGGCAGCAGATCGATTGGTTGCATTACGAGGCGAGTCTGCCGCCCAACGTGCTTCTTGGTCTGGACGCGGCGACACTCCAGAGGATCCTCGCCCCGAAGTCGGGGCAAGCTCGAGTGACGGAGCTGCTCAGACATGTGACAGAGCGACGGATTGGGCGCAACACGATCGCGACTCTGGCCCAGCAGGACGACTACATGGCTCGGCTGCGAGACAACGGAAACGGATCGCGGACGAAGCTTCGGGAGGTGGGCTATCTGATCCCTGGCGGCGATTACGAGGCCCATCGCACGGTCGCCAGAAAACTTGGAGTCGAGATCCCAGGCCCAGGTGAGGTGATCAGCCTGCGGGTTGTTCCGGCCGAGCCCGGAGCGCCTTGGACTGTTGAGCTGGAGGGGCGGCCCTGGCGCCTCGCGCGTGAGGGCGAACTGGTAGTCGAACCAGCGCCGAAGCTTCCCGACGTACGCAAGGCGAAGTGACGCCGCGGTCCATCTCCTCCAGCCACCAGACAGGAGACCAGAAGCCCTCGAACGACCGAGCCAGCAAGAGTGAGTCAGGCACATGGGAGACGACAGGCTAGTGGAGACGCCCACAACCCCCGGACGATCGCGGAACATGCAAGCCATCCGGAGGACGAACACCAAACCCGAGATCCTGCTGCGCTCGGCCTTGCACCGATCTGGCTACCGCTTCCGCAAGGATCTCAGCGTCTACACGTCATCACGCCGAGTTCGGCCGGACATCGTTTTCACGGCACGCAAGGTCGCAGTGTTCATCGACGGGTGCTTCTGGCATTGCTGCCCTGAGCATGGGCGGCAGCCGTCGGTGAATTCGCAGTACTGGTCGCCGAAGCTCCAGCGAAATGTCGAACGAGATCTCCTCGCTGATGCTGCGTTGGGCGAAGACGGGTGGTCGGTCGTCCGTATATGGGAGCACGAAGCGATCGACGACGCCGTCGAGAAGGTCGTGCGCGCTCTTCGCGACCGCAGCTAGCTGACCTTCGAGCGCATCTGGGCTAGGTATTCATGACGGACGTGATCGTCTTGGCCGATGAAGGCCCGGAAGTCGCCTAATTTGTAGGCCGGCTCGCCCGATTCGGAGTCGACGGGCTGCATGTTGAAGTCACGCATCAGGTGCTTGAGACGCAACTCGATCTCCTCGAGTGTCAGAGATCCATCGATCTGCTCGAAGATCTCGGTAATCGTGAGCGGGTCAGTGGCAGCTCGCAGGACTCGATAGACCTCATCGTGAGTCACTGCCTCGGTCTGAACGCGTGGCTCGCCTTCGTGGTTGAGGGCGGCGACGATCTGGCGGCCGATCGCCCTCGCGACCGGAGGCGGGAAAGCGTTCCCGATCTGGCGATACTTCGAGGTCTTGCGGCCCGCGAAATGCCACTTCCTCTCGTCCCAGCCTTGAAGTCGCGCAACCATCTCGACCGTCAGCTTCGGGTCGTGATCCTCGGGAGCGTCGGCCGATGGCGCCGCGTCCGCAACACCCAGACCATCGACGCCCATTTCACGCCAAGCGCGTTTGGCGCGGGTTGGGCCTAGGTCGGCTCCCCCATGCTTCTTAGAACCGCCAACGATGGTGGGAGCGATCTTGTTCGCCCGGTCTGCCCAGTGGCGGGCGTGCTTCCATCCATTCGCAGCCATGAGATCCACGAGCTCTTCGCCGACAGTCCGCCGAATTGACGAAGCCTCAGGCCAGCTGAAGTACGGCGCGTCCTCTTCGCTCAGGGCGACGAGTACGAAGCGGGGACGCAACTGCGGAACCCCGTAGTCGAATGCGTGCAGCAGACGCCAGTCGGCGACGTACCCAAGGTCATTCAAGCGGTCGAGAACGTGTTGCCGGTACGCCGAGAAGCGTGGCGCGGACAGACCTCTAACGTTCTCAAGCATCAGAGCGCGCGGCCGCATCACGCCGCAGAGCTCGACTGCCCATGCGAACAGATCGCGCTCGTCATTCGCACCGAGCTGCTTGCCTGCGATGGAAAACGGAGGGCAAGGCACTCCTCCGGCCAGGAGGTCCACATCGCGGAATTGCTCAGGATCCCAGACTGCGGGATCGGCGACATCGCCAACGCGCACGTCCCACTTCGGCCGATTGAGCTTCAAGGTCTCCGCAGCCATAGGGTCGAGCTCGACAGCCAGCGCGTGTTCGAACCCAGCAAGCTCAAGCCCGAGGGCCTGACCGCCTGCCCCTGCACAGATCTCTACTACTCGCAATGAACTCACGAGACCTCCCCCGTAGTTCGAACATTTGTTCGAGTGTAGAGACGAGCTTCGGGCCTGGTCAAATCCGCGGACAGGTTCGCGGCAAGGGGCTGAGTCGAGCTAGGCCAGGTCAGATCTCGAGCCTTGCGCTGCTTCGACTCGGCGCATCTCATGCCGACGGGTTCCGCTCTGCCAGGGGATCGAACAGGCAGAGCTTAGCGCCTGCCCGCACGCTGTCGCGGGACGCAGGCCGGCCCTCACCCCAACTACTTTCCGGGCACGTCCAGACACTACTCTCCGGCCGGGCCGGCGGCGCGCTCAGAAGTCCGGACGATCAGACTGTGCGGATTCTCCTGTTGGACATCTGTCCGTGGTGGATGGAGGTTTGGAGGTATGGACTTTACTCAGCTTGGGCGGACAGGTCTGTCGGTTAGTCGGATCGTTCTTGGGACTATGAACTTCGGGCCTCTTACTGAGGTGGGGGATGCGCACGCGATCATGGATGCGGCGCATGACAAGGGGATCAACTTCTTCGATACGGCCAATGGGTACGGGCGGTCTATCTACCCGGGCCGTACCGAGGAGATCATCGGCGAGTGGTTCGCCAAGGAAGCCAAGAACCGGGAGAAGACGGTGCTGGCGACCAAGGTGTACGGCGATATGGGCGATGGCTGGCCGAACGAAGGAAGGCTGTCGGCGCTCAACATCCGGCGGGCGCTCGACGCGAGCCTGAAGCGGTTGCAGACGGATTATGTGGATCTGTACCAGTTCCACCACGTCGACCGGAACACGCCGTGGGAAGAGATCTGGCAGGCGATGGAGGTCGCCGTACAGCAGGGGAAGATCCTGTACGCCGGGTCGAGCAACTTCGCCGGATGGCACATCGCGCAGGCGCAGGAAGCGGCTGCGAAGCGGAACTACAACGGGTTGGTGAGCGAGCAGTCGCTGTACAACCTGATCCAGCGTGACGTCGAGCGTGAGCTGCTGCCGGCGGCGCAGGCGTACGGGCTGGGCGTGATCCCGTGGTCGCCGCTGCACGGCGGGCTGCTGGGTGGCGTGATCCGGAAGGAGAACGAGGGTGTACGGCGCCTCGAGGGCCGCTCCAAGGAGACGCTCGAGAAGCTCCGGCCGCAGATCGAGCAGTACGAGGAGTTCGCGGACGAGCTCGGGCACGAGCCGGGTGAGCTCGCGCTCGCGTGGCTGCTGCACCAGCCGGCCGTGACGGGCCCGATCGTCGGCCCGCGGACGATGGAGCAGCTGGAGTCCGCCGTACGCGCGGTCGACATCAAGCTCGACGAGAAGTCGCTGACCCGCCTCGACGAAATCTTCCCGGGCTACAAGACTGCGCCCGAGGACTACGCCTGGTAGGTCGGTTTTGCGGCGGCCTGGGCACACGTCCAGGCCGCCGTACGCCGATCAGTTCTGAGGGGCCGTCTCGACGAACTTCTCGCCGGCGAAGCGGGTCAGGGCCTCACGTACCTCCGCGGCTCGGCGGCTCTCCCCGAACCAGCCCACCGCCCGCGCGGGCCGGGCGATGAAGAAGCCGGACCCGAAAGGCTTGATGTAGGCCCTCCCTGCCCAGTCCCAGGGAACGTCCTCGTCGCGGCGAAACCACACGACGAGCTTCGGGTCGCTGTCCGGAGTGGTTGAGGCGTCTACCTCATTTCCGACCAACCCGACCCGTTCCAGTGCGTCCCAGCGGATCGAGAACTCCTTTGCCTGCTGGTTCTTCGGCCGGACGGTGAGCTTGTCCTCGTCCAACTCGAGAACCTCGTACGTCTTGTCCTGTCTGCTGATCCCGGCAAGGAACCAGAAGAAGATGAGCCCCACGTCGAGGCCATCGAAACCGGTGCCGTCGGCGTGCAAGTAGAAGGCGACCAAGCCGAACGGGATCGCGGCGAGCATGAACCGCAGGATGGTCGCCCTGGTCATGGCGTGCTTGTCCAGGGCGAAGACAACCGGGTCCTTCGCGGGCGGGTGGTTGACCGGCGGGTGTTCCGGTTCGGGACGTAACTTCGGCGGTGCGACGGTGTAGGGCTTGGTCGCACGCTCGTGCTCATTGATCAGCAGGGTGACCTGCTCGGGCAGCCAGCCCCCGGCGGTTCCACCGTCCACCCCGAGCCGGTCGAGCAGGTCGGAGATCGGCGGCCGGTCGGCCGGCTCCTTGGCCAGGCAGGTACGCAGGATGTCCGCGAAAGGATCGGGCAGACCGGCCAGATCGGGTTCGTCGTTAAGCAGGCGATAGAGGACCGTGGCCACTGCACCGGTGCCGAAGGGACTGCGGCCAGTGCCGGCGTACGCCAGCACGCTGCCGAGCGAGAACACATCGCTCGACGCGTCGAGGTACTCGCCCCGGACTTGCTCAGGCGACATGAACGACGGCGTACCGATCACCGACCTGGTGTGCAGAGTCGCGTCCAGCGCCTGGGAGATCCCGAAATCGATGATGCGCGGGCCGTCCGCGGCCAGGATCACGTTGCCCGGTGTGAGATCGCGGTGCACCAGCTTGCACGCATGGATGGCGGCCAGCCCTTCGGCCAGACCAGCGCCCAGCACCTGCACGGCCTGCTGCGGCAACGGCCCGTACCGCTCCACCGCCTCTCGCAGCGAGGGACCCGGGATGTACGCCGTCGCCAGCCACGGCCGATCAGCCTCGACATCGGCGTCGACCACTTGCGCGGTGTAGAAGCCGCCGACGCTTCGCGCCGCCAGGACCTCTTGGGCGAACCGGCGCCGGAACTGCGGATCGACGGCCAGCCCCTCCTGCACCAGCTTCACCGCTACCAAGCGGCCGCCGCGGGACTGTCCCAGAAACACCTGTCCCATCCCACCGGCACCCAGCCGGCCCAGCAATCGATAGCGACCGACTTCGTTCGGCTCACCAGGCAGCAAGGGGTCCATCCGGACGATCTCCCGTCGTGGCTGTCGGTTACCAAACCCCCATTACATCGTGAGCGAGTGTCATTTCTCAGCTGTGGCCGGCCGTGGTGGGGAGCATTCCGATGAGGGCGTCAGCGGCCAGGGAGGCGGCTGGGCCGGTGGGGACGGCGACGGAGACTTGCCAGTCGGACGCGGTGCCGGGGGCCAGCGAGACGGTGACGTGGTCGCCGCGCTTGGCGGCGATGCGTTCGGGGACGAGGGCTACGCCTAGGTCGTGAGCGACGAGAGCCAGAAGGGTGTGTACGTCGTTGACCTCGATCGTCACCGGGTGCGCGACGCCTGCCGTCGTGAAGGCGCGGTCCGAAATCGCGCGGGCGCCCCAGGTCGGGTCGAAGTCGACGAACGACTCCCCCGCCAGGTCGTCGAGAGTCACGCCGGACGCCTTCGCGAGCCGGTGGTCGGGCGCGCAGACGAGGACCATCGACTCGCGCGACAGCGGCCGCAGATCCAGCCCGTCGACCGGGTCGCCGGCGGTCGCGACGAACGCGACGTCGAGCCGGCCGGACGCGAGTTCGTCGAGCATCGGCGTGGAGCCGGCCTGGCGGACCTCGATCTCGACCCCCGGGTACGCGGACCGGAACTTCGCGAGCAGCGCCGGTACGTCCACCACCCCGAGGCACTGCTCGAGCCCGACCGTGAGGTGACCGCGCAGCAGCCCCTGGACCGCGGCGACGGCATCCTTCGCGGCCTCGGCGGCGGCGAGGGTACGTCGTCCCTCGCACAGCAGCGCCCGCCCCGCCTCGGTGAGCTCCACGCTGCGGGTGTTACGGACAAACAGACTCGCGCGGAGCTCACGCTCGAGCGCACGGATCGAGGCGGACAACCCCGACTGCGAGATCGACATCGCCTCAGCAGCCCGCGTGAAGTGTTTCTGCTCGGCCACCGCCACGAAGTGTTCCAAGTGCCTCAGCTCCATGACTAAGAACTGTAGTCGATCGAAGGAAATCGATTCACCTGTCCTACATGTCGGCGCGACCACCCGCCCCACCACCGCGGACCGCCAGGCCATCACAAATGCACCCGTGCCGCTCCCTCCAGGCGGCGGACCGCGTCTGGAGCGCGATTGTGATGGCCTGGCGATCCGCATCCAGGTGGTCCAGCGGACCTGCGGCACTCATCAACCGCGCCCGGCTGGGACTCGCGCTGCTCCGGCACGCTTGGCAGCACGACGCGCCGACCGAAACCATCACGTTGGTGAGTGCGGCAACTCCGCGCGGCGAGCGGACGCCCAGATATCCACAGCTGCAAAGAGGTGCGTTCGCCGTGGGGCCAATCCGAATACTTTTCCCGGCATGGAAGGCGAACCGGCGGATCAGCACCGCAAACCCGAACCCGACACCCACCCCAACCGTGCATGCTCGCCGCTCGACGCTGCGCGCGAGCATGCAAGGCACAAAGAGCATGACCAGGCGACCGCGATCTGGCAGGAGCTGATCGCCGGACGAGGCGACTCCAGTAGCGACGCAGCCGCCGATTACGCGGACTACGTCATCAGGCAGCAGCACGACGACATCGAGTCAAGCGCAATCCAGGAGGCGGTCAGCAAGAGCGGTTCATCTCCGTTCGCCCAGCTGTGGGCAGGTTCGGTGCTCGAACGACGCGGTCAGCTCGTGGACGCACTGATCTGGTATTCACGGACGATCGGTCACCTGACAGATGACGAAATCCGCGCTTCGCGATGGGCCACGCTGATGGCGGGCGGCCGACGCAGAGTCAAATGGGCGCTCGGACTCGAATTGGACAGTATCGACATGATCGGCGAGATCGGTGATGTCGAAGCGATGGACGGCTACTTCGACCTGCTCGATATCCTGCGCCTGCCGACGATCGTCGACGGCCGTGTGCAGGCTTGGAGCCGAGCCGAGTTCGCCGAGGCCCGCGAGTCGTGGCCCTCGCGCATCACGCCCAGCAGCGTCGTTGCTTACTACCGAGCGGTCGAAGGCGTGCTCCGCGAGTACGACGAGCACGTGACCGTCGAACTGATGACTTTCGAGAACTTCATGGACCGCGTCATGGCGTACCGCGCCGGCTCGGGCGATGACTTGTCGCCCGACGAGTCGAATCCGGACGAGGCCGTTGGGGTCCGCTGGCCGCCCGGACGTAACCAGCCCTGCTGGTGTGGGTCCGAGAGCAAGTACAAGAGGTGCTGCGGCACCGGCGAACCTCCCGGGCCACCGCAGGCGTGGGGGCCTGCGGGTCTGCGTGCGGGGGCGGAGCTCGCGGTCGGTAGGGTGTGATGCATGGCGGATGAGGAGTTTCGGGTTGAGGTTGTGCTCAGTGACGAGGGGCACGGGTTGACGTTCTGGGATCGGTTGCGGGCGTTGGATCTGGATGACGACGCGCGGAAGCGGCTCGGAAGTCAGGTGACGGTGACCCGGGACGGGAACCGGATGCTGATGTACACGCTCACGCTCGAGGACGCGCAGGAAGCCGAGCGGACCGCCAAGGATCTGGTGGCCGACGAGCACCTCGACGCGACGTACACGGTGACGCGGTGGAATCCGGCCGAGCAGGACTGGACCGACCCGAGCGTGCCGGTCGGCGCGCACGACGCGGCCAGCGATGAGGCCAAGAACGCGGACATGGAGGTCCCGGACCCGCGGTACGTCGTACTGCAGGCCTACAAGCCCGAATTCCTCCGCGACCTCGGCCTGTAAACCGTTCGCCTCACCCTGCAGGTCGAGCAGAAGTCCTTGGAAAAGAGGGGGTTCCGGCTCGGCGGGGTGGTCCGCGGGTTCCGGGCCGGGCCGCTGCGGGACGGGTGGCTTCGGGATGGGCGGCTTCGGGGCGGGTACCTGTGCAGCCGGTTGCGGGACGAAGCCGGCACCGGAACTCGGCAACGGTTCGGTGACGGGATCTGCCGGTGTACCCGTTGAGGAACCTCTCGCAGATTAGTCTCGGCGGGTCGCTGCACGCTTACACGGCGTGGTTCTGCGACGCTGAAAATGCTGAGGGAGAGGGGAATCCGTGTCTCGTCGACGTGGTCTTGTTGCCGGTGCCGTCGTTCTGTCGTTCGTACTCGCCGGCTGTTCCGACGTGGCCGCAAGTGAGACAACGCCTTCGCCTACAACGTCCTCTCCCGCACACGCTTCGACCAGTACGACGCCGAACGCCACGCCGACTGCCAAGCCCACCGTGAAGCCGACGGTCAAGCCGACGCCCAAGGTGAAGCAGAAGCCGGAGTACTACGCGCTGCGCGTGGAACGTCAACTGGACAAGCTCGGGTACCCGGTCGGCGACATCGACGGCGACATCACCGCCCGCGCCAAGCAGGCACTGTGCGCGTGGCGCGAGACGCACGGTATGCCGGTCAGCCGCAGCGGACTCAGCCTGAACGACGCGTACTCGGTGCTCAACGCAACCAGTCGCCCGGCACCGACCCGCTCCCCCGGCATCTACGTCAACAAGACCTGCCAGATCCTGTACCAAATCGTCGGAAAGACCTACAAGCGGATCGTCTGGATCTCCACCGGCGGCCCCGGGTACGAGACCCCGAACCGCACCGGCACGGTCTGGCGCAAGTGGGCCGGCGCGCACGAGAGCAGCCTGTACGACGACGCGTACATGTACGACTCCCTCTACTTCCTCAAGGACCGCCCCGGCATCGCCCTGCACGGCTCCCGGGTCAACTCCCTCGTCAAGCCCTACCCCGAC
Source organism: Kribbella sp. NPDC055110 (assembly GCF_053607525.1). NCBI lineage: Bacteria > Bacillati > Actinomycetota > Actinomycetes > Propionibacteriales > Kribbellaceae > Kribbella > Kribbella sp. NPDC055110. The sequence goes on from NZ_JBSGTS010000019.1 coordinate 64,137, forward strand.
AGCCACCGCTGCGTTCGCGTCCTGCGCCCCGAGATCCACCAAATCTTCACCGACACCCCGATCGGCACCAAGGTCCAAATCTACGGCGAGTACTAGTGCCGTTCCTGCCGGGCGTCTGATGACCGACCGGAAGACGCTGGACCTTGCGTGCGCGCGGCTGGCCGAGCATCACAACGAGGATCTGCCGCAAGGTGTCCCTCCGGTCATCGCGGAGACGTTCGCGGGCTACCGGGTGACGCCGTACGAGGAGTGGCTGATCTTCACCTCCGCGGGCGGTTTCACCAACCAGACCTTCCTGGTCAGTGGTCAGATGGTCTACGAGTCGCCGGGCTGGCAGTCGTACGAGGACGCCCTCACCGAGGCCCGGGCGTTGAAGGCGGCCGGCGCTACCCGGCGCCGGTCGCAATCGTCACGACCAGTGTGGCGGCGCGGGTGGTCAGCTCTTCGGGGGTGGCGGCGCCGGCGTGGATCTGCATCGCGACCCCGTCGAGCAGGGACGTGATCAGGCGCGCGCGCAGTCGAACTTCCGCCTCGGGGACTCCCTCGGAGACACCGCGCAGGAGAACTCCGAGTTCCCTGTAGAAGGCCTCATAGATCTCGTGGTTGAGACGCGAGAATCGTTCATGGTGGTAGGCAAGGAGCGACATCGTTCCGAAGACGGCGCCTGCTCCGGTCGTCCAGTTCCGCACCAGAGCCCGCGCGGCCGCTTCCAAGCCGTCGGCTGTCGTCGCGCGTTGGACGGCCGCGAGATCGTGCTCGAACTCGGCTCGGATCAGCGCCTCGAGCAGGTCGTCACGGGATGGGAAGTAGTACTGCAGGTTCCCCAGCGTCATCTCGCTCCTGGCCGCAACGCGGCGGAGCACGAACTGGTCGAACCCGTCCTCGACCAGCAACTCCCGCGCCGCAGCCAGCACGGCGTCCCGGCGGGCTCTGCCACGGTCGCTGAACGAGGTGGTCACACCTGCACCCTAGCTGGCTCTAGGTCGTTGACCTAGTATTAGGTCAACGACCTAAATGAGAGGAATTCGGATGCCGAACCGTATGACCCGGGCGGAGCGCGAGGCCTTCCTCGCCGAAGCACGTATCGGGGTGTTGTCAGTCGAAGCGGAGGATCCAGAGCGTGCGCCGGTCACTGCCCCGGTGTGGTACGACTACTCGCCGGACAGTGGTGTGACCGTGATCATGAACGGAAAGTCCCGCAAGGGCATCGCGATCGACGCCGCCCGGCGGTTCGTTCTCGTCGTCCAATCGGAGGCGACCCCGTACCGCTACGTGACCGTCGAAGGACCGGTCGCCGAGATCCGGGCAACCGATACATCGAAAGACCTACTACCCCTCGCGACCCGCTACCTCGGCGAAGACTTCGGCAAGGAGTACACGAAGGAGTGGGAACGGGCCGGCGGGCCTGAGACCGACCTCGTCTACGTCATGAAGCCACAGCAATGGAACACTGCGGACTTCACGAGCGATTTCAGCTGATCGCACCGAGCGGCCAGTTGCCGAAGGCTTGGCCGCTCGGTCACCGCCGACCTGGCTCCGACGCTAAGTACATCAGCGTCCGGCACATCGACCGGATCGATCACGACCAGCGGGATTCCTGCTCCACGGAACGAGCGCCAGTGCTTGTCGGTCAGGGACGAGGTGACGGGTACGACGTCCGCCCGACCCAGTCGCCCGGCCGTCAGACACTCCGCCGCCATCTGCGACGTCGTGCCTGATCCCGCGACACCGTTCAGAGAACTCCCGGCCAGTCCTCCTGGTTGGGACGGCTGCAGCCGGCTCAGCCGACGAGGATTCACTGGCTCTCCTCGGTTCCCTCCATGCCGCTGCGCCCCACAGCGATTGATCGGAGACAATCCTTCGGGCTGGGTGGACCTGCTGTCACGGGGCCAGGTAGATGGTTTTCAGGTGTTGGTAGGCGTGGAGGCCCTCGGGGCCCAGTTCTCGGCCGGTGCCGCTGGCCTTGATGCCGCCGAAGGGGGCGGTGGGGTCGTTGACGTAGGCGTTGATGCCGATGGTGCCGGTGTGGACCTGGCGGGCGATGGACTCGCCCCGGTCGGGGTCGGTGGTCCAGACGGAGCCGCCGAGGCCGTAGTCGCTCGCGTTGGCGATCGCGATCGCCTCGTCCTCGGAGCCGTAAGGGATCACGGCGAGCACCGGGCCGAAGATTTCCTCCTGAGCGATGGCGTGCTGGTTGTCCACCTCGGCGAAGACCGTCGGCTCGACGAACCAGCCCTGGTCCAGATCGGCCGGCCGGCCGCCACCGGTGGTCAGGCGGGCGCCGTCGTTCAGGCCCTTCGCGATGTACGACTCCACCCGATCCCGCTGGCGTGCGGAGACGAGTGGTCCGACCTGGGTCGACGGGTCCATCGGGTCGCCCAGGCGCAGGGATCCGGCGAGGCCGGTGACGGTGTCCACCACCTCGTCGTACCGCGATCGAGGCGCGAGGACGCGGGTGCCGAGCCAGCAGATCTGGCCGTTGTTCAGCAGGGTCGCGGCGAAGAAGCTCTCGATCGACGACTGCAGGTCGGCGTCGTCGAGGACGATCGCGGCCGACTTCCCACCCAGCTCCAGTGTCACCGGCCGCAGCAGCTGCCCGCAGGTCGCGCCGATCGCGCGCCCGGCCGCGGTCGACCCGGTGAACGAAACCTTGTCCACCTGCGGATGCGCCACCAGATAGGCGCCGACCTCACGCCCACCAGGAACGACGTTCAGCACCCCTGCGGGAAGCCCCGCCTCGACAGCTGCCTCACTCATCAGCAGGGCGTCGAGCACGGTCTCCGGCGCCGGCTTCAGTACGACGGTGCAGCCCGCGGCCAACGCCGGCGCGAGCTTCAGGAAAGTGATTGCCTGCGGCACGTTCCAGGGAACGATCGCCGCGACGACACCAATCGGCTCGCGGGCCACGACCGACTTGCCACCGAGCATGCCCGGCCGGATCTCTTCCTGCGCCACGTCCCGCACGAGCGCCCCGTAGTACCGCAGCAGCAGTGGAGGAAACGGTCCCTCGAACTGCTGCGCCAGCCAGATCGGCATCCCGTTCTGTACGCTCACCCGCCGCTGCATCTCCTCGCTGCGCTTCTCCAGCGAGACCGCGAATCGCTCGAGCACCTCCGCCCGCTGCGACGGTTCCCATCGCGACCACCCGGCAGGATCGTCGAAGGCCTTGCGCGCGGCCGCGACCGCGGCGTCGATGTCGGCCTCGCACCCTTCTGGTACGACGCCGATCCGTTCCTCGGAGGTCGCGGAGTGCACGGGGATCGTGCTCGATCCGGCCGGCGAGGTCCACTCGCCGCCGATGTACAGCTGGTCGTACTCGATCATGGCTCTGTCCTCGGATCAGTCGTGCACGAGCACGATCTTGACGGCATCGCCGCGGTGCTGGGCGGCGACGGCTTCGTTGATGCCGGCGAACGGCATCGTGGTGATGAGCTTGTCGAACGGGAACCGGCCGGCCCGGTGCAGATCCAGTAACTGCGGAATGAACACGTCGGGGACGCTGTCGCCCTCGACGATGCCGGTGATCGTTGCCCCGAGCATCTGTGCCTGGATCAGGCCGACCGGCAACGCGGCCGCCGGATCGGAGGGTACGCCGATGATCCCGACCGTCCCGCGCTGCGCCAGCGACAACATCGCCTGCTCCAGGACGCTCACCACGCCGGTCGTGTCGATCACGTAGTCGACACCGCGGCTGATGATCCCCCGGACCTGTTCGGACAGCGGTCCGTCGGCGGGGTCGACCGCATGCGTCGCGCCGAGTGCCAGCGCGAGCTCGCGGCGCTGGACGAGCGGCTCGACCACGATGACCGTGCCGAGCTCGCGCACCCCGGCCGCCAGTACGGCGGACAGACCGACCGACCCACCACCGAGAACCAGCAACGAGGACCCCGGCGCGCAGTCCAACGAATTCAGTACGGCGCCGGCGCCCGTCTGCACGCCGCACCCCAGCGGACCGACCAGCGATAGCGGCGCATCATCGGGTACCTTCACCACGTTGCGCTCGTGGGCAATCGCATGCGTCGCGAACGACGACTGGCCGAAGAACTCCGACCCCAGCACCGTGTCACCGGACCGCAGCGTGCTGCTGCCGTCCGGCCGTACGCCGGCGAAATTGAGCGGCATGAAGCTCTGACAGTACGACGGCTCGCCGCGGACGCACTGCACACACTCCCCACAGCTGTTGAAGGTCAGCGCCACCTTGTCGCCTCGGGCAACCTTCGACACACCAGGGCCGACGGCGACGACCACACCGCTCCCCTCATGCCCGAACACACCGGGCAACGGGAACGGCAGGTGGCCGTCCTTCGCCGCAAGGTCCGTGTGACACAGGCCGACGCCGGCGATCTCGACCAGCACCTCGCCGGCCCGCGGGTCATCGAGCGTGACCTGTTCGACCGAGAACGATCCACCGAGTTCCCGCACCACTGCCGCACTGATTTCCATCACGTTCTCCGTTCAGTTGGTGTCCGGCACCCGGACCCGAATCCCACCGCAGCCCTCGCCGACGATCAGCTGGCACGACAGCCGCGACTCCGGCCGGGCCCCTTCCGCGAACTCGAGCAGCTCGCGCTCCTCGTCCGAGATCTCGTCGAACTGCCCGTCCTCGACGTACACGTGACAGGTGGCGCAGGAGCAACTGCCGCCGCATTCGGCGACGATGCCGCTGAGGTTGTTGCGCACCGACCCGTCCATCACGCTCTGCCCGCACGGCACCTCGACCGAGTGCACGGAACCGTCGGGCAGCTCATACACGACTGCGGGCATGACGACTCCTCAGCAACGACTTGGCGGCCATGAACTCGGCGGGTGCGTTCGCGGTCTCGACCGCGGTGACGTCGCCCGTCTCGTCGCGGTGGTACAGCGCGAAGTGCCCGGACGACGGATCGCCGCGCCGCTCGACCTCACGTCCCGGCTGGACCACACCGGCGATCTTGAGCTTCAGGTCGAACTGATCCGACCAGAACCACGGCACCTCGGGCGAGGGCGGATCAAGACCGAGGATCGCGGCAGTCGCTTGCCGCGCCTGCTCGGTCGCGCTCGGAATGCTCTCCAGCCGCATCGCCCCGTCGACACCGGGCACCGGCCGCCGGGTGACATCACCGATCGCGAAGACGGCGGGATCGCTCGTCCGCGCGCACTCGTCGACGACGATCCCCCGCTCACAGACCAGTCCGGCGCCGGCAGCCAACTCGTCCCGCGGTTCGGCGCCGACCCCGACCACAACGACCTCGCAGGGGATCGCCGTACCGTCGTCCAGAACAACGGCGCGCACCTGGCGGTCCCGGCTGGTCAACCGGCGGACGACCGCGTTCGTCACGATCGTGGTCCCACGTTCACGGTGGTACGCCGCCAGCATCGCGGACAGCTCGGGACTCGCGACCCGGGCGAGCACCCGATCCTCGCGCTCCACGATCGTCACGTCGACGCCCTGAGCGCGAGCCGCCGCAGCAACCTCCAGTCCGATGTAGCCGCCGCCGATGATGACCACCCGGCGCTCGGCGACAAGGTGCTTGCGCAACGCCCGAGCGTCCTCGAGCGTCCGCAACATGGCAACTCCCCCAACGCCCGCGCCCGATACCGGCAGCTCCCGTGGCCGTGCCCCGGTCGCGAGCACGAGTACGTCGTACGGACACGGGCTCGACGCCTGTACCCGGCGCGCGGTCCGGTCGATCGAGACCACCCGTTCACCGAGCCGGAGGTCGATGTCCTGCTCCGCGTAGAAGGGGGCCGGACGCAACCATTGTTCGAGGTCGCCGGTGAACTTCTTGGACAGCGGCGGGCGATGGTACGGCAGGTCGACCTCGTCGCCGAACATGACGATCTCGCCGCGATGACCACCCTGCCGCAGCAGCGCGGCGAGCGTCGTACCGGCATGACCGCTGCCGACGATCACGACCCGCGGGCTCACGTCAGCTCCAGCCGAACCGGTAGGTTCCGCAGCCCGCCCACGAAGTTGGTCTGCACGACCTTCCGGTCGCCGGTGACGTCGATGCTCTTGATCCGCGGCAGCAACTCCTCGAACAGCACGCGCAACTCGAGCTTTGCCAAGTGCTGGCCGATGCACATGTGCGGCCCGTAGCCGAAGGCGATGTGCTTGTTCGGCCGGCGCTGCAGCCGGAAGGTGTCCGGCTCCTCGAAGACCTCGGTGTCGCGGTTCGCCGACTGGTACAGCAGCATGAAGCGATCACCCGCGCGGATCTCCTGGCCCCGCAAGGTGTAGTCCTGCGTCGCCTGCCGGGTGAACTGCTTGACCGGCGACGACCAGCGCAGCCCTTCGTTGACGAGATCAGGAGTCAGCGCCGGCTCAGCCTGCACCGCGGCGAGCTGCTCCGGGTGCAGAGCCAGCTGCTCGATCGTGCCTGCCATCGTGCTCGAGGTCGTGTCGTGCCCGGCGGTCGCGATCGCGATGAACCAGCCGTAGGCAAAGGTATTGGCGTAGTACTCCCCTTCCGGCGTTCGAGCCGATGCGATCAGCGTCGCGAGATCGTCCCGCGGGTCCGTCCGGCGATCGGCGACCAGGACGTCGAAGTACGCGTAGAAGTCCTGGATGGCGGCAGCCCACTGTTGTGCCGCGGCCTCCGGCGTCAGCGGCTCGACATCGGCACGCTGCGCGTCCGGATCCGCCGTACCGAAGAACTCCTGGGTGAGCGCCATCATCCGCGGCTCGTCGGACTCCGGTACGCCGAACAGGGTCATGATCACGTGCAACGGGTAGAACAGCGCGAAGTCCTGGACGAAGTCGAGGTCGTTCCTACCCGGCCGGAGGTAGTTGCCGATCGCCTCCCGGGCGAGGACGCGGATCTGGTCCTCCCACTTCTTCAGGTTCGCCGGCCGGAACCAGTCGGCGGCGATGTCCTTGACCGCGGTGTGTTCCGGCGGGTCGAGGTAGGTCAGCGTGTCCAGGATGCGCAGGCTGCCACCCGTCAACTGCTGGGTGAAGGCGTCGCCGGCCTGGTTCTGCAGGATCGGGTTGTGCGAGCCGGGCCGGTCACCGCCACCGCTCGTGAACACGTGCGGCTGTCGCTCGATCTCCATGATGTCGGCGTGCTTGCTGACCAGCCAGATCGGGTCGTAGCCGGCCACCGAGACCTTCCCGAGCGGGTTGTTCTCGCGCAGCCAGCGATAGGCCTCGAACAGTTCGGCGTCGTCACGGTGACCCTCGGGCAGGACGATGCGCCGGGCCACCTCCTCCGGCGTCACCAGGACGTCGGCACTCTCGGCTGTGGTCATCGGTCTCTCCCACCAGGATCGGAGACGTTTGGTCCAATACTTGGGCCTTTAGTGGGACAGACACATCCCCCGGAAGGGAGAGATTCGTACCCCTACGAGGTCAGCTGGTGGTAGCGCACCATGGCCGTGGCGCGGTTGGCGGCGCCAAGCTTGTGCAGCAGATGCTTCACGTGGGTCTTCACCGTGCCGGCAGAGATGTACAAGTTGGCGGCGATCTGATCGTTGGACTCCCCCGCGGCCAGATGCGTCAGCACCTCCAACTCACGCCGCGTCAGCTCGGCAAGCGGCCCACTGACGACGTACGACGGTCGCGGTGCTGCCGATCGCTCCGGCTCGAGGACATCGCCACTGCAGAGACCGTCGATCAGATCGCCCAGCGAACGAGCCTGATCCTCCATGCGTCGCTTGAGCGCGATCAGTTGCTCCTGGAGGATCGCGCGTTCGAACGCACATCCCAGGCCCTCGGCGAACAGGCCGAGGGCGTCCCGGTCGCCGGAGGTGAGCGTGCCGGTCGTGCCGTTCTGATCTGCGTGCAGCAGCCCGATCACGACTCCGTCGGCGATCACCGGCGCGACGACGTAGTCCCTGGTACTCATCAATGCCTTGAGTTGCGGATGCACTCGCGGGTTGCCCTGCGCGTCATGGACCAGCGCCGGTAGGCGACGCCGTACGACGTCGCGCTCGGGCCAGCCTGCGTCGGTGCGGCCCGGTGTCGAGAGACCGATCCGAAGCATCTCCTCGGTCATCGCCACGTCACCGGCGATCAGGCCGGACCGCGCGATCCAGGTCGTCCCCCGCAGCCGCGAGAGCAGGACCCGGTTGAACCCGAGTCCCTGCACGACGCGCGGGACCGACTCGGCGAGCTCGGCCACCGAGCCCCTCGAGCGCAAGCGACGCAGTGCCGCGTGAACCTCGACCAGACTCACGGGCCTATTGTAGAATGGTATGACCTTTTGGACAATCCTCGGAGGATGCTCCGTGTCACCACATCTGGCCGTCGACGGCGGACCTGAGCGGCTCTTCGGCTTCCGGCCGCACCAGGCGGACGGGCGCCGGACCGGATCGATGACGACCGGGCCGTGGCTCGCCGGGCCAGGCGAGATCCCGCGGGCCGGCGCGCTCGGCGTACTGGTCGACAACGTCCTCGGCACGACGATCTGTGCGGCGCATCCCAGCGGGCGCTGGTCGGTCAGTACCGAGATCGGCATCGACCTGGTCGGACCAGTCCCGGCCGATGGCACCGTCGTCCGGGCGAGGGTCGAGGCGCTCGAGGTGGACGCCATCGGCGCCTTCGCCACCGGCCACGTGGTCGATTCCGCCGGCACTGTCATCGCCCACTGCCGGCAACGGGGCCGCTTCGTCCCATCGCCGGTCACGACCAGCGGGTGGACTGAGGTGCCGCTGACCGACGGCGACCTGATGAGCCGGCTCGGAGTATCCACGTCGGCGGATGCACTGGATGTGACGACGACTCCGGTCCTGGCCAACCCGATGGGCAACCTGCACGGCGGTGTGAGTTTCTGCATTTCGGAGTGGGCTGGCGCGCTGGCCCTGGACCGCGTCGGCAGTCCGTTGACGGCCGCGTCCGTACAGGTGGCCTACTTGCGCCCTGTCCCAGTAGGTACTCGACTCCGCTTCACCAGCCACGTCGTGCATGCCGGTCGCACGCTCGGTGTCGTCCACGTCACCGGCTCCGACGAGGCAGGTAGGAGCTGCACTGTCACGACGCTGGTAACCCACTGACCGGCTGAAGCAGGCTGCGGACCTCGGCCGCGTGGTCGATTCCTTCGTGGACGGAGTCGGCCGCGATGATGAGCGTCACGTGCTCGGCGCCGGCAGCGACATACGGCGCCAGTCTCGCAGCGACCAGCTCTGGAGTGCCCGACGCCGTGACGTGCTCGAATTTCTCCGCAGGCAGGTTGTACAGCGCCTCGAGCCGCCGATCGAGCAGGTCGCGGGCCCGATCGGCGTCGGGCCCGAGACCGCACCACATGTTCAGACCGAACCAGGACGGTTCCGGACGGCCGACCTCCGCGGTCGCGGACCGGATGCGCTCGACGGTCTCGGCGTACCTGCGGGCCGAGCAGAAGATCCCGAGCCATCCGTCCCCGTAGGTCGCCGCACGCCGTACGGCGACATCCCCGGATCCACCGACCACCAGCGGCACCGGCGGCTCGGGAACCGGCAGGATGCTTGCCTTCCGCAACGAGAAGAACCGGCCGTCGTGATCGATCGTCTCGCCGGTCGCCAACCGCCGGAGAAGCTCGAGCGTCTCGTCGAGGCGGCGGCCGCGCGTCGCCGGATCGACGCCGGCGTTCGAGACCTCGCTGCGGTCCTCGCCACCGACACCGACGCCGAGCACCAGCCGTCCAGGCGCGAGCTGCGAGATCGTCGACAGCTGCCGCGCGATCAGCATCGGGTGCCGCAACGCCGCCAGGTAGACCCCGACCACCACGTCGAGGGTGTCGTGCCCGGTCAGGATCGAGGTCGCCGACACCAGCCCGTCGAATCCCGCACCGCCATGAAAGCTGATGTGGTCGCCCGTCGTCACGTGATCCAGGCCAACGTCGGCCACGTGAGCGAGCAGGCGGCGGCGCGCGGCAGGATCGGGGATCAGCAGGTCCTCGTTGACCGCGACGCCGACCCTCACGAGGCGGCGACCTTGCCCAGCATCGCGGTGGCGATGATCCGCTTCTGGATCCCGGCCGTGCCGTCGGCGATCAGGTAGCTGGCCACGTCGCGGTACCGCTGCTGCAGCGGGAGCTCGGTCGAGTAACCGAGATTCCCGAACGTCACCAGAGCGGTCTCGATCGCGTCCTTGGCGACAATTGGCGGCCACCACTTCGACATCGCAGCGTACTGGGTGTGCTTCGCCCCCGCCTCGCGTGTCCACAGCGATCGGTAGCACAGCCAGCGCGCTGCCTCCAGGTACGTCGCCTGCTCGGCGAGCGGGAACGACACCCCTTGGAACGCCGCCAGCGGCCGGCCGAACGCCTCCCGCTGCACGGCCCACACACACGCCTCGTCGATGCTCGCCTCCGCGGCACCCAGACAGAGCAGCCCCAGAGCGGGCCGGCTGAAGTCGAAGTGCTCCATCGCGGCGGCGAATCCACGCCCGGGTTCGCCGACGAGGTGATCCTCGGGAACGAAAACCTCGTCGAACGACAACTGTCCCCAGCACAACGGCAACGCACCCATGCCGGGCGTGTGCGTTCGCGTGACCCCGTCACCATCGAGTGGTACGGCGTAGCAGCTGATCCCGCGATGGCCCTCCGACCCCGGCTCGCGCGCGTACACCAAGGCCACGGCCGCCGCAGTCGCCAACGTGATGGCGATCTTCTCCCCGTTGATCCGCCAGCCACCCGGTACCCGCCGCGCCTCCGTCCGCATGCCCGACACGTCCGACCCACCGGACGGCTCGGTGACCGCGATCGCGGCCAGGGCCTCACCGGCGACGAGCCGCGGCAGCCATTCGTCGACGAGCGATTCCTGCCCGTTCACGGCGAGCTGCGCGGCGACCAGTCCGGACAGCACCGGCGCCGAAGCGACGTTCACGTCGCCGTACGCGAGCGCCTCGGTGGCCAGTCCGAGCGTGACCGGATCGAGCTCGCCGGTGCCGCCGTACTTCTCCGGCAGCCCGATGCCGAGCACACCAAGCTCCGCGAGCCGCCGGTGAGCCTCCCAGCTGAACTCGGGGTGCGCCGCCCGCTCGATGTAGTGCGGCGCGAGCTCGGCCGTCGCGAACTTCCGCAGCTGGCCGCGGAAGTCTTCTTGCTCCGGGCTGAACGCGAAGGACAACACGCCGACCACCTCCAGATGTAAATGGACTGACCAAATACTATCGGCCGGCCGTCGGTCCCGCCAGCGCCGCTTGTTCCATCGGCAGCTCACCCGTGGTGATCAGGTCGCGCAGGACGAACTTCTGCAGCTTCCCGGTCGCCGTCGTCGGCATCGCGTCGACGAAACTCCAGTACGCCGGCGTCTTGTGCGCGGACAACTGGGACCGGCAGAACGCCCGCAACTCGTCCACGCCCGGCTGCTCCTGATCGGCCGCGATCCGGACGACCGCGGCGACCGCCTCGCCCCACGTCTGGTCCGGTACGCCGACAACCGCAACTTCGGCCACCGCCGGATGCGTCTGCAGCAGTTCCTCGATCTCGCGCGGATAGATGTTGATGCCGCCCCGGATGATCATGTCCTTCAACCGGCCGGTGATCCGGACGAATCCCCGCTCGTCCATCGTGCCCAGATCGCCCAGGTGCAGCCAGCCGTCGCCGTCCACTGCGGCGTTGGTTGCCTCGGGCAATTTGTAGTACTCGATCATGGTCTGGTCCCCCCGGCAGCAGATCTCCCCCGCCACACCGATCGGCTGGATCTCGCCGGTCGTCACGTCGGCGATCTTCAGCTCCAGATGCGGCAGCGGCTGCCCGATGGTCTCGGCCTGATCCTCGGGTGCGTCGGTCAGTCGCGTCTGCGTGACCACACCGTGCATCTCGGTCTGACCGAACAGGATGGTCGTCCGGCATCCGAGCGTCTCCGTCGTCCGCCGGACGAGGGCGGCCGGCACCACCGCCGCGCCGCTCATCACCGCCTCCAGGCTGCTCAGGTCGCGGCCTGTCCGGTCCGGGTGGTCGAGCACAGCCAGCAGCATCGTCGGCACCAGCAGAGCATGCGTCCCGCGATAGGTCTCGATGGCCTCCAGGACCTGAGCCGGATCGAATCCCGGCAGCAGAACGAACGTCCCGCGCTTGGCCAGGGCACCGAACGACGTCACCGCGCCGCCGCCGATGTGGTACATCGGCATCGCGTTCACGTTCACGCCGCCGTCCCGCATCCCGGCGCGCTCGGCGACGAACGCCGCCGCGTTGATCAGGCCGCGGTGATGCAGTAAGGCTCCCTTCGGGAATCCCGTCGTACCCGACGTGTACTGGATCTGGATCGGATCCGTCGACGCCACCGCGGGCAGCTTCTGCCGATCGTTGCCACTCGCAAGGAAGCGGGGCCAGTCAGAGAACGAGATCACCTCGCGAAGCCCCTGGAGCTTCGGCCGGAGCTCGTCGACGACGCCGGTCATGTCGAAGCCGCGGTAGGTGTCAGCGTGCACCAGCCCGGCAGCGCCGGACTGCTCGAGAATGTAGCCGAGCTCCCGGGTGCGGTACGCCGGGTTGGCCGCGACCGTGATCATGCCCGCAAGACTGATCCCGTGCTGGAGCACGATCCAGTCCGCGCTGTTCGGAGCCCAGATCGCGATCACGGCACCCGGGTCGAAACGAGCGAGCAGTGCCCGGGCCGCTCGTTCCGCATCCGCAAGCAGTTCGGCGTAGGTCCAGCTCCTGCGCGCGGCCGGATCCTCGACCGCGTCGACCAGCGCGAGGCGATCGGGGACCGTCGTCGCGGCCTTACGCAGCAGGTCACCCAAGGTGACGTCCAGGAGGCCCGCGCGGTCGTCCGCGGGCCAGTACGACGTGGTCAACACAGTCATGTCTTCTCCAAATGCCGAGTCTGCACGCTGCTGGCGAACTCGTACGCCGCCAGGCTTGCCGGGTTCTTCGGTCGCGGCGGCGACCAGGCAGGCGTGGATCGTGTCGCCGGGCCGCAGGTCTTCCGGCCGGAGTCGCTCGAGTTCGGCGACGTCCTCCGGTGCAGTGACCCTGCGGCGCACGATGCCGGTCATGCGATCGAAATCCCTCCGTTGACGCTCACGACCTGCCCGGTGATGAGACGGGACAGGGGCGAGGCGAGGAAGAGCACGAGGTTCGCCAGGTCCACCGGCTCGGTGAGACCGAGATGGGCCTGCGCAGTGATCCGGTCGAAGATCTTCTTGCTGAACTCCTGGTCCATGGCCCGGTCGTACGAGCCGGTGTCCACGATCAGCGACGGTGTGATCGCGTTGACGCGGACGCCGTACCGCTTCGCCTCGAGGGCCAGCGTGCGGGAGAACGTGACGATGGCGGCCATCGCAGCGCCGAGGCAGGTCTCCCCCGGTGTCGGCACCTTGGCGGCGTCGGAGGCGATCGTGATGATCGATCCGGAGCCCTGCTCGCGCAGGAAGGGCAGCACCGCACGGCTGATCAGCAGCGGACCGAGCGCCTGCTGCGTGAGGATGTCCCGGACTTCCTCGATCGGGATCTCGTGCAGCAGCGTCGGCTGGTACGGCGCCACCGTCGAGCAGACCAGGACGTCGATGGCACCGAGTCGGCGATGCGCCTCCTGCGCCGCGCCCTCCGCAGCCGCCGGATCGTTGACATCGGCCGCGAGGAACTCCGCACTCGCGCCCGGGACCGCCGTGAGGAGGTGGTCGATCGCGCGCTTGCCACGTTCCTCGTTCCGGCCGAGCAACATGAGCCGCCGGCAGCCGGCCTGCGCGAAAGCAACCGCGGTTGCCAGCCCGACTCCCGAGGTCCCGCCCGCGATCAGGACCGCCGTACCGGAGAAGTCGAAGCCGTCGGCGGCCTTCGGTGCGTCTGTCATCCCGGCTCCCTCGGTGCGATCCCCGACCGATATTTGCTGTAAAGGTAAGACCATTATATTTGACTTAGCAATACCTCGAGACGCCGAATCGGTCCAAGATCAGAGCGTCCGGGTCGGACCGAGCGTGAGTTCGATCGAAGCCGAGCAGGTCGAACAGGACGGTGCCGGGCGGGCGTCCGGGTTCAGTTCGACGTCCCGCGCGTGGCCGGCGCTCTCGCGGGCCAGGAGGGCGGCGCCGTACGCGCCGGTGATCTGCGGCTCAGCCGGTACGACGACCTCGGCGCCCAGGCTCTCGGACAGGAAATGCACGGCGGCGGCGTTCCGGGCGACCCCACCGGTCATCACGACAGGCGTGTGTCTACCGACCTGGGCAACGAGACCGAGGGTCCGCGCGGAGACGGCACGATGGACCGACGCCGCGATATCGGCGCGATCCTCGCCGCGGGCCAGCAGCGACACGATCTCGGTCTCCGCGAACGTCGCACACATACTGCTGATCTCGAGGTCCTCGGAGCCCGCCAGCGCCAGAGCGGCGAGTTCGTCGAGTTCGCACTCGAGCGCACGAGCCAGCACCTCGAAGAACCGTCCGGTCCCGCTCGCACAGCGGTCGTTCATCGCGAAGTTCTCCACGAACCCCAGTTGGTCGACCAGGATCGCCTTGCTGTCCTGACCGCCGATGTCGACGACGAGCCGCACGCCCGGATGCAGCGCGGCGACGCCGCGCGCATGACAGGTGATCTCCGTGAACGTACGGCCGACGCCGGGAACCAGCCGGCGACCGTAGCCGGTAGCAACGGTCGCCGTGACGTCGGCCTCGCCGATCCCCACGGCCGCCAGGGCACCGGCCATCGACCGCGCCAGGCCGGCCCGGCTGACCGCTCCCATCTGCACCACCTCGGCGGCCAGGATCGCACCGGCGTCGTCGACAACCACCGACTTCGCCGTCGTCGACCCGAGATCGACACCCAGGTAGTACGCCGTCACGACACCGTCACCCCGCCGCCGCGACGGCCCCGCGCCGTACGTCGATGCCCTCGAGCATCGCGACCAGGCGGCTCTCCAGGATCTCATCCTTGTAGAACGACGCGTCCGCGACGTCGCCTTCGAAGAACATCGACGGGATGCCGAGCTCGCGCTGTGCGGCCTTCGCCAGCAGGCGTTGCGGATTCGTGAACGCACGACAGGTCCGCGATGAGTGGAACACGATGCCGTCGACGCCGTACTCCTGGCAGTCGCTCAGCAGCAGGTTCTGGAGCGTCTTCGTCCCGTGGTTCGTCGGGCAGAGCAGGTAATGCTGAGCCATACCGAGGATCGGGTCCTCGGGGTCGATCAGGTGCGGCTCCTGCCAGAACGCCTGATGGGTGTAGCGGCCGGCCACCACCGCGACGTCGTGGGCGGCGAACTTCCGGGCCAGCCAGCCCAGCTTGTTCCAGTTCATCATCCCGTCGAAGTACACGCGGTAGCGCTCGTTCCGGACCCCGGATACGCCCTCGGCGATCCGCCGCTCGATCTCCGCCTTGACGGCCGCGAAGTAGTCGACCAGCGGCTGACCGGCCGGCAGGAAGTTGATCTGCGCGATACTCGCGGTCCAGTCGAAGTACGTCGCCGGCGTCGGCGCCGCCTTGCACAACGCCATCGCCTCCCGGCGCAGCTCCGAGGCGCGCTTGATGTAGGCCATGTTCTGCCGCAGTGCATCCCAGTCGAACCGACGGCCGGTCATGGTCTCGACGAACTCGATCAGCTGGTGGAGCTGGTCGGCGACGTACCGCGAGGCCTGATTCCACTCCTCGCCGACCAGGTAGCCGGCGTCCGGCTTGTTGCCCCACAGGAACGGCAGCGACACGTTGAAGATCGGCACCTCCTTGCCGAACACCCGGTACGAGATCTCGTCCCACTGTTGCCCGGTGCTGCATCCGGCGTACGCGTTGACGAAGAAGTCGGGACTGGGCAACCGGCTCGCGAGCTCCTGCTGGTCATGCAGTCCGACGACGCCGGTGTGGTCCTCGTTGCTGCCCTGCCGAGTCAGCACGGCGCATCCGAGGTGGGTCCGCGCGTACGAGCACAGCTCCCCGATGTAGCCGTACTCCTGACCGGCGAGCTGCGCCGGACCCTCCAGGTGCTGCGCGGCCAGTCGTGCGGAGAACGCTTCGCCGTGGCACCACACGAGCCCGGCGGCCTGGAAGATCGGGTTGACCGCGGAGCCGTTGTACCAGACGACTTTCTCGCCACGTTCCCGCGCGGTGAAGACGCCGTCCCAGTAGTCGGCGACCATCTGGCCGCCCGCCTTGGTGATGCTCAGCCGATTGGAGTTGTCCATCTGATCACTTCCTATGAGCTCACGAACTGGGTACGGCGGACTCGTTCGAGCAGGGCCTCGACCCGCGTCCGGATCGACTCGACCGGGACGCCTTCATGCTCGGTCTCGAGCAGCAGATGCGGTACGCCGGACTCGGTCAGCTGCCGGCGCAGTTCGGGGTAGTAGAGCATGTGCGGTTCGCAGAACTTCGCCATCAGCACGATGACCGCCTGCGCACCGCCGGCCTTGACCGACCGCACCAACTGGTCCTCCCAGTCGGTGTCGTGCTTCACCCGAGTCGGACAGGGTAGGTCGGCGTCGCGCTGCAGGTACCAGTCCGCCATCGCCGCCACCGGGTCGATGCCCTCGGCAACGTCCGTCGTCAGGTACCGGTTGCCGTGGTACAGGTCGTCGTCGACGACCACCGCTCCACAGTCTTCGATCGCCTGCAGCAGCTCGGGTTTGGGCGCGTGACAGAAGTGACCCGACAGATGCACCCGGATGCGGCCGCCGGACTCGGCGGGCTCCGCCTGAATCGCCTTGAGTGCCTCGGTGTGCTCCGCCTTGTCCATCACCATCGAGGACTTGACCAGCACCTGCAGATCGGTCGAGGTCAGGCTGGTGCCACCGGACCGCCTCGCAGCGTAGAGAGCTCGTAGCAGTCTGCGGTTCTCGTTGTAGAGCGCGATGCTGGCCGACAGGGCGTCGTCGGTGATCGGCATACCGGCGAGGGCTTCGAGTTCTGCGATGAACGCCCGGATCGTCGCCGGGACCGCATCGGCCGCCTTGTCGAGAGACGGCTCGAGCTGGCCGAAGTACAGCGGCCGGTCAGGTAACTCCGCGCGTACGACGTCGACGGCGCCGAGCAACTGGATGCAGTGGTCGGCGAGCAGGAAGCCGTCGTAGATCTCCAGGTTGCCCTTGGCTGCCTGATCCGCGAGATTCCGGGTGTAGCCGCAGTAGAACTCGGCCAGCAGGTGGCGTCCGTGGACGTCGGGCTCGCGGTTCTCCTGGATCACCACCGGCAGGACGCCGGCCGCGTGCGCGATCTCGGCCGGGAAGTTCATCGGAAACAGTCCGACCGCCTTGCCTCCGGTGCGCTGCTTCCAGCTCCGCACGTAGCCGTCCGGGTCGTTCGCGACCTCTCGCAGTAGGGCGAGCTCGTCCGCCACAGTGCCACCGCCTCTGGTTTTCGGTCTGACCAATAACTCCTGTCTACCTCAAACCTGCACGAATGCCAATACTCAGTGCCCAAAGATGTATAACTTCAGGCGTTGAGCAGCTCGTTCCAGCGGGTGTGGGCGGCGGTGGACCACTGGTCGCGGCGGGTGCGGAAGAGTTCGGCAGCCTCGCGACCGACCCAGTTCGGCAGGAGTTGCTCCGGCAGTTGCGGGTCGAGGCGGAGGAACCGCTGGAGCAGGTTGCGGAGCTCGATGTGGCGGAGCAGCACGTCGTCACCTCCTGCCGGCCGGTGGCCGCCGTACTGCTCGAGGAAGTTTCGGTAGTGATCGGCCAGCTCGGTCAGGTTCCAGGCACGCCGGACGATCTGTGCATCGGTCAGTCCCACGTCCTCGGTGCGGCCGGAGAAGCAGATCGCGGTGTCGGTGAGCTCGAAGCGGGTGATCAGGTCCCGGAGCTCGTCGACCGATTCGGCGTGCGGAGTCAGCCATAGGCCGGGAGTCGGGTTGCCCATGCGGAGCCAGGTCAGGCCGCCGTACAGGCGTTTGCGGGTGGTGCGTTCGTTCTGCGGCAGCGAGACGAGGAGGATCAGCCAGCGTCCGTCCCAGGACACCGGTGCGGAGATGAACTCCTCCGAGCGGCGCTGCCCTTCCTCGACCACCGCGCGTCCTGCGTTCGTGAGTCGCCAGCGCACCGCGCGACCTTGCCGCTCGCTCTCGATCCACCCGGCCGCCGCCGACCGCGCGATCGCCTGCCGCGCCGCGTGCTCCTCGACGCCCAGCCCGCCGAGGACCTTCAGCAGCACAGTCGTCCACGCCGCCCCGTCGGGATAGGTGAACTCCCCCAGCACCGTGAGCAGATAGGACCGCGCACTGGCGCGCGGCAAGGGCGACTCGATGGGGTCTGCGGAGGTCACCCGCCCATCTTCGCCGATACCCGCGCGGAGTCAGCTGAAGTTCGGTGGGCGTTTGGCGAGGAAAGCCTGGATGCCTTCCCTGGCCTCGCCGTGTTCGAAGAGGCCTTGTTCTTCATCGGCTTCGGCCCGGAGGCCCTCGTCGAGGGGCAGCGCGTAGGAGGCGTCGACCGCGCGGACGACGGCGCGTTGGGCCGGGAGCGACGACGTGACCAGGTCGGCCGCCAGGGCAAGGGCCTCCTTCACGACATCGTCGTCGGTCAGGCGGTCGACCAGACCGATGGCCAGGGCTTCAGCAGCCGGGACCTGGCGAGCAGTGAGCATGATGTCCAGCGCGCGCCCACGGCCGACCAGCCGCGGGAGCCGTTGCGTGCCACCTGCGCCGGGGATCAGGCCGAGCTTCACCTCCGGCAGGCCGAACGCGCCGCGCGGGCCACTCACCCGCAGTGTGCAGGCCATCGCGAGCTCCAGGCCGCCGCCCAGCGCCAGGCCGTCGACGGCCGCGATCGTGATCCAGCCGGCCGCCGCGAGCCGGTCGTTGACGCCGCGCATCTGGTTGCCGTACGCAAGGAACGACTCCGCGTCGATGGTGGACAGGTGCAAGATGTCGGCACCGGCCGCGAAGAACCCGTCGAGCGCCGAGGCGATGATCATCACCTTCACGTCGCCGGACTGATCCGCCGCGTCGAGGGCGGCGTGCAGCCCATCGAGGATCGGCACGCCGAGCGCGTTCGCGGGCGGCCGATCCATCGTCACGATCCACACACCGGAACTCTCTGCGCGCCAGCTCACCACCTCAGGCATTCGACCCCCTCAGGCCATGGTCAGGCCGCCGCTGACCGACAGCGTCTGACCGGTCACGAACGCGGCGCCGTCGGAGGCAAGGAAGGCGACTGCCGGGCCGATGTCGTCCGGTCTGCCCAGTCTCTTCATCGGGACCGCCCGGGTCATCCCGGCGATCACCTTCTCCGCGTCGCCCGCGCCCTCGGCGAACTTCCGCAATGCCGGCGTGTCCGTGGGCCCGGGGCACACGGTGTTCACGGTCACGCCCTTCGCTGCCACCTCACGGGCAAGTGTCTTGCCGAAAGCGATGATGCCGCCCTTCGCACCTGAGTACACGGCTTCCAGCGACGAGCCCACCCGGCCGGCGTCCGAGCCGATGTTGACGACGCGCCCGAAGCCACGCTCGGTCATGCCGGGTACGACCGCCTTGAGCACGCGCAGCGCGCCCTTGAAGTTGACGTCGAGGATCCTGTCCCAGAACTCCTCCGTCGTGTCGAGGAACGGCATGAAATCGTCCCAGCCGGCGTTGTTCACCACCACCTCGATCAGGCCGAGCTCGGCCTCGACCGAACGGACCGCCGCCTCCACCGAGTCCGTCCGGGTCACGTCGATCTCGACCGCGATCGCCGTACCGCCGGCAGCGGTGAGCTCCTTCGCGGTCTGCTCGGCGACCGGTAGGTTCAGGTCGGCGACAGCGACCTTGAAGCCGGCCTCCGCGAGGGACCTGGCGATCCCCTTGCCGATCCCCTGGGCGGCGCCCGTGACGATGGCGACTCTCATGCGTTCTCCTCCGAAGGTGACGGGTACCAGCGCACCGGACCGGCGACGATCGAGTGACTGGTGAGCTTGCGGCCGAGCACGTCCTGCGCCATCCGGGCGGCGTCGATCACGGCCTCCAGGTCGAGACCCGTGCCGACGTCCATCTCGTGGAACATGCTGACCAGGTCCTCGGTGGCGATGTTGCCGGTCGAACCGGCCGGCACCGGGCAGCCGCCCAGTTCACCGAAGCTCGATTCGAAGCTGGTGCAGCCCGCCTGCAGTGCGGCGTACGCGTTCGCCAGGCCCTGACCGCGCGTGTTGTGGAAATGGGCGGTGACCTCGACACCGGGCAGCCGTTCCAGCGCCGCGGCGAAGAACTTCGAGGCGTACGCCGGATTGCACATGCCGGTGGTGTCGCCGAATCCGATCTCGGTCGCGCCCGACTCGGCGAACTCCTCGGCGAGACCCAGCACGCGGTCCATCGGCACGTTGCCCTCGTACGGGCACCCGAACGAGGTGGCGATCACCGCGCAGAAGCGCAGGTCGTCGGCGACGATCCGCTGGCCCATCACCTTCACGTCGGCCATGGTCTCCTCGACCGTGCGGTTGATGTTGCGCTTGTTGTGAGTCTGCGACGCACTGACGAACAGCGCCACCTCCTCGAACAGATCACGCACCGCGAGCGCGTTGTCGAGGCCCTTGCTGTTCGGCACCAGCACCATCCGGTCGACGCGGTCCGGCAGGTCGATCCCCCGCAGTACGGCGATCCCGTCGGACAGTTGCGGGATCACGTCCGGCCGGACGAAGCTGGCCACCTCGATCCGGGTGAACCCGGCCCGGCCGAGGGCATTGATCAGCCGGATCTTGTCCGCGGTCGCGATCGTCTCCGGCTCGTTCTGGAAGCCGTCCCGCGGACCGACCTCCCGGATCTGGACACTTGTCATGACAACTCCGCCAAGGTCTGTTCGAGGGCCTCGCGATGCGCCGGGGCTGCGACCGCGATCAGCCGGCGGGCACGTTCGGCGACTGTGCAGCCGGTGAGCAGGGCAACGCCGTACTCGGTGACGACCGCGTCGACATCCACCCGTGCCGTGGTCACCACTGCGCCACGCAACCTGGCGTTGATCGTCGACTCTTCGGCGATCTCCGAGCGCAGTGCGATCACCGACCGGGCGCCGGTGAGTGACGCGGCCCGGCTGAAGTCGACCTGACCGCCGACCGCACCGATGTGGACCCCACGGCGCAGTTCGGCGCCTACCTGGCCGAGCAGATCGACCTCGATCGCCGAGTTGATCGAGACCAGAGACCGCAGCTGCGACAGCACCGCCGGCGCGTGCGTATAGCTGGCCGGCCGAAACTCGATCGGATAGTGCGGCAACGCGTCGTACAACTGTGTACTTCCCAGGGCCGCACCGGTCACGACGACACCGGGATCGATTTCCTTGCGCGCCCCGGTGACGACGCCCTTCTCTACCAGGGCGACGACCCCGTCGGTCACCATGCCGGTATGGAAGCCGAGGTCGGTGTGCCCGGTGAGCGATTCGAGTACGGCGTTGGGCAGCGAGCCGACCCCGAGTTGCAGAGTGTCGCCGTCTCCGACCAGCCCCGCCACGTTATCGGCGATCGCCCGGTCCACCGCGTCCGGCTCCCGGACGGGTGCCTCACGCAGGGGCCGGTCCGTCTCCACGACACCGGCGAACGCGGACAACGGCAGGCTCGGGCTGCCCTTCGTCCGCGGCATCCGATGGTTGACCTCGGCAACCAGAGTCCGGGTGTATCTCAGCGCGTCGGCGACGTACTCCACGCCGATGCCGAGCGACACCATCCCGTCCGGGTCCGGTGCCGAGACCTGCAGCAGTCCGACGTCGCACGGCAACAACCCGCGCTCGAACATCCGCGGCAGCGCCGAGTAGTGACACGGTACGACGTCCAGCAGGCCGTGCCGCGACAACCGGCGCAACTCCCCCAGGCCGCCGTACGAGAGGACCGTCAGACCGTCGGGCACGGAGTCCGGAAGGTCACCGGACAGCCGGTCGTTCCAGGTGAGACCGCAGAACGCACGGATCGGCCCGATGTCGTCGACCTGGTCGAGCAGCGCGTTGACAAGTGGCTCCGGCTCGGCCCCGCCTTGACCCCACCAGACGCCGTCGCCGGACGACACGTACCTGCTCAGGTCGATCATGGATCCACTCGCTGTACGAGCGTCGCCGTACCGAGACCGCCTCCGCAGCACATGGTGACCAGCCCGATCTCGGCGTCCCGGCGTTCCAGCTCGGCGAGCAGGGTGCCGAACAGACGCGCACCTGATGCGCCGACCGGATGACCGAGGGCGATGGCGCCACCGTTGACGTTGACGCGGTCCATGTCGGGCTTGAGCTCACGCTCCCAGGCCAGCACCACCGAGCTGAACGCCTCGTTGATCTCGACCAGGTCGATGTCGTCGATCGTCATCCCGTTTCGTTCGAGGAGCTTGTGGGTCGCCGGGATCGGGCCGGTCAGCATGATGATCGGATCGACGCCGACCGTCGTCTGGTCGAGGATCCGTGCCCGCGGCCGCAACCCGTGGCGCTCGGCGCCTTCCGGTGATGCGAGCACCAGGCCGGCCGCACCATCCGACATCGGCGACGACGTACCCGCGGTGATCCGCCCGTCCGCCCGGAAGACGGTCTTCAGACCCGCCAGCGTCTCGAGCGACGTCTCCGGGCGGATGGCCTGATCACTGGTACGACGCTCGCCGTCGAGATCGAGCGGGATCATCTCGCGCTCGAACCGCCCGGCCGCGACCGCCTCGGCAGCGAGCCGGTGTGACCGGACCGCGAAGTCGTCCAGCTGCGTGCGACTCAGGTCCCAGCGCTCGGCGATCAGCTCCGCGCTCTCCCCCTGCGGCACGAAGTCGTACCGCTCCCGCAGTGCCGCCGGCCAGGGATCGCCGTACAGCTCGGAGATCTTCGCAGGCGAGTTCATCGGCACGTGTCCCATGTGCTCGACGCCACCGGCGATCACGACATCATGCGTGCCCGAGGCAACCAATGCGGCCGCCATCTCGACCGCGGTCTGCGCCGATCCGCACCGACGGTCCAGCACGGTGGCCGGAACCTCCGGTGGGTGGCCCGCCTGCAGCCAGGCATTGCGGGCGACATTGCGCGACTGCTCGCCGAACGGCGCCGTACAGCCGATGACGAGGTCCTCGATTGCTGACGGCGCGAGGCCCGTGCTCGTGAGCAGGGCGTTGTAGACCGAGCCCAGCAGCTCATTGGGGTGGGTGTCGCGATACCAGCCACGCTCGGGGTGTGCCTTGCCCATCGGAGTACGGAGCGCCTCGACGATGAGCGCTTCCCGGCCTGTCATGCGGGTCATCAGATGACCGTCCCTCCGTCGACCGGCAGCACCTGGCCGGTGATGTACGACGCGGCGTCGGAGGCGAAGAACACGAACGTCGCCGCGATCTCGTCCGGATCGGCCCAGCGTCCGAGCGGGATGCGTGCCAGCGTCAGCTCGGCGAGCTTCTCGTTGCCGCGGATGTTCTCGGTCATCGCGGTCGCCGCCAACGGCGCGAGCGCGTTCACGGTGATCTGCTTGCGGGCCAGCTCCTTGGCCAGCGACTTGGTCAGGCCGACAACTCCGGCCTTGGCCGCGCCGTAGTTGGCCTGGCCAATGGTCCCGACCAGACCGGCAGCTGAGGTGACGTTGATGATGCGGCCGGTGCCGTTCGTAGCCAGGTACGGCAACGCGGCCTGGCTGACGGTGAAGGTTCCGCCGACATGCACGCCAAGGACCAGTTGGAACTGCTCGGCGGTCAGCTTCGGGAACATCGCCGGGGCGATCACCCCGGCGTTGTTCACCACGATGTGCAGGGTGCCGCCGGTCAGATCTGCAGCCTGGCCGGCGGCACGGGCGGCTTGCTCGGCATCACGGACGTCGAGCACCGCGGACTCCGCGCGGCCGCCGGCCGAGACGATCTCGTCGGCGACGGCCGCCGCCGAGTCCTTGTCGAGGTCGGTCACGAGAACGGCAGCGCCCGCGGCGGCGAAGGCTCTGGCGACCGCTGCACCGATGCCGTTGCCCGCACCCGTCACGAGGGCCGACCGGCCTTCCAGTGAGAACATCAGTAGCTCCGCGGAAGGCCGAGGACGTGCGAGCCCAGATAGTTCAGGACCATCTCTTGGCTCAGTGGCGCGATCTTGAGCAGCCGGGCCTCTCGGAAGTACCTCGCGACGTGGTACTCCTCGGCGTACCCCATCCCGCCATGCGTCTGCAGCGCCCGGTCCGCGGCGTCGAAGCCGGCGTCGGCGCAGAGGTACTTCGCGGTGTTCGCCTCGCGACCACAGGGGCGGCCGTTGTCGTACAACCAAGTTGCCTTGCGCAACGCCAACTCGGCCGCGTCGAGCCTCGCCAAGGAGTCGGCCAGCGGGAACTGGATGCCTTGGTTCATACCGATCGGCCGCTCGAATACCACTCGCTCGTTGGCGTAGCGGACCGCACGCCGCAGCGCCGCCCGGCCCAGGCCGAGGGCCTCGGCCGCCACCAGCATCCTTTCAGGGTTCAGACCGTCGAGGATGTATTTGAAGCCCTGCCCCTCCTCGCCGATCCGATGCTCGGCCGGGATCCGCAGGTCGTCGATGAACAGCTCGTTCGAGGTGACCGCGTTGCGGCCCATCTTCGCGATCGGTCGGATGTCGACGTGATCGCGGTCCAGGTCGGTCAGGAAGAGGGTGAGACCGTCGGTCTTCTTGGTGACGTCCTCGAACTTCGTCGTGCGGGTGAGCAGCAGGATCTTCTCCGACTCCATCGCCTTGGAGATCCACACCTTGCGTCCGTTCACCACGTAGTCGGAACCGTCGCGTCTGGCGAAGGTCGTGATCCGCGTGGTGTCCAGGCCCGCGCCGGGTTCGGTGACGCCGAAGCAGACGTGCAGGTCGCCGGTGACGATGCGGGGGAGGTTCTCCTGCTTCAGCTCCTCGGAGCCGTGAACGATCACCGGGTGCATCCCGAAGATCGACAGATGCATCGAGCTTGCGCCGTTCATGCCGGCGCCTGAGGCCGAGACCTCCTCGAGCAGCAGAGCCGCTTCGCTGATGCCGAACCCGTGTCCGCCGTACTCCTCAGGTGTGGTGATGCCGAGCCAGCCGCCGTCGGCGAAGGCCTGGTAGAACTCGGCCGGGAACTCGTGCGCGGCGTCCTTCTCCATCCAGTACTGGTCGTCGAACTTGCCGGCCAGGTCGGCGACCGCGCGACGAATCGTCACCTGATCCTCGGTGAGCTCGAAGTCCACGGCCGTCCCCTTTGATTGACTGTGGCCCGATCATAGCAAATGGTCAGACCAAAAACTAGACCAGGGTGAGCGCGTCCGCGAGTCGTTCGTTCCAGGTGGCCGGGCGGCCGTAGAGGGCTTCGTCGAGCTTGGCCCGTTTGTAGAAGAGCTGCAGGTCGTGCTCCCACGTGTAGCCGATCGCTCCATGCAGAGTCAGAGCACTGTCGGCCACTCGGCTTCCCGCCGCAGTGACTTGTGCCTTCACCGCAGCGGCGTGCAGGTCGGACTGCGGCCCGGCACCGTCCACCGACGCGGCGGCGAAGTAGACCGCCGACCGGGCCGCCTCGATCTCGACCAGCATCGTCGCGGCGGCATGTTTCACTGCCTGGAACGAGCCGATCGGTACGCCGAACTGTTGCCGCTGCTTGCTGTAGGCAACAGCCATCTCGAGCATCTTGCCCATCGCACCCAACGTGTCCGCAGCGACCAGTACGGCGGCCCGCGCCGCACACTCCCTGAGGAATGCCGAAGCATCCACGTCGAGTCGCTCGGAGGTCGCACCATCGACAACCACGTCCGCAACCGACCGACTGCGGTCGAGCAGTCGCCGAGCGACAACACGCACACCGTCGGCCGACACGAGCCTCAGCTCGGGCCCTTCGACCACTGCGATGAAGCTCGCTGCGCAGTCAGCAGCAAGCACCCGGCGAACGGTCCCGTGCAGGCGACCGTCCGCGTCCAGCGTGAGGCGCGGTCCCTCGCCGGGGATGCTCTCCGCGGGAGACAGCAGTACTACCGGCTGAATGGCAGGAGCCGCGGCGGGGACGCCGGCGAGAGCCGACAGGGCCGGGGTGGTTGCGAGCCAGGTCGCGGAGGGGGCACAGGCGCCCGCGAGAAGTTCGGACGTCAGCGCGAGCTCGACCAGGCCGCCGCCTTGGCCGCCGATCGACTCGGGCAGGCCGACGCCGGACCAGCCGTCGGCGGTGAACCGGTCGGCGAACGAGCGCGAGTCGCCGGCGTCGAGCCATCGGCGTACGACGTCCGGTGGGGAGATGTCGGCGAGCCAGCCGCCAAGGCTCTCCCGGTACGCGTCCTGTTCCTCGGACAGTTGCCAGCGCATCAGGACAGTCCCTTCACCTGCAGGCGGATCTCCTCCACGGCCTCCGGGTTCTCCGCGCCGGACAGGTCGCCCGGATCCGCGTCCAGCACGGCCGCACGGACGGCCCGGCGCAGGATCTTCGCGGACCTCGTCTTGGGCAACTGCTCGACCCGGACCACACGAGCCGGCGCGAACGGCTTCCCGAGCTCGACGGCCACCAGGTTGGTGAGACGGATCGCCATCGCCCGGTCGTCGGCATCCGCGGCGGCGCGCCGTACCCAGAAGGCCCAGACCGACTCGCCCTTGGCCGGGTCGGGAATCCCGACCACCGCACACTCCGCAACAGCTGCATCAGTCGCCAGCACCGACTCGATCTCGGCCGGCGCGACTCGCTTCCCGGCGACGTTCATCACGTCGTCCGAGCGGCCGAGGATGTACCAGCCGGTCTCGTCCACCAGGGCGTAGTCGCCGTGCCGCCACAGTCCCGGGTACGTCGACCAGTAGGCGTCCCGGTAACGCTCGTCGTCCTTCCAAACTCCGCGCGTCATCGACGGCCACGGCTGCCGGCACACCAGCTCGCCCACACTCCCTCGCAGCGGCCGCCCGTCGTCGTCGACCACGTCGACGTCCATCCCCAACGCGGGTCCACCGAGCGAGCAGCTGCGGATGTCCTCGACCGGATAGGGGCAGAGGAACGAGCCACCCACCTCGGTCCCACCGGAGAAGTTGATCACCGGGACCCGGCCACCGAAGACGTCTCGCGCCAGCCACTCGTAGGACTCCGGATCCCACGGCTCGCCCGTCGATCCGAGGACGCGGACCGATGACAGATCACCCGCGGGATCGTTGCCAGCGGCACGTAACGTGCGGATCAACGTGGGTGAGACGCCGAGCATCGACACCCGATGGCGCTCGACCAGGTCCCACAACCGGCCGGTGTCCGGCACATCCGGCGAGCCTTCGTACAGCAGCAGCGTCCCACCGCAGGCGTGCGTGCCGATGATCGACAGTGGCCCCATGATCCAGCCCATGTCGGTGATCCAGCAGAACGTCCGCCCGGATGCCATCTCGAACCCGTACGCCACCTCACTCGCAACCTTCACCAGGAACCCGGCATGCGTGTGCACCGCACCTTTCGGCCGCCCGGTGGTCCCCGAGGTGTAGGCCAGCAAGAACACATCCGACGCCGACGTGGGCTCGACGACCGGATCAGGATCGGCCGCGAGCAGGTCCGCCCACACGTCGTCGGTCACCACCAACTCGACACTCGGACAGGTCTTCAGCGCCTCGTCCAGTTGATCCTGCAAGGCGACGGTACGGCGACGGCGTGTCGTGCCACTCGTCGTGATGACGGCCTTGGCGTCGGCGTCCTGGATCCGCGCGGCGATCGCGGCCGGAGCGAACCCGGAGAACAACGGCACCACCATCGCGCCGATACTCGCCACCGCGTACATCGCGACGACCGCCCGAGGCGTCATCGGCAGGTAGATCGCCACCGCGTCGCCCTTGCCGATGCCCCGCGCCCGCAGTCCGGCCCGGACTCGCGCAACCTGGTCGTCCAGCTCCGCGAACGTCAGCCGCCGTACCGTTCCGTCCTCAGTCTCGTGCACGACCGCGATCGCGTCGGGCATGGCAGCGGACCAGCGCCCGAGCGTGGCGTCGACGATGTTGATCGTGCCGTCGACGAACCACTCCGGATACTCGATACCGCGACTCACGGCCAGCACCTGGCTGTACGGCGTCCGGAACTCGATGCCGAGGTCTGCCACCACGGAGTCCCAGAACGATCCGACGTCCGCGACCGAACGTGCTCGCAACTCGTCGGCGGATGCGACACCGAGAGTGCGCATCAGGCGAGCCACATTGGAGTGCTGGAGGTAGTCGGGCGTCGGCCGCCAGGTATATGTCATCGCGGCATCCCCAGGATTCGTTCGGCGACGATGTTGCGCTGGATGAACGTGGACCCGCCCGCGATCGCCGTACCGCGGGCCTGGTTCGCCAGCCGCAGCCAGCGCCGGGACCGGACCGCCTCGTCGGAGGTGTCGTCGAGATCGAACTGACCGGCGAGCGGTTCGAGGGACAGTCGGAAGTCGGCCAGGTCCTCGACGAGCGGACAGAAGTACAGCTTGCCGATCGAGGCGACCGGGCCGGGCGGGCCGGACGCGCCGCCGATCACGCGCTGGCTGATCGTGCGATGCACGAACGCGCGCGCCCACAGGTCGGCCACCCGCTGACGAATCTGCGGATCATCACCGACACCCAGCTCGCGGATGTCGGCGATCAGGTCGTCGACGGCCTTGGTCGTGTTGACCCGGCCGGTGGCGATCGCCACCCGCTCGAACGACAAGGTGCCCATGGCAACTTTCCAGCCGCCGTCGACGTCACCCACGACAGCGTCGTCGGGCAGGAAGACATCGTCGAGAAACACCTCGTTGAACTCCGACTCGCCCAGCATGTGCGCGAGCGGACGCACCGTGACGCCTTCGCTGTCCATCGGCAGCAGGAAGTACGTGATTCCCTTGTGCCGCGGGCCGCCGCCCGTACGCGCCAGCAGGATCGCCTGCGCGGCCAGTTGCGCCCGGCTGGTCCAGATCTTCTGGCCCTGGATCCGCCAGCCGCCGTCCACCTTCGTCGCCTTGGTCCGCAGGGACGCGAGGTCGGAGCCCGAGTCGGGTTCGGAGAAGAGCTGGCACCAGATCTCCTCGCCGGCGAGGATCGGACGCAGGTAACGCTGCCGCTGCGCCTCCGATCCGAAGTGCGCGATGGTCGGGCCGGCGAAGTCCTCGCCGATGGTGTTGAGCCGCTCGGGCGCCCCGGCCAGGTCGCACTCCGCGCCGAAGATCGCCCGCATCCGCTCGTCCAGACCTTGGCCGCCGTACTCGCGAGCCCACGTCAGGCCGGCGTATCCGGCGTCGTACAACATGGCCTGCCAGGCACGCCAGAACGCCGGCTTCTCGGTCAGGTCCGCGGGCTCGGGCCAGGGCAGCTCGGGCAGGCGCTTCTCCAGCCAGGTGCGCAGCTCCTGCCGGAACCGGGCCTCGTCGGGGGCGTCGGCTAGGTCCATCAGCCCAGCTTCGCCTGGATGTCGGAGCGCAGCACGTGCTTCTGGATCTTCCCGGTCGCGGTCATCGGCATCGCCGGCACGATCTCCAGCCGCTCCGGCAGCTTCTGGGTGGCCACCTTGTGCTCGCGCAGCAGCGCGGAGATGTCGTCGAGCGTGATCGCCGGTTGCCCTTCGGCCAGTACGACGTACGCGCAGACCTTCTCGCCGAGCCGTTCGTCCGGCATCCCCACGATCGCGACATTCGCGATCGACGGGTGCCGCAACAAGTGGTCCTCGATCTCGCGGGCGCTGATGTTCAGGCCGCCGCGGATGATGATGTCCTTGAGCCGTCCGGTCACGCGGACGAACCCGTCGGCGTCCATCCGGCCGAGGTCGCCGGAGCGCGAGAAGCCTTCCGGTGTGAACAACTCCGCGGTCTGCTCGGGGTCGTCGTAGTACTCGATCATGTGGCTCGGGCCGCGGTACGCGATGTCACCCTCCTCGCCGCGCGAGCGCTCGACGCCGTCACCGCCGACCACCTTGACCTCGGCGCCCTGGAGCGCCGAGCCGTCCGACGTCGCGGAGCGCTCCGGCGGATCCGTGACCGTGCACATCGTGGTGAGGAAGTTCTCCGACCGTCCGTACAGGCTCAGCGTCCGGAAGCCGAGCAAGTCGTGGGACTTCTCCACGATCGCGCCCGGGATCGGCGAGCCGGCGCAGACCCACAACCGCAAGCTGCTCGCGTCGTGCTTGGCCGGGTCGTAGGCCCCCATCAGCATCTGCAGGAACGGCGTGGCAGTGACGGTGACCGTGCAGCCGTGCTGCTCGATCCGGTTCAGGCCTTCCTGCGGGTCCCAGGCCTCCATCAGGTACGACTTCGCGCCGGCGATCAAGGGCAGCACAACGCTCGTCACCAGGCCGGTGCTGTGGGTGATCGGGGACGGCCCGAACTGGACGTCGTTCTCGGTGTAGTCGAGGCTCTTCATGATCGCAGTCGCGCTCGCCCGCACGGTGTTGAAGGTGTGGAAGCAGCCCTTCGGGCGGGACGTCGTACCCGAGGTGTAAACGATCAGGAAACCGTCGTCCGGCTCCGAGTCGGGACCTGCCTCCGTCTCCAGCGCCGACAGGTCGCCGTCAACGACCAGGCTGTCGAGCGACTGCCCGGAACCCGCGGTCCGGGCGGCGTACACCATCCGGAGGTCCGGAGTTGTCGACCGCAACTCCTCGAACATCGCCAGGTGACCGAAGCCGCGGAACTCCTCGCACGTCACCGCTGCCACCGCACCGGAGTGCCTGAGGACGTACCCGACCTCCTCCTCGCGGTAGATCGGCATGATCGGGACCAGGATCGCGCCGATTCTCGACAGTGCTGCCGCGACGACGGCGAAGTCGGTCCAGTTCGGCAACTGAACGGCGACCCGATCGCCACGCTCCACACCCTGCCGGTGGAACCCGACCGCGAGCCGCAGTGCCTTCTCCCGGAAGTCGGCATAGGTGAGCGACGTCGTGCTGTCGAAGACGAAGGTCTGGTCGCCGCGCTGCTCGGCCTGCTCGGCGACGAGCGCGTTGAAGCTCGTCGGTGCCCAGTAGCCGGCTGCGTAGTAGCCGGCGATCTGCTCCTCGGAGTACCGGTCCCGAACGGTCCTGGTCGGTGCGCTCATGACTCTTTCCTTACTTCCTTGGACAGGAAGGCCAGGACATCCGCGATGACTTCGTCCTGGTTGGTTTCATTGAAGATCTCGTGCATCGCGCCCGGATAGACCTTCCTCTCGAGAGCAGAGCCGGCCAGGTGCTCGAACGCCTTCGCGGTCACGTCGTACGGCGCCAACGGGTCGAGCTCGCCGTGCAGCCACAGGGTCGGCAGATCGCCGAGCGAGGGGCCGGCGGCGATGTCGGCAACGGCCGTGAAGATCGCCGACAGGGTCTGGCGGCTCAGCGGTCCGTGATGGACGAGCGGGTCGGCCAGGTACGCCTCGCCAACCGCCGGGTCGCGCGAGAGCATCGCGGTGTCGATCGGCACCTCGGGCATCGGGTCCATCGACAGGAGCGCCTCGAAGCCCGGGTTGCCGCCCACCACCGGGCCGGTGAGCACCAGCGCGGTGAGCTCGCCGGGGAACGACTGCGCGAACCGGGTCGCGATGATGCCGCCCAGCGAGTGGCCGATCAGCACTATCGGCAGCCCGGGGTGGTCGGACCGCAGACGGTCGGCGACCTTGTGCAGGTCCGCGACCATCTTGTCGACGTCCTCGATCTCGGCCCGCTCCCCCGCGGACCCACCGTGGCCGTGATGGTCTCCGGCGTACACGACCGCGCCGTCGGCCACGAGCCGCTCCGCGACGTGGTCGTACCGGCCGCTGTGCTCGCCGATGCCGTGCGCGAGGAGCACGCCGTACGACGGCTGTTCGGCACTCCACGTGCGAACGAAGACGTCGCCCACCGTGCCGTCGATCATGAAGGCAGTCATCCCGCCCCTCCCGAGGTAGCTGATGCCCCGAGCATGCGCCATTCGGACTAATAGTTCAATGGTCTGACCATAAATTCTAACACTGCTTCCAGACCGGATCACGCTGCTCACGGAACGCAGTCACGCCCTCGACGATGTCCTCGGTGGTGAAGGCGAGGGCGAGCTGCGACCGGAGCGCCGACAGCGCGTCCGGCAGGCCGAGATCCCGTGTCGCGGCGATGGCGTCCTTGCCCATTCGCATCAGCAGGGGTGACTTGGCCGCCAGCTTGTGCGCCCAGTCGCGGACCACGGCGTCGAAGCTGTCCGCCGGAACAACGGCGTTGACGAGGTTGAGCCGGGCCGCCTCGGTGGCGTCGATGGGTTCGCCGAGCATCATCAGCTCGTTCGCCTTCAGGCGGTCGACGTTGCGGTAGATCAGCGCCGAGATCATGAACGGAAACACGCCGACGTTGATCTCCGGACAGCCGAACCGGACGCCCTCCTTCGCGATCACCAGATCGCAGGCGAGGGCAAGGCCGAACGCGCCGGCGAGGACGTCGCCACCGGCGGCACAGATCACCGGCTTCCCGAGCTCCCCGAGCCGCCGGTAAAGGCGAGGGAAGCGATCCAGCCCTGCGTACTTCGTGATCGTCGGGGTCTCGCCCGCGAAAGCCTTGAGATCCCCGCCGGCCGAGAAGATCCGGTCGTGCGACGACCCGAGCACGACCACCCGGATCGCCTGATCCGTCGCCGCCGCATCCAGTGCGGTCAGCAACTCGTCGAGCAACTCGTCGCTGAGCGCATTGCGAGTCTGTGGCGAATCAAGAGTGATGAAGGCAACCGCCTGGTCATCCACGTCGTAGCGGACGTTCACGGTGAGAGCACCACCTTCCCGAATCCTTGACCGCTCTCGAGGTAGGCATGGGCGTCCGCGGCCTCGGCCAGTCCGAAGACGCGATCGATCACCGGCGGGCGTACGTCGTACCGCTGGAGGAAACTCAGCAGACCGGCGAAGTCGCGCGGGCTGCCCATCGTGCTGCCGATCAGCTCGAACTGCCCGAAGTAGAACGGACGGATATCCAGTTCCGCGCGATCGCGGTGCGACGCCCCCAGGACTACCAGCCGGCCGCCCGGGCGTAGCGCCGACAACGACTCGCTCCAGTTGCCGACCGAGTCGAGGACGACGTCGAATCCGCCGCCAACGACCTTCTTCGCCGCCTCAGGCCAGCCGGGGTCGTCGTACCGGACTCCATCGGCGGCTCCGAGCTCCCGAGCACGGGCGATCTTGTCTTCCGACGACGAGGTGACAACCACCTGGCAGCCCGCCACGGTCGCCAACGAGACGGCCATCGTCGCTACGCCACCACCCGCTCCGAGCACCAGCACGGACTCGCCTCGTCGCAGTCGGCCGCGCGAGAACAATGCCCGATACGTGGTCAGCCCAACGAGTGGCAACGCGGCGGCTTCCGGCCAACTCAAGGCATCCGGCTTCGGTACGACGCAACTCGGCGGAACTCGCACATATTCGGCGTAGGTGCCGGGCTGATGGTCGCCGAGGATCTCCCAGTGCGGGCCAGGAGCCGACTCGTCGTCACCCCAGCGCAGCGAGGGCAGGATCACGACCTCCTCGCCCGTCTCGACATCGACACCGGCGCCGTCGGCTCCGGCGATGTGCGGAAGTGGCGAACCGTAGCGGCCCTGCCGGACCAGCACGTCGTGCCAGTTGAGTGCAGCTGCCTTCAGCCGTACGACCGCCCAGTCGGGATCAGGTCGCGGGTCCGGCATCTCCGCGAGCTGCAGGACTTCCGGACCGCCGAACTCTTTCATCACCACGGCGCGCATCCCGGTCACCTCGCATAGGTGAGGTAGATGGACTCGCCGACGGCCGCGGGCTGTTCCTGGCCGCGGACCTCGACCCGGAGACGTAATCGATAACGCACGCCGCCGTCGTCGCGTCGTACCGGATCCGTGATCGACCCAGCCAACCGGACCTCGGACCCCACCGGCACCGACGCCGGGAAACGCACGTCGTCGAGGCCGTAGTTGGTGCCGCGGGCGTGATCCTTGATCCGCAGCAGGTCCTTGAACATCACCGGCACCAGCGACAGCGCGAGGTAGCCGGTCCCGCCCGGACCGAACAGGTCGACGACCGCCTGATCCACCCGGCGCCAGGGCGAGGCGCCGAGATCCAGCTCGGTCACCTCCGCGAGTTCGGCCACCGTCAGCTCGATCATCGATCCTCCTCGGCCTTGCCGACATCCGCGTAGCGGTATTATGGTCAGACCAAAAGCTGAGCGTCAACGAGGAGAGCCGATGGACGACTTCACCGACGTGACCTACCAGGTCGAGGACGGCCTGGCCTGGATCACGATCAACCGCCCGGAGCGGTACAACTCGTTCCGGGCCCGGACGGTCGACGAGCTGGTGCTGGCGTTCAAGCGGGCGTGGGCGAGCGACGAGGTCGGTGTGATCGCGTTGACCGGGGCGGGCGACAAGGCGTTCTGCACCGGCGGCGACCAGAAGCAGCGGATGGAGACCGGCGACTACGGTCCCTCGCAGAGCGGGCTGTTCGAGGTCGATTCGTTGCACCGCGTCATCCGCGACGTACCGAAGCCGGTCATTGCCGCGGTCAACGGTTACGCGATCGGCGGTGGGCACGTGCTCCACCTGCTGTGCGACTTGACGATTGCCGCCGACAACGCGACGTTCGGCCAGAACGGTCCTCGGGTCGGTTCGTTCGACGCCGGCTTCGGCACCGGGTTGATGGCCCGGGCGATCGGCGAGAAGCGAGCGCGGGAGATCTGGTTCCTGTGCCGGAAGTACTCCGCTGAGCAGGCGCTCGACTGGGGTCTGGCCAACAAGGTGGTGCCGGCGGACCAGCTGCACAAGGAGGTCCGGGCGTGGGCCGACGAGATTCTGCAGCTCTCCCCCACTGCGCTCAAGGTGCTGAAGCAGTCGTTCAACGCCGACACCGAGCACTTCGCCGGGATCGGTCAGATGGCGTACTCCAGTCTCAAACTGTTCGGCGAGACCACCGAGGCGCAGGAGGGCATCACCGCGTTCAACGAGAAGCGCAGCCCGGACTTCTCGGCGTACCGCGGTAACTGACATGTTCAGCAAGGACGCACTCGACGGGTCGCGGATCCTGATCACCGGCGGCGGGACGGGCCTCGGACGCGGCGTGGCCGGACATCTCGTCGACCACGGCGCCGAGGTTCACCTGTGGGGTCGCCGCCTCGCCGTGCTGGAAGAGGCTGCCGCCGCCGCTGGGCCGGGCCGCGTCCACGCGCATGCTGTCGACGTGCGCGACTTCGAGCAGGTGGACGCGACGATGGAGTCGATCTGGTCCGGGTACGGACCGCTGACCGGCGTCGTCAACAATGCGGCGGCGAACTTCATCGCCCAGACCGAGAAGCTCAGCCCGCGTGCGTTCGAGGCCGTCACCGGCACGGTGATGAACGGGACCTTCCACACCACACTGGCCGCCGGGCGACGGTGGATCCGCGACAGCCTGCCTGGCAGCGTGCTGTCGACGCTGACCACGTGGGTCTGGACCGGATCGGCATACGTCGTGCCGTCCTCGATGGCGAAGGCCGCGGTGCACGCGATGACGATGTCACTCGCGGTCGAGTGGGCGAAGTACGGGATCCGGATCAACGCGATCGCACCAGGGCCGATCCCGACCGACTACGCCTGGGAGATGCTCAACCCGACAGACAACAGTTCCGTCGGCGCGACACAAACCGACACGGTTCCGGCCGGCCGGGCGGGGACGATCGAGGAACTCGCCAACCTGACGATCTTCCTGCTGTCCGACGCGTGCGACTACCTCACCGGACAGACGATCGCGATGGACGGCGGCCAGATGCTCGCCGGCCCGGCAACCTTCGCCGGACTCACCAAGCTCACCGATGCAGACTGGGATCAAATCAAGGAACGCAGCAAGGCCGCCACGGCCGCGAGCAAGGCGCAGCGTTCTACCTGAGTGTCGGGCGGTACATGTACGACGGACTCCGGGTGAGCGCGAACTCGAAGATCCCGATGCCCGGTGTGCCGCCGTGGTCGAACTCGCACAGCCTGTCCGTGAGTGAGGTCCCGACCGTCCGTGGCGTGACCGTGCCGTCGAGTGGGTAGACGTCGTACTCCAGACCCTGCAGCGATCCGTGCCGCCCGCCGTACCCGCCGCCGGCCATCAACGCGCCACGACCCGACGCGTCGACGTCGATCGTGTAGCTCGTGGCCTTGGTGGTCACCGCGACCGTGCCGGACCTCAGGTCGAGGGTGTCGTCGAAGACCAGGCCGTGGCGTACGTCGACGACAGGGTCCAGCCGTCCGTCGGTGTGCATCACGGCACCCTCCAGCAGGAGCCGTTCGCCTGAGCGGTCCTCGACGAGCAGGAAGCCGACCGAGCGGTCCGGGAACTGCGCCTGGTGCCAGAGATGCAGACCGTGACCGCCACTCATCGTCCGAACACCGCGTGACCTGTCGCGTTGCCCGTACCAGCCGTCGACCTGCTGAGCGGCACCGTCGATGGTGAGGGTTCCGCCGTACCGGCCGGACTGGAAGAGGTGCTCGAACCTGGTCGATTCGCCGACCGTGATGTCGCCCGACCATGCCGGCGTACGCGCACGCCAGGTGAGGTCGAATTCGACGCCGGCTGGATTCGCACCGAGGGTCAGGTGCCACGTTGAGTCTTCGACTTGCCAGGTGAGTGGTCCACAGCTCGAACCGTCGATCGTGCTGCCGAACCGGAGGTTGCGCTGCTCATCCGCGATGCAAGCGATCATGAAACCGTCTGTGCGCTTGTGGTCCGGGTACGCGCCGGCGCCGAGGATGACGCAGGGTGCTGTCGCGTCGGCGGGGTGGAGGTTGAACATGAAGCGGTCGAAGTGCATCACATCTCCAGACCGGCTGCGCGGCGAGCGGCCTCGAGGAACGACGGCACGTGCGCCGGATCGGCATAGTACGGATCCTTGCCCTGCCGGCGGCTGTACTCGTAGAGCACCGCGAGCTTCCACAGCGCGAAAGTCGTGTACCAGTTCAGGTTCTCCAGCGTCGCCCCGGTGCGTACGGCGTACCGGTCGGCGAGCTCCTTGCGGCTCGGGTAACCGGGTTCGAGCATCGCTCGTCCGAATTCCTGGGTCGGCGTCAGCGGACCGTCCTCGTCGGGGACCGAGGCGAGGAAGTAGCCGAGGTCGAG
Organism: Kribbella sp. NPDC055110; assembly: GCF_053607525.1. Lineage (NCBI taxonomy): Bacteria > Bacillati > Actinomycetota > Actinomycetes > Propionibacteriales > Kribbellaceae > Kribbella > Kribbella sp. NPDC055110. Next base: position 100,804 of record NZ_JBSGTS010000019.1, read on the forward strand.
CAGCGGATCGCCGATGGTAGCCAGCTCCCAGTCGAGAACGGCGACGAGCTCGCCGGGGCGTTCGGCGGACAGGACGACGTTCCCGATCCGGTAGTCGTTGTGGATGATCGACGCCCCGGACTCGGCCGGGACGTGCGCCGCCAGCCAGTCGTCGATCTCGGCGAGTCGGCTGTCTGTCACCAACTGTGCGATGCGGCGCCGGTGCCGGTCGTTGAAGCCTTCCGGCCGCCCGAAGTCCTCGAGGCCGGCCGATCGCCAGTCGACCGTGTGCAGGTCGGCCAAAGTGTCCACAAGCGCTTCACCGATCCGGTGATGTGCCGAGGCCAACGCCGGCGGTGTCTCGGTGGTGGCGATCGGGCCGGCGGCGAAGGTCATCACATACAGCGGTACGTCGACCACCTCGCCCGCCTGCGCAGTGGCCAGCAACCGCGCCACCGGCACCCGCGAGCTCGACAGTGCGCCGATGACGCGGGCCTCTCGCAGGACGTCGTGCGCACCGGGTGGGAAGGGTGGCGGTGGCGGCCTGCGGACCACGACGACGTGCTTGCCATCAGCAACGAGATGTGTGAGGTTTGAGTGACCGTCGCCGATCGGGGTGGTGGTGATCTCGCCGCCGGTCAGGCCTCGATCCTGCAGGTACGACGCCAGCCGCGCGCGCGGCTCGGGCGTCCAGTCCCAGGGCATCGGCGTCAGGTCCCGGTGAAGCGGGGCACGCGTTTCTGCTTGAACGCGGCCAGCGCCTCGGGCATGTCGGCGGTGCGGGTCAGCAGTGCCTGGCCGCGGTTCTCCAGTTCGAGCGCGGCGGCGTACGAGGTGATCTCCTGGTTGTGCTGGATCGCGCGCTTCGACATCCGCACGCCACCGGGTGAATTGGCTGCGATCATCCGGGCGACCGCGACGGACTCGTCGAAGAGCGCCTCGGTCGGGACGACGCGGTTGGCGAGACCGATCCGGCTCGCCTCCTCGGCGCCGACGATCCGGCCGGTGTAGCCGATCTCCGCGGCTCGACCGGGACCGACGAGCCGGCTCAGGTTGTACGACGTACCGAGCTCACCGATCGACAGGCCGACGCGGATGAACGCCGTACTGAACTTCGCCGTCGGCGCGACCAACCGGATGTCGGCCGCCAGGGCCAGCGCCATCCCGCCGCCGGTCGCGGGACCGTGGATCGCCGCGATCACCGGGAACGGCAGGTGCCGGATGGCCTGGATGCCGCCGGTCGCGGTCTCCTGGAACCTGAGGAACTCCAGGACGCCCATCGCAGTGATCACCTCCAGCTCGTCGAGATCGAAGCCCGCGCAGAACGCCCGCTCGCCGGCGCCGGTCAGGATCAGCGCGCGCAGCCCGCTGTCCCGCAGCGCCCGGGCGGCCAGCCCGTGCTCGGTGAACATCCGTACCGTCTGGGAATTCATTCGGTCCGGGCGGTTGATCCGCAGCACACCGATGCCGCCGTCGAGCGGTTCGAAGGTCAAGGTCTCGAGCTCGGGAAAGTTCATCGGCCCGTGAACACCGCCGGCCTGTTCTCCTTGAACGCGCTCAGCGCCTCGGCCATGTCGGTGCCTCTGGTCAGCAGTGCCTGACCGCGGTTCTCCAACTCGAGGGCGGCGGCGTACGAGGAAACTTCCAGATTGGCCTGGAGTGCGCGCTTCGAGAGCTGAACGCCGCCTGGCGAGTTCCGTACGATCTGGCCGGCGAGGGTGATCGCGTCGTCGAGCAGCTCGTCGCTGACGCTGTTGACCAGTCCGAGCCTGGCCGCCTCGTCCGCCGCAACGAGTCGTCCGGTGAAGCAGATCTCACTGGCATGGGCCGGGCCGATGAGCCGTGTGAGCAGCCACGACGTACCGAGATCGCCGGCAGACAGGCCGATCCGGACGAACGCGGCGTTGAACCTCGCGGTGGGCGACGCGATCCGGATGTCGGCGGCGAGCGCCAGCGACAGTCCCCCACCGGCAGCGGCGCCGTTGACCGCGGCGATCACGGGAACTCGCAGCGACCGCACCGCCAGGAGTGCCCGGGCGGCCCGCTCTTGCTGGTCGAGCATGCCCAGAGCGCCGAGCCCGGCGAGCTCGTCCGCGTCCGCGAGGTCGTAGCCGGCGCAGAACGCCGTACCCGCTCCGGTCAGGATCACGACACGGCAGTCGTCCTCGCCGTCGAACGCCTCGGCCGCAGATTCGAGCTCGGCGAACATCGTGTTCGTCATCGCATTGCTGCGCGCGGGCCGACTGAGGGTGATGACGACGACGCCAGGTCGCGGCTCATCCAGCAGGAGCGTCTCGTACGTCGCGGTCAAGCTCTTCACCGGCGCCTCCATTGGATCAATGGTAAGGCCAAATACTAGCAGCGCGATCGCACCGCGGGAATGCTAATTTAGGTATGACCATATGTTTGGACAGTCGGGAGACAACTCATGGCCGCTCAACCCAGCTCGGAGACCGGGCCGCGGCGGCATCCCGTCCAGCTCACCCCGATGCAGGTACCCAAGGCGTCCGACGTACTCGCCGACGACCTCCGGGAGCGCATCCTGCGGGGCGAGTTCCCCGAGGGTACGGCGCTGCCACCCGAGCGGGAGCTGGTCAACCAGACCAAGATGAGCCGAACCACGGTCCGCGAGGCGCTCCGCATCCTCGAGGTCCAGGGACTCGTACGGGTCAAGACCGGACGGTCCGGCGGGGCATTCGTCTACAAGCCGGGCAAAGACACCGTCGCCGACTCGGTCAACCTGCTGATCCGCGGCCGGCAGATCCGCATCCCGGCGCTCCTCGAGACCCGCGAGGCGATCGAGCCGTACTGCGCGCAGCTCGCCGCCCGCAACCGCACCGACCAGGACCTCGAACGCCTCGACCAGGCGAACACCGACATCGCCGCCGACCGGACGCTCGCGGACTTCCTCCAGGCCAACGTCGACTGGCACATCGCCGTCGCCACCGCCAGCCATAACGAGCTACTGACCGGCATCATGCTCGCGCTGTCCCGCAGCATCTACGACGCCACCGACAACCAGGGCTTCGTCGACAACGCCGTACGCCAAACCACCCTGCGCGCCCACCGCACCGTCACCAAGGCCATCCGCGACCAGGACCCCGACGCCGCGTCCCGCCGCATGAGCCGCCACGTCCACACCTACGCCGAAGCCGTCCTCGAAGTAGAAGCCCGAACCACCGTCACCGTCCCCGACCCTGACTAGTGTCCCGAGTCTGAAGTTCGTGCCATAAGTTCGGCGGGTTCGACGCACGCCCAGGAATTCGCGGCACTCGGGCCTCCCCAAACCGGTGTGGGGAGGCACACCCACCCGAATCAGCCTGTAACACTCCCCAAACCACCGGAATCGGGCGCAGGCTCCATCTTTGAGAAGCTACCGACCGTCATCGGGCCGCGAGAATGGTCGGTGGGTTCTCAAAGATGCGATCCGCGGGTCGATCCGCGGGTCGATCCGCTCCGAATGGGGAGTGTTACAGGCTGGTTCGGGTGGGTATGGCTCCCCAAATCGGTTTGGGGAGGCCTTCGCGGCGCTAATGCTGGGCGGACTCGCCACCGACACGGCCTACCAAGTAGCCGCGTACTTCCGACTCAGGACACTAGAGCAACTCGCCTACGCCGCGTTCGTTCAGCTTCTCACCACCGCGGTTGCTCGGCTCGACGCCGTGGGTCAGTGCTTCGGTAGGCGTTCTCTGTGGGGTTTCGGGTGCCGTCGTAGGGATTGGGTGGGAGGCCTGCCAGTAGGTCGGGTAGGTGGAAGGTTTGGAACAGGGGCAGGTCGAAGAAGGCGACCGCGTGGACTATCGCGGTGACCGTGAGGGTGATGACCTGGCGAGGTCTGACGGAAGCGGGGGACCAAGTCGTCACCTCATCGGCCAGTCTCGCTCCGCAAGACGCCGACTGTCCACGCCTCCTCGTAGTGCGGGTTTCCGGAACATAATTGCCACGGAGCGCACATTTGTTACCGGAAAGGCAGCCTGGTCAAGGCGTCGGCCAGGGGCGGGACTCGGCGCGGTGGGTGTCGAGGTAGTCGGCCAGGGCCAGAGCGCGCAGGTCCTCGTGATGCGGTACGGCGAGTTGCGCGCCGATCGGCAATCCGGACGTCGACCAGCCGGCGTTGACCGTGGTCGCGGGGTGCTGGGACATGTTGTACGGCACCGTGAACGCGATGTGCTCGAACGGCTTCCCCGGATCGTCCGTCGGGTACGCGAGCTCCGCCGGGAACGCCGTGATCGGTGCGACCGGCGACAGGATCACGTCGTACGTCGTGAACACCCGGCCGACCGCGGCTGCCATCGCGCCCATCTGGCTGTACCCGTCGAAGACGTCCGACGCGGTGAGGTCGGAGGCCGTCGAGACCCATTCGCGGATCTGCGGAAGCACCTTCGCGCGGCGTTCCTCGGGCAGGGCGGCGATGTCCGTGGCGGAGCGGATCCGCCAGAAACGGTCGAGGCCGTCGAGCATCTCGCGGGTGATGATCGGCGTGATCGGTTCGACGATCGCGCCGGCCTTCTCGAGTACGGCGGCCGTGGCCGAGACCACCGCCGCGACCTCGGGATCGACCGGCAACCCGACGCCCGCGTCGAGCAGCAACGCAACGCGCAAACCCTCGACGTCGACCTCGAAAACGTCGGGTGCCAAGGGGATCGAGGTGTGGTCGCGCGGGTCGTACCCGGACATCACCTGCAGCGCGAGCGCGGCATCCGGCGCCGTACGGGTCAGGGGTCCGATCGCGCGCCCGGCGTACGGGTTGCCGACCGCGATCCGCCCGTGCGTCGGCTTCAGCCCGACCAGTCCGCACCACCCGGCCGGCAACCGGATCGATCCGCCGATGTCGGTGCCGACGTGGATCGGCCCGTACCCGGCGGCCGCCGCAGCCGCCGCGCCCGCGCTCGAACCGCCGGCGGTCTTCGTGACGTCCCACGGGTTGCGCGTCAGGCGGTGGAAGGTCGAGACGCCGGACGACAACATCCCGTACTCGGGCATCGTCGTCTTGCTGAAGATCACCGCCCCGGCGTCCCGCAACCGCGCTGCGGCCGGCGCATCCTCCGGCGCTGGGGAGAGAGCGGTTGCGGCGGTTCCTTGCGGTACGGGCGTTCCGCGCGTCGCGATGTTCTCCTTGACCGTTACCGGTACGCCGTCCAGCGCGCCCGCCGTACCGTCCCGCCAGCGACGCTCCGACTCCTGCGCCGCGGCCCGTGCACCCACCGGGTCCGGTGCGTAGAGCGCGCAGAGCTGCGGTTCGAGCTGATCGACGCGGGTCAGCACATCCTCGATCACCTCGACCGGGGACACCGAGCCGTCGCGGTACCTCGCCAGGAGTTCGGTTGCCGTCAAGTCAGCAAGATTCATGCAGGCACTCCTCGGTTCGGGTGGATCGTCGGCTAGTTCGGTGGGTCGAAGCGGCCGTCTACTGCGGTCCAGCCGCCGTCGACCGCGAGAACGCTGCCGGTCACGAAGCTCGAGGCGTCGGACGCGAGATACACGACCGCGCCGGCGAGTTCGCTCGGGTGGGCCCAGCGACCGAGCGCACCCTTCTGCGCGTACGCGTCGTACCAGCTCTTGTCGGCTTTGATCTGCGCGGTGAGCGGTGTCTCGACGACTCCCGGGGCGATCGCGTTCGCGCGGACGCCGGACGGACCGAGTTCGGCGGCCGCTGTGCGCAGGAGTTGGACGAGGCCGGCTTTTGTTGCCGCGTACACCGATTGCCCCGGCTCGACCGTGGTGCCGCGGATCGAGCTGAACCCGATGATGCTGCCGCTCCCCCGCGCCGCCATACCCCGCCCGAACGCGCGAATCAACTGGAACGAGGCGCGCAGGTTGAGCGACACAACCCGGTCGAACTCCTCGCTGGTGTAGTCGAGGATCCGCTTCCGCACGTTCGTCGCCGCGGTGAACACGAGCACATCCACAGGATCCAGCTCAACCACAGCCCGCTCGATCGCCAAGTCATCAAGCACATCCAACTCGTACGCCGCCATACCGACGCCGCTCGTCCCACGCCCCGCCGTCCCAGGCCCCGCCGTTTCGCGGGCGGCGGTGAGGTCTCGGTCTGCGCACGTGACGCGGGCGCCGTGCGCCGCCAAGGCGAGCGCGCTCTCGCGGCCGATCCCGCTTCCGGCGCCGATCACCACCGCGTGCCTGCCGTCCAACCGGAACAGGTTCGCGTACTCGGTCACTCGCTCCACCTCCTACTGTCGCCGGCTTTGTGCACCAGATCCGTGCCGCAGAGCGCCCGCGACGCGGATCCCGTGCACAAAGTCGGCGAGGGCTTCATGGGCGCGGGCGGATGATGGCCATCCGGGTCGTCGTGAGTTCCTCGATCGCGAAGCGCGGGCCCTCGCGTCCGGTACCGGAGTCCTTCACCCCGCCGTACGGCATCACGTCGGACCGGAACCCGGGCACCTCGTTGATCACGACTCCCCCGACGTCGAGTCGATCGATCGCCGCGAACGCGGTTTCGAGCGAGGACGTGAAGACGCTCGCGTGCAGCCCGTACCGGGTCTCGTTGACCGCGCGGAGAGCGCTCTCGGTGTCCGGAACAGAGCGCACCGCGATCACCGGCCCGAAGATCTCCTCGTCCCACGCCGGAAGACCATCCGGTACGTCGGTCAGCACGATCGGCCCGAGTACGTCGCCACGGGCCTCGTAGGCGATCGATGCGCCGGCGTGGACCGCATCGCCGACCCACTGCCGAACGCGATCGGTCGAGGCCGGGTTGATCAGCGCGGACACCCGGGTCAGCGGATCACGCGGATCGCCGACGACCACGCCGGGCAGCCGCGCGCCGAGCTTGTCCAGCAACGCTTCCCGCACCGACTCGACAGCGATCACGCGCTGAACCGAGATGCAGGCCTGCCCCGACGCGTAGTACCCGCCGCGCACGATCGCGTCGGCGGCCGCGTCCAGGTCGGCGTCCTCGGCAACGACCAGCGCGGAGTTGGATCCCAGTTCGAGCAGCACCTTCGTCGGCGCCGCGTCGCGCGCGATGCGATGCCCGACGGCCGCGGATCCGGTGAAGGAGACGGCGCCGATTCGATCGTCGGTGGTGAGCGTGGCGCCCACGTCGGCTCCGCCCGTGATCAGCTGAAGAGCGCTCTCTGGTGCTCCCGCGTCGGCGAGCGCGGATCGCATCAGGTGCACGAGCCAGAGCGTGGCGAGCGGCGTCTGCGGCGCGGGCTTCACGATGATCGGGCAACCGGCCGCGAAAGCCGGCGCGATCTTATGGGCGGCGAGCAGCAACGGGTAGTTGAACCCGGTGATCCCGATAACTACGCCGATCGGCTTACGCACCCAGAAACCCTGCAGACCTTCGCCGCTCGGCAGCAGGTCGAGCGGCACAGTCTCGCCGTGCAACCGCGCAACCTCCTCGGCCGAGGTCTGCAGGGTGAGCAGCGTCCGATCGATCTCGACCCGGCAGTCGACCAGCGGTTTTCCGGTCTCGAGCACGAGAAGATCGACGAACGCGTCTCGCTCGTCGAGTACCGCGGAATGCACGCTCTGCAAGACGTTCCGGCGTACGTACGACGGAAGTCGGCCGACCGTTTCGCGTACGGCGAGCGCGCTCTCGAGGGCTGTCCGCGCCACCGAGACGTCCCCGACCGGCGCGTGTGCCACGGTCGAGCCGTCGTACGGGAAGATCACCGGAGCCGTCGACGGTGCCTCGACCCAGGTCTCGCCGATCGGCAGGCCGGCCGGCATCGTGATCGTGTCGCCGCGATCGAGCAGGATCTTCACGCTGATTTCCCCTTCGCGAGTAGGTCGGCGGTGGTCGCACCGGAGAGTGCTCTCTGAAGCGTTGGGATGGCGGAGACCAGGCGCTGCGTGTACGGATGCTGCGGGGCGGCATACACGTCACCGGTGTAGCCGGTCTCGACGATCTGGCCGGCATGCATCACGGCCACGCGGTCGCAGACGTGTTTGACCACGGACAGGTCGTGCGAGACGAACACGAGTGTGAGGTTGAGTTCGTCGACCAGGTCCGAGATCAGGTTGAGCACCTGGGCGCGGACGGAAACGTCGAGAGCGCTCACCGGCTCGTCCGCGATCAGGATCCGCGGGCGCGGGGCGAGGGCGCGGGCGATGGAGATGCGCTGCCGCTGGCCGCCGGAGAACTGGTGCGGGTACCGGTCGCCGGCATCCGCGGAGAGGCCGACGGCTTCGAGCAGCTCGCGAACGCGCTCTCCCGACGCCGGATGTCCTTGTACGACGAGCGGTTCGGCGATGATGTCGCGGACCCGCATCCGTGGGTCGAGCGAGCTCATCGGGTCCTGGAACACGAGCTGGAGATTCTCGCGCAGCGACCTTAGGCGGCGTTCCGGGAGACGGGTGATGTCGGTGTCCTCGACGATCACGTGCCCGGACGTGGCCCGGTCGAGAGCGGCGATCAGGCGCAGCAGTGTCGACTTGCCGCAGCCGGATTCGCCGACGATGCCGAAACGTTCGCCCTGCTTGACTTCCAGGCTCACACCGCGAAGCGCGTGGACGACCGGGGCCGGCTGGAGCAACGAGGTGCGCGGGCGGGGGTAGTCGCGCACAAGATCGACAACCCGAATCGCGGTCGGCGTCTCCAGCCCATGCGTCGTCGGGATGTGCGCACTCAACGAGACGTGCCGGGTCGGCGGGGCGGGCTCGAGCGACGGAGCCTGCTCGGGTGGCGGGACGTGCTCGGGCGGCGGCTGGGACTCAGGCATCCTCCACCTCCGCCCGGTGATAGCCATCCGCTTCCCCCGCCGGGTGGTGGCAGGCGAAGCCCTCGGTCTCGGAGCCTGTCCACCCCGGAACCTCTTCGCACTGGGCAGTTGCGTGGGCGCACCGGGTTCGGAAGACACAGCCGGACGGGAACCGGCCGGCGGGCGGTACGTTGCCAGGGATGGTGGTGAGACGACGGGACGTGGTCTCGAGATCGGACGCAGCGAGCAGACCCTCGGTGTAGCGGTGACGGGGGCGCGTGAACACCTCGTTCACGGGACCAGCCTCCACCACGCGTCCGCCGTACATGACGAGGACCCGTTCGCAGACGGTGGCGACGACGGCGAGGTCGTGGGTGATGAAGAGCAGTGCGGAGGAGCGGTCCACGACGCCGCGGAGGATCAGGTCGAGTACGAGCGCCTGGACCGTCACGTCGAGTGCGGTGGTTGGCTCGTCGCAGATCAGTAGCGCCGGATCGTTGGCCAGGGCAAGCGCCAGGACGACTCGTTGCCGTTGGCCACCGGACAGCTGGTGCGGGTAGGCGCGAAGGGTCTCGGGCGGGAGCTGTACGCGTTCGAGCAGGTCGGCCGCCGCGGTTCGGGCCGCGGGTTTCGCGAGGGTCTTGTGGATGAGCATCGTCTCGGCGATCTGGTCGCCGACTCGCATGGTCGGGTTGAGCGCAGTCATCGGTTCCTGGAAGACCATCGCCATGTCGCGGCCACGCACGCGGGACATCCGCCGTTCGTCCGCGCCGACCAGTTCGTGGTCGACACCGTCGAGACGCACCGATCCGCCGGCCCGTACGTCCTCGGGCAACAACCCAAGGATGCTCAGCGCGGTCAGTGACTTGCCTGATCCCGATTCTCCGATCAGCCCGACCCGCTCTCCCGCACCGACCGTCAGGTCGACATCGGACACGAGCGCCGTCTCCCGAACGGACACGGACAACCCGCGTACGGTGAGAACGTCGTTCATCGGCGATCCTCCAGTTTCGGGTCGAAGCGGTCCCGGAGGCCGTCGCCGAGCAGGTTGAACCCGAGGACGGCGACCGCGATCGCGATCCCGGGGAAGATCGCCAGCCGCGGCGCGCTGAACAGGAACTCCTGGCTCTCCTGCAGCATCCGCCCCCAGGATGGTGTCGGTGGCGGCGTTCCGTACCCGAGAAACGACAACGCCGCCTCAGCCAGCACCGCGATCGCGAAGGACACCGAGGCCTGAACGGTGATCAGGCTGGTCACGTTCGGCAGGACGTGCCGGAGAGCGATCGGAAACGGTTGCCGGCCGGCTGCGCGCGCCGCGAGAACGTATTCCGTCCGCATCACCTGCAGCGCTCCGCTCCGGATCACCCGCGCGAAACTCGGCACCGAGGCGATGCCGATGGCAACCATCGCGGTCAGCGTGCTGGCGCCGAACACCGCGCCGAACATGATCGCCAGCAGCAACGCCGGGAACGCGAGCAACAGGTCGTTCGCGCGCATGATCACCTCGCTCGGCCACCGCCGTACCATCGCCGCCAGGATTCCCAGCGGTACGCCGATGACCGCGGCAACGCCGACCGCGACGACGCCGACGAACAGCGTGGTGCGCGAGCCGACCATGATCTGGCTGAGTACGTCCCGGCCGAACTTGTCGGTCCCGAACCAGTGCGACCACGACGGTTCCAGCAACCGCGAGGCGGGACTCACCAGCGTCGCGTCGTACGGCGTCCAGACGAACGAAACGAGCGCCATCAGTACGATCACCGTGACGATCACGCCGCCGGCGATCAGGCTCGGGTTCAGTCGCTTCATCTACGCCGTCCTCAATCGCGGGTCGAGGGCGACGTACAGGAGGTCGACGACGAAGTTGACCAGAAGTACGGCGAGGACGAGGACCATCACGACGTCCTGGACCAGCAGTAGGTCGCGATTCGAGACGCCGTCGAGCAGCAGGCTGCCGAGCCCTGGGATCACGAAGACTCGCTCGACGACCACCGCGCCGATCAACAACGTCGCCAGCTGCAGACCGAGCACAGTCACGACCGGTACGGCGGCATTGCGCAGACCGTGCCGCCACAACGCCTGGAACGGTCGCAGCCCCTTCGCCCGCGCCGTTCGGAGATAGTCCTCGCGCAGCACGTCCAGCACCGCGCTGCGGACGTAGCGGGTGAGGACGGCGCCCTGGACGATCCCGAGTGACAGCGCCGGCAGGATCAGCTGCTTGAGGAACATCGCCGGATCCTGCGCCGGCGGCGTCCAGCCGTTGGCCGGCAACCAGCCGAGCCGCACCGCGAACACCACGATCAGCAGGATCCCGGCCAGGAACGCCGGGACCGCGACACCCACCTGGGAGAACGCCGACAGCGCCAACCCGGAGATCTTGCGGTGCCGCGCCGCCATCACGGTCCCGGCCGGCGCGGCGACCACCAGGGCGATCATCATGCCCGCGACGACCAGCCACAGCGTCACCTGCAGCCGGTCGAAGACCTGCGGGCCGATCGCAACCTTCGACACGTACGACGTACCGAGGTCACCGTGCAACAGCCCGCCCAGCCAGTCGAAGTACTGCGTCGGCAGCGGGCGGTCGAGGCCGAACTGCCGACGCAGTTCGGCCACTGCCTCGTCGGAGGCGTTCACGCCGAGCGCGACCCGGGCGGGATCGCCGGGCAGCACCGCCATGAACGCGAAGACCAGGACCGAGCTCACCGCAAGACTGACCAAGAACACGCCGGTGCGCTCGATCAGGCGGAGGATCATCGGGCGAGCTTGGAGAGATCGAAGTTCTCGGTGATCGCGTTGGTCGGCAGCCCCTTGATGCTCTTGTCGGCGACCATCAGGTTCGGCAGCAGGAACAGCCAGTCACCCGCGGCCTGCTCGGACAGCCGGCGCGCCGCCTTCTTCATGTTGTCGACCTGCGCGGCCTCGTCACCGGAGTCCGCCGCGGCCAGGTAGCCCTGCAGCGTCGGGTCGTCGTACCGCGTGTAGTACTTCGGGTTTCCGAACACCGCACCGAGGTCGCGCGGCTCGACGTGGGCGATGATCGACAGGTCGTAGTCGGCGTTCTTGAACACCGTGGTCAGCCACGCCGCCGGGAACTCGAGCTGGTCGATCGTCACCTTCAGGCCGGCCTGCTCCAGCTGGCTCTTCACCACCTGGCCGCAGGACGTTGCGTACGGCAACGTCGGGAGCCGGAGCCGGAGCGTCTTGCCGGCCGCACCGGACGCCTGCAGCAACGACTTCGCCTTGGCCAGGTCGTACGGCGCGACGCCGGTCAGGTCCTCGTACCACGGGTCGGTCGGCGGGACCATGCTGCCGATCAGCTTGCCGCGACCCGCCCAGCACGTGTCGAGCAACGCCTTGTGGTCGATCGCCATCCGGATCGCCTGCCGGGTCCGGACGTCCTTGAACAGCGGCAGCGAGTTGTTGAAGGACAACAGCACCTCGCCGTTCGTGGTGCCCTCGATCACCTGGTACTTGTCGTTGCTGGTGAACTGGCTGAGGGCCTCCGGCGCCTGCACCGTGCTGATCACATTGATCGTGCCGGTGAGCAGCGCGTTGTTCAGCGCGGTCGCGTCCTTGAAGTACTTCAGCGTGACCTGCTGGAAGTACGGCTTGCTGCCCCAGTAGGTCTCGTTGCGGACCATGACGATCGAGTCGCCGCGGTTCCACTTCGAGAACTTGAACGGCCCCGAGCCGACCGGAGCGGTCGCGAGCGCGCTGACACCGCTCTCCGAGAACATCGCGCCGATCCGGGTGGTCATCCGGAACAGCCAGTCGTTGCTCGGCTTCGCCAGCGTGACCTGCAACTGGGTCGGCGACAGCGCCTTGGCCTGCGAGACCACGTCCATCGCGGCCTTCAGCGACGTCGTCCACGCGGTCTTCACCCGGTTGATACTGAACACCGCGTCGTTCGCGGTGAACTGCTTGTCGTTGGTGAACTTCGCGTTGTCGACCAGATCGAAGGTGTACGTCTTGCGGTCCGGCGACACCGTCCACGACTTCGCCAGCGACGGCACGATCTTGCCCGAGTCATCCTGCTTGACCAGGGTCTCGTACACGTTCCCGAGCAGCACCTGCGGGATCGCGGCGCCGTCCGTGGTGGTGAAGTCCAGGCTGGCCGGCTCCGCGACCAGACCGATCGACAGCGTCTGGTCGGCGCCCGGTGAGCTGCCGGACGACGTTCCGGATCCGGCCGAGCAGGCCGTCACGGCCAGCAGCGCGGCGGACGCGAGGAATGCGACCGCTCGAGTGGAAAACGACGGCTTCACGTCTACTCCTCCAGTGCGCCGACTGGTCTGACCAGTGGACTAGGTCTCAATGGGCCACTAGGTTTGTCCCCTGCTCAGGTGCCTGTCAAGCGAATGGGGGTGTGCCGGATGACAAAGGGTCCGCAGTTCGAGCCGGTACAGCCCGTGCGCGCCTATCAACGGATCGTCGAGCAGATCGAGGAAGCGCTCGCCCGCGGTGATCTGGCACCGGGCCAGCGGCTGCCGAGCGAGCGTGAACTGGTCGCCCAGTTCGCGGTCAGCCGGTCGACGGTTCGCGAGGCTCTGCGGGTGCTGGAGAGCAACGGCGTGGTCCGCTCCCGGCCCGGCGACCCGAACGGTCCGGAGATCCTGCCGTACTCCTCGTTCGCGCTGCGCAAGCAGGTGGCGAGGCTGGCGCGGGTCGACGAGCTGACCCTGAGCGAGCTGATCGGGTTCCGGATGATCATGGACGGCGCCGCGATCCAGGTCGCGTCCCGGCTGCGGACCCCGGAGGAGCTGGACGACCTGGAGGCGACCCTGGTCGCGATGCGGGACGCGATCGACGTCGACTTCGACGCGTTCGGCGAGGCCGATCTCGCGTTCCACGAGCTGATCGCGCGGATCAGCCGGAACTCCCTGATCCAGACCTGCAACGAGGTCGTCCGCGGCGTCGTACTCGGACTGATCTCCGACAAGGTCGCGCACGCCCCGAACAGCCGCGCGCTGATGCTCGAGTCGCTGCACCACCACGCCGAGGTGGTCGACGCGATCCGGTCCGGCAACGGCCACGCCGCGGCGCGGATCGCCCGGCAGAACATGTTCGACTACTACGCCGGGTACGTGCCCGACTCCGAGCAGGAAACGTTGCGTGCACTCATAGATGACTGACTGATCCCGTGGCATTCTGACGGGATCGGTTCAGTGGTGGGGGGCACCGCGTGAGCAAACCTGCGATTCTCACGGTCGACGACGACCCGATGGTCTCGGCGGCCATCTCCCGCGACCTGCGCCGCCGGTACGGCGACGACTACCTGGTCGTCCGCGCAACGTCGGGCGATCAGGCGCTCGCCGCGCTGACCAAACTCACCTTGCGCAACCAGCCGATCGCGTTGATCGCGACCGACCAGCGGATGCCCGGCATGACCGGCATCGAACTGCTCGAACGCGCCCGCGAGCACGCCCCGAACGCGAAGTGCCTACTGCTCACCGCGTACGCCGACACGGACGTGGCGATCCGCGCGATCAACGAGATCGGCCTCGACTATTACCTGCTGAAACCCTGGGACCCGCCCGAGGACCAGCTCTTCCCGGTCGTCGACGACCTGCTCGGCGACTGGCAGCACGCCAACCCCGAGCACACCTCCGACGTCCGCGTCGTCGGCAACCGCTGGTCGGATCGCGCGCACGACATCAAGACGTTCCTGGCCCGCAACCACGTCCCGTACCGCTGGTACGACGTCGAGCGCGACACCGAGGGCCAACGCCTCAAGGACCTCGCCGATGCCACCGACCACGAGCTGCCGCTGGTCCTGATCCCGGAAGGTGACACGCTCCGCTCCCCCACCGCGCTCGACCTCGCGTCGGCCCTCGGTCTGCGGACCCGCGCCGAGCAGCCGCTGTACGACGTCTGCATCGTCGGCGGCGGACCGGCCGGACTCGCCGCCGGCGTCTACGCCGCGTCCGAGGGCCTCAGCACGGTGATCGTCGAACGCGAGGCGCCCGGCGGACAGGCCGGCCTCAGCGCCGCGATCGAGAACTACCTCGGGTTCCCGCGCGGCCTCACCGGCTCCGACCTCGCCCAGCGCGCCGTCGCGCAGGCCTCCCGCTTCGGCGCGGAAATGGTGCTCGCGCGCTCGGTCGTCGGCCTCGAGTCCCGAGGCCCGTGCACGCCGTACTGCTCGAAGAATCCGGTGAGATCGAGGCTCGCGCGCTGATCGTCGCGACCGGCGTCTCGTACCGCAGCCTCGACGTCGACGGTCTCGGCGACCTCACCGGCCGGGGCGTGTACTACGGCGCGACGGCGAGCGAAGCCAGGCAGGTCCAGGACGACGAGGTGTACGTCGTCGGTGCCGCGAACTCGGCCGGACAGGCAGCGCTCAACCTGGCCCGCTACGCCAAGCGCGTCGTCCTCCTGGTCCGCGGCGAGACGCTCGAAAGCTCGATGTCGCGGTACCTGATCGACAAGATCACCGAGGCCGCGAACATCGAGATCCGGTGCCGGACCGAGGTGGTCGGTTGCCGCGGCGACGGTCATCTCGAGGCCCTCACGTTCGCCGATCGCACCTCCGGCCGGGTCGAGGAGGTGCTCGCGAGTTGGCTGTTCATCTTCGCCGGCGCGATCCCGCGGACCGATTGGCTCGGCGACTCCGTCGTACGCGACGCCAAGGGGTTCGTCGTGACGGGGCCGGATCTGATCGCGCAGAACCGGTGGCCGCTGACGAGGCCGCCGTACGCGTTGGAGACCAGCGTGCCGGGGGTGTTCGCGGCCGGCGACGTACGGCTCGACTCGATGAAACGCGTGGCGTCCGCGGTCGGCGAAGGCGCCATGTCGATCTATCTCGTCCACCGCTACCTTGCGACCGTCTGATGAACGCCGTGGACCTGCGCGAGATCCCGCTCTTCGCCGGGCTGACCGATGCGCAGCTCGACGAGCTCGTCGATGGCAGCACCGAGGTGGCGATCGAGCGCGGCGTCGATCTGTTCCACGAGGGTGAACCCGCCGATTTCTGGTGGGTGCTCGTCGACGGCGCGATCTCGCTGCACCGCAAGATCGGCCGCGAGGACACCGTGATGGGCAAGATGGACGTGCCGGGCCGGTGGGCGGGCGGGTTCCGCGCGTGGGACGAGCACGGCGTGTACCTCGCCAGCGGTCGCGGCCTCGCCGAAGGGCGGGTACTTCGGGTGCCGGCCGACGTACTGCGAGAGCGGATCGACGACTGGTTCCCGCTCGCCGGGCACCTGATCAAGGGCGTGTACGGGACCGCGCGGGCGATCGAGTCGACCGCCCGGCAGCGCGAGTCGCTGATCACGCTCGGCACGTTGGCGGCCGGTTTGGCGCACGAGATCAACAACCCCGCCGCGGCTGCGGCCCGCTCGGTCAGCGCGCTCGACACCGCGTGCGTCACGTTGCTGTCGGCGCTGCGGGGTCTCGCGGAGGGCGACGCGACGGCCGCGCAGTTCAGTGCGCTCGACGAGCTGCGGCTCGAGCTCGGCTCGGGTACGGCGGCGCCGGATCCGGTGGATCTCGCCGATCACGAGAACACCATCGCGGACTGGCTCGACGACCGCGGCGTCGAGCGATCGTGGTTCATCGCACCCCCGCTCGCTGCGGCGGGCGCGAGCGTGGCCTGGTGCGAGCGCGCGGCCGACGTACTCAGCGATGCGCTGGAGCCCGGCCTCGAATGGGTGGCCAGCACGTTGTCGGTCGCGACACTGCTCAGCGAGGTGAAGGAATCGACCCGGCGGATCACCGAACTGGTGGCCGCGGTCCGCTCGTACTCGCAGATGGACCGCGGCTCGATCCAGACGATCGACGTCACCGAGGGCATCGAGAGCACACTCGTGATGCTCGGGCACAAGCTGCGCGACGGCGTCGAGGTGGTTCGCGCGTACGGCGTCGTACCCCGGATCGATGCGTACGCCGGCGAACTCAACCAGGTGTGGACGAACCTGATCGACAACGCGGTCGACGCGATGGAAGGCGTCGGCACGTTGCGGATCACGACCCGAACCGACGGCGACCGGATCGTCGTCGAGTTCACCGACACCGGTCCCGGGATGCCGCCGGAGGTCGCGGCCCGCGCGTTCGAGCCGTTCTACACGACCAAGGACGTCGGAAAGGGCACCGGTCTGGGCCTCGACATCGCGCAACGCATCGTCACCGAACACCACGGCGGCACGATCGCGATCACCTCACGACCGGGCGAGACCACCGTCGGCGTCCGCCTCCCGCACCAACCACCGGGCTGATCGGATCAGGTGTCGTGTTCGAGGATGCGGACGCGGGGCACCTTGAGGAGTTTGCGGGCCTTCGTGGTCCAGTCGGAGCACAGGAAGGCTGCTGCGGTCTCCGGCCAGGCGACCACCACGACCTCTTGGCTGTTGGTGGTCTTCACCATCTGCATCAGCGCCAGCAGCACCTCGCCGTGCGTGATGGAGACGTGCACCGGGTGGCCACTCGCCGCCCGGAGCTGCCGGGAGCTGTGCTCGATCACGGAGGCGAGGTCGACGGCCGGGTCGGCGAGGGTCGCCGTCGGTGTTCCGCCCTGGGTTGCTCGCTGGGTTCCACGCTGTGTTCGACTCTGTGCTCGGTCCACTACCGGCGGGCTTGTCCGCGCCGACGCCACCGTCGCGGAGCCGACCACGGACGCCGCACCGGTGAGGCCGGCCACGTCCGCGAACGTCGATCCCAGCAACGCCATCGGACCGCCGAACCCGCTCTCCGGATGACTGGAGACCAGCAGGTGGTAGTCCACGGTGTCTTCGCGCCTTGCATGCAGGGCGGCAACGCGGCGCGCGTCGCCCTCGCTCATCTCCCGCTCGATGAGCACCACCACGTCGTACGTCATTCGTGGCTCCCTTCGCTTCAATTCCGTTGTACTCCTGCCCAGGACCGCTCCCAAGCACCGGCCGCGCGTCCGACACGGAATTGTCAAACTCTTCTTAGCCTTTTCCCAGACTCGCCCGAGCGCAGGTCACGGAGCAGGGGAGGTTGCGCCGAGGCTTGCGTGAGCGCGGGTGTCGGGGGCCAGAGCGGACAGCAGGTACGGCGCGTCGACCAGCGACAGGTTCGCGCCGTCGAGGAGACGCGGATGCAGCGCGTAGACTTCCGCGCCCGCGCGCGGCGTGACGTCACCGGTCAGAACCGCCACGAAATCGGCGCGTTTCGCCGCGTCCTCGTCCCAGCTCCGGTCTGGCTCCAACCGCGCGACGACCCGCCGCACGAACGTTGCCGCGTCCTCGGCCGGGTCCCGGACGTACCCGACGACCGACCCGTCGGCGCACCGGACCGCGATCTCGTCGGAGCGCGCCGCGGCGTGCCAGCAGCAGATCTCCCACAGGCTCACCCGGTCACCCGACCCGTGCACCTCTTCCAGCGTCGCCGCCATCAGACCGAGATGACCGCCGTACCGCGCGATGTTGTGACCGTATCCGGTCACGCCGAGGTTCACGTCGTACCAGCGCAGCTCCTTGGTCTGCAGGTCGACGCCGAACGGCATCAGGATCTTCGCCGGCCCGGCCAGGTCGAAGCGGTCCTCCACCGCCGCCGGATCGAACAGGCCGTTCGGCTGCCGCAGTACGCCGACGAAACCGCGCTCCAACTCGTCGAACGGTACGTCGTTGTAGCTGAACACCACCGGCAGCAGGTAGCGACCACCCACGCGGCGCACCGCGCGCAGATCGATGTCCACGAACTCCGACGAACCGTCGGGACCGGGCGCGGACGTCAGGTCGCCGGAATGCACCAACGCATCCTGGTCGAACCGCAGCCGGGTATAGTCGCACAGCCCGACGAAGCCCCACTCCTGGTCGAACACCGCCACCGACAGGTCGAGATCGATCCGCCGCCCGCGCGGCTCGACCCAGTGCATGAACAACCGCAGCAACTCGTCCTGCGGAATCGACACCGCACTCCCCCGCGTCATCCGCAGCAAGCTCGACGACGCATTCCGCTCCGAACCGGGCGCGGCCATCCGGGACAGCTCCTCGTCCAGGAACACCCGCCGCCAGCGCGGCAATCCCGTTGCCCGACGCAACATCTCCCCGGTCAGTACGCCGGACAACTCGACGGCGAGCGCCGCGGGCAACGGCTCCCGCTCGTCGACCGACGTCCAGATCCGGGTGGTCCCACCGCGCGGAAAGAACAGCCGCAGGTCGCCCGGCGGTGTCCGCACCTGTCCTAGGGCCGCCGTGATGACGGCCGGCGACACATCCGACGCTGCGGTCGTCAACGCGTCGACGAGCTCCGCGTGCTGATCCGACGGAAGCGCACGCGCCAAGTTCACAAGACGGCGTACCAAATCCCCCGGACGCTGCCGCAGCAGGTCGAGCGCCTGCTCCGGCCGCCCTTGTGTGAAAGCGCCCTCGACGCGCGAGCTGAACGTGCTCATCACGAGCCGCCCACTCTCCACGCGCACCAGCGGATGCCGCGAAGCCTCGCCCGCGACCGCCCGCCCGGCCGCCGTCCCGAGGTCGACGTCGGTACGGCGGAGGACCGCGAACGCCAGCGCGGCGACCGGGAAGCGCGTGGCGAACTCGAACGGATGCAGGTTCTCCCCGATCCGTTTCCAGGCGCGCTCGTGGCGGAGCATGTCCTCCACCAGCGTCTCGATCGGCAGCCGGTCGAGACGCTCCAGCACTAGCCTTCGAGTTGCCCGAGGCAACGACTTCCGCCGGGCCGGCGGCGTCCGCAGCCCGGGGTCGGCATCCATCAAGGCGTAGAGCAGCCGCAGTACGTCGGTGGCGGTGTCGGCGCGATCGATCAGCTCGGGATCGTCGGCAAGGAAATGCGCGATGACCAGTGCACGGGTCTCCCGGACCGGGATGTCATCGGGGATCCAGGCCGAGCTGGCGCCGTCGAGCAGCACCTGCAGGTCCGCACGGTCCGCGGCGGACAAGGGCGTGCGCCGCGCCAGCAAGGCCCCGACGGTCTGGCGGACCGAGTCGGCCGTGGCCAGTGAGAGCAGCCGCAGGCGATCCGAACGGACATGCGTCGGCGGCTCCTCGACCGGCGACGGCTTGAGGAACGGATCCTTCGGGTCGATGCGGCGCAGGCACAGCGGGCAGGCGCTGAGGTCGGTGCCGTCCCAGCAGGTGCGGCAGACCAGATGCGCGCAGGGCGAGACCGCGTGCACGGAGGTCGTGTCACCGCACAGGACGCACGGTTGCTCCGGCTCCTGCAGCAGGCGAGCGAAGACCCGGTTCACGTAGAATGTCTCGGTGTTGGCCGGCACGCTCTCCGGGAAGCCCCGGAACAGTGGCGTGTGCTTGGCGTCGAACCCGGACTCAGTGTCGAGCAGGTCGAGCAGCGCGCTGCCAAAACCGGCCAGCGCAGGCGCCGACAGCGAGGCGCAGTACCGGTACAGGCCGACTGAGAGCAGGAGGCCGCGCTGGATCAGGTCCGCCTGGAGCGCGGACAGGCCCGCTTGGATCGTGAGCGGCCGGCGCAGCCACTGCCAGGCGGAGCGCCGTACCGGTGGAGTCAAGGCGGTGGCGTCGACGAGCCGGCGGCGGCGCAGCAGGACGGCAGCTTGCGGATCCGCTGGTTGGTCCGGCATGGCGTCTCCCCACTGACGTCCTTCACTGAAGAGGGCGCCAGGGGCGGAGAGCGGACGCGCTACTTGGCCTGGTGAAGGAGAAGGAAGCACGTCCAGGAGCCGCCCCTGGCACTGAGAACGCTACCGGTGGCCACCGACAGTTTTCAGTCGGGCCGCAGAGGGAGGGCCTGGAAAAGAAGAGCTCCGGTGGCAGGGTCGGGGCCGCCCCGCCCAGACCCCGCCACCGGAGATCTCCAGAGTAGAACGTTCATCCAAATCGCGCGCCACCGGGTCCCCGATTCGTTGCCGAACTGGCACTGATGCGCCGCGATCCCGCCGCTGCGATCACCCTCGGCAGGCGCCGTACCACGGATAGTAATTGGCATAGCCCGTGGACAATCACGGTGCGGTAAATTGCCGGGCTTCCAGATTCAATCGGTGAACGATTTCTGTGGAATGTAAGAGAGAAGTAAAGAAATGCCGCCGGTCACCAGTCATTGCCCCCGGTGAACCAGTCGTTGCCGCCGCGGCTGTCGGTGCCGGTGCGGGCGGGGAGCGCTGAGATCTGCATGATTTTCGACCCTTCTTGGTGCTGACCGACTGGTGGAATGCCCGGGCCTCCGGGTGACCTGACGTGAACAAGTCGTTACTATGAACGCATAACCGCTCAGATCGACCGCATGTGAGGCTGACGATGATTCTGATCGGTCGGAGCAGTTGGGTGTCACCGAGGCAATGGAAGCTCTGGTCGTTACCCAGGACCGCATTGGCTTATGTGCTCGCGATTGATTTGATTGCGGTGACGATTACCACACTCGCGGTCCGAAGCACGCTCAGCGGCCCGAATTCCGGGGTCCGGCATTCGGAATGGGTGGCGTTCGTCGTCCTGGCCGTGGCCTCGACCCTGCACCTGGAGGCTGCCCGCGGAATCGAGCGCCGACGCGAGCTGGCGGCCAACACCTCGCCGCACACCAACCTGAAGTGCCTGTGGATCTTCGCGGCCCTGCTGCTGCTCCCGCTGTCGCTGGTCGTTCCGCTGGTTGTGCTGGCCTACACGTACTCCTGGTTCCGCGTGTACGGCCGGACCGTCGCGCACCGCAAGGTCTTCTCCACCTCGACGTACATCCTGGCCAGCGCCGCTGCAGCCGCCGTACTGCGTGCAGGCGGGCTGCTGCACGCTCCGCGCGTACCAACCGGATTCTGGACGCTGCTGGTGGTTCTCGCCGCGGCCGCGACCTGGTGGCTCGTGAACTACGCGCTGGTGATCGGAGCGATTCTCCTGTCCACTCCGGACGCCACGGCGCGTGAAGCGCTCGGTGAACTGTCGGACCAGTTGGTCGTGTGCGCCGGCCTCGGTCTGGGCGTGGCGATCGCTGCGGTGCAGACGTCGTACCCCTGGGTCGTTCCAGTGCTGATGGTGACAGTGCTGGCGCTGCACAGGGACCTGCTCCTCCCGCAGTACCAGCGGGCCGCCGGCATCGACTCCACGACCGGTCTGGCCACTTCGTCGTACTGGGCGAGCGCAGTGCCCGCAGAGCTCGCCCGTGCGGACACACTGCACAGCACGGTCGGTCTGCTGATGCTGGACCTGGACAAGTTCAAGGAGATCAACGACACCTACGGTCACCCTGCTGGCGACGAGGCACTGCGTGCTGCCGGTGAGGCGATCAGTGGGGAGGTGCGGAACGGCGATCTGGTCGCACGGGTCGGTGGAGACGAGCTGGCGGTGCTGCTGCCCGGTGCATTCGAGTCGGAGGTGCTGGAGATCGCGGAGCGGATCAGAGAGCGGCTCGTGGCCCTCACGGTCTCGGTCGGCACGACGGACGGGGGTACGGCGACGCTCGACGGCGTACCGGCATCGTTCGGCGCGGCCGTCTACCCGGCTGTCGCGAACACGATGGACCAGCTGATCCTGGCCGCGGACGACGCGCTGCTGCGGGCCAAGCGGTCCGGGCGGAACCAGATCGTGGTCGCCCGCCCGAACCACTCCGAAGAGTTGCAGCCTGACGAGGCTGCCGAACAAACCGTCAGCGACTGACCTCGATCAGCGCCTTCCCGCGCAGCGTGCGGTTCTCGAGCGCCCGGTGCGCGTCGGCCACGTGATCGAGGTCGTAGATCTGGTCGATCACCGGCTTGAGGTCTCCGGCCGCCGCGCGCGCGATCACGGCCGCGCCAGTGACTTCCGTGGTCGCCGAGTCGGCGCGCAGATCCATGATGCCCTTGACTGTGAGGCCGCGACGCTCGGCCTCGGCTGCGTCGTACGGCGCGAAACTGCCACTCGGCGCTCCGTGGGCCGAAATCCAGCCGCCGTCCTTCACCACGCTGAACGCGGCCGCGCCCAGCTCGCCGCCGGCGCCTTCGAACACGATGCCGGCGCCTTGTCCGTTCGTTGCCTCAAGCACCAGCTTCTCCCAGCCCGGCTTGCCGTAGTCGATCAGTACGTCGGCACCCTGCGCCCGGCTGAGTTCGAGCTTCTCGTCGCCGCGGGCCGCCGCGATGACCTTGGCTCCGGCTTTGTGCGCCAACTGGATCAGCAGCAGGCCCATGCCGCCGGCGGACGCGGTGATCAGTACGTCCTGGCCGGCCATCGGCGGCGCGAGCTCCTCGAGCATGAGGGCTGTGACGCCGTCGCCGTACACCGCGACCGCGGTCCGCAGGCCGAGTTCGGGCGGCACCTCGACCGCATCGGCCGTGGTCAGGGCCAGCTCCGCATGGGTGCCGAAGGCCACGCCGCGACCCACGACGGTCTTGCCGATCAAGTCCGCCGGTACTCCCGCACCGACCGCGCGGACCCGTCCGCCGAGGTTGGTGCCGGGAACGTACGGCACCTGCACGTTGAAGAACTCGCTGTGCTGACCCCGGCGGATCGCGGTCTCGACGAAGATCACGTCCGCGATGCCGACCTCGACCAGCACCTGCCCCGCGGCCGGCTCGGGCGCCGGGACGTCGCGGGTCTCGATCACATCCGGACCGCCGAACGCGGTCACTACTGCTGCACGCATATTCATACTCTCTGTTTGTCTACTGGAACTGCGAGCATGCAACCTCAACGCCAGTTCAGGTCAAGTTTTGTCGGTGGCGCGGCGTAATCTGCAGGGCATGTTCGATGCCGTGTTCGTGCCTGCCGACCCGCCACGCGCGGGCCGGCTGGCGCTGTACGGCGACTTGGCCGGGTCGGGCGAAACGGCCAACGGGACGGTCGACCTGGTCCTCCCCCGCGGAACGACGGTCCGCCGCACCACGGTCCCCGCTCGCCTTCTGGACCTAGAAGAAGTACTGACCAGACTCGCCGAGCCGGACTCGGATCGCTTGGACAGCTCGGGCAGCTGGGCGGCGTGGCGGGCAGCCGGCCTTGCCGGGCTCGTGTTGATCGGGCGCGGGCGGCTGGTGCCGGATCGAAGCCCGGAGGGATACGGCGCTTGGCGGGTGGCGCCGCTCGACCCGCTCGACCACGCCTGGCTGCGGAACCTCAGCGCCGCAATGCCGGCGTACGGTCATGCACTGCCGCTCGACGGCACCCGTCCTGTGCGGCTGATCGAGCCGGAGCAACTGGTCCGTGCGTTCTGGGACGCACTCGCTGACGCCCTGGTCCGCACACCGGCCGCAGCCGTCGCAGTCCGCCCCGGCGCCGCACCGTTCGCGGCCGCCGAACCGGCAGCGCTCCCCGGACCGACTGCCTGGCTCGACGAAACCGCCCTCACCGAACAGGCGGGAACCCGCCTCGTCCTCCGCATCGAACCACCTGATTCCACTGACGCGCCTGACTTTCGGGCCGTTCTGCAGTTGCGGAGCGGCGTGGATCCGAGCCTGCTGGTCGACGTCGCGGACATGTGGAACGCACCAGCCGCCGTACTCACGGCCCTCGGCGAACGCGCCGAGACCGACCTCCTCCTCGCCCTTCGCCGCGGTGCCCGGGTGTGGCCTCCGCTGGGTTCGGCCCTCCAAGACGCTGCCCCGGAAGACGTCCCGATCGACGACGACGCGCTGGAAGAGCTCGCCGAAGGCAGCACCGCGCTGGAGGGCGCCGGCATCGAGGTGCTCTGGCCGACCGAGCTGTTCGCCGGCGAACTGGCCGTCCGCGCCACCGTCGCGACGCCGGCTCCCGGTGCCGTCACCGGCCCCGATTTCAGCCTGACCGAGCTCGTCGCGTTCCGCTGGCGTCCCACGCTCGATGGTCTGGACCTGACCGAGGCCGAGGTCGCCGCGCTCGCGGAGGCGAAGCGTCCGATGATCCGTATGCGCGGCCGCTGGATCCGGGTCGACCACGACCTCGTACGACGGCTCCGCAACGGCTCCTCGCGCCAGCTCACCGGCGCCGAAGCGCTCGGCGCCGCGCTCACCGGGACGATCGAGGTCGACGGCGAGCTGATCCCGTTCGACGCCGACGGGTCGCTGGCCGCGATGATCGCCCGGCTCCGCACAGCCGAGGAGCCTAGGCCGTTCACCGAGCCCGTCGGCCTCAAGGCAACACTCCGCGATTACCAACGCCGCGGCGTCGCGTGGATGGCGCAGCTGGCCAACCTCGGTCTCGGTGGGTGCCTCGCCGACGACATGGGCCTCGGCAAGACCATCCAGGTCATCGCGCTGCATCTGCAACTCAAGGGTCGCGGCCCGACCGTCGTCGTCTGCCCGTCGACGTTGCTCGGCACGTGGGAGCGGGAGTTCGAGCGGTTCGCCCCCGATGTACCGACGCGCCGCTACCACGGTCCGGGACGGACACTCAGCGATCTCGCGCCCGATGAGGTCGTGCTCACGACGTACGGCGTGGTGCGCCAGGACCACCGCGTGCTCGGTGAGATCGCGTGGGGCCTCGCCGTCGCGGACGAGGCGCAGCACGCGAAGAACCCGCTGTCGCGCACGGCCCGCGCGTTGCGAACGTTGCCCTCAGCAACCAGGATCGCGCTGACCGGTACGCCGGTGGAGAACCGCCTGTCCGAGCTGTGGTCGATCCTCGACTGGGCGGCGCCGGGGTTGCTCGGCACGCTCGACAGGTTCCGCCACGACGTCGCCGTACCGGTGGAGCGGTTCCACGACGAGGAGGCGACCGCTCGGCTCGGTCGGGTGACGCGGCCGTTCCTGCTGCGTCGGCGCAAGAGCGATCCGGGGATCGCGCCGGAGTTGCCGCAGAAGTCCGAGCACGATGTCGTCGTATCGCTGACCACCGAGCAGGCCACGCTCTATCAGGCCGTCGCGAAGGAAACGCTCGCGAAGATCGAGGACGCCGAGGGCATCGCGCGGCGCGGGCTGGTGCTGAGTCTGCTCACGCAGCTGAAGCAGGTGTGCAACCATCCGGCGCAGTTCCTGCACGAGCCCGGTCCGCTCGAGCGGCGCTCCGGCAAGCTCGCGGCGCTGGACGAGCTGCTCGACGTGATCCTCGCCGAGGGCGAGTCGGTGCTGATCTTCAGTCAGTACGTCGAGATGTGCCGGCTGATCGAGGCGCATCTGGCGGCGCGGCAGGTCAAGACTTTGTTCTTGCACGGCGGCATCGGGGTGCGCAAGCGCGAGCAGATGGTGGAGCAGTTCCAGTCGGGCGCGGCGCCGGTGTTCCTGCTGTCGCTGAAGGCCGGCGGGGTCGGGTTGACGCTGACGCAGGCCACCCACGTCGTGCACTACGACCGGTGGTGGAACCCTGCGGTCGAGGATCAGGCCACGGACCGCGCGTACCGGATCGGTCAGGACCGGCCGGTGCAGGTCCATCGGCTCGTCACCGAGAACACGCTCGAGGACCGGATCGCCACGGTGATCAACGCGAAACGCGACCTCGCGGACGCCGTCGTCGGGTCGGGTGAGGCGTGGTTGAGCGAGCTGTCGGACGCGGAGCTGACCGAGCTCGTCGAGCTCTCGACGGGACCAGTGCGATCCGGGTCGGCGAGCGCCTACAACCCTTCTGCTGTTGGGAAATCCGATGGTTGACGATCGGGCGCCGTGGCAGGGGTGGCGGCGGAAGGGCGAGGACGCCGGGTTGCCGGCGGCCAAGGGCACGGGGAGCCGGCGGTCGTTCGGGGCGACATGGTGGGGGCGGGCCTGGTTGGAGGCGCTCGAGCAGCGGGCACGGCTCGATCCGGGACGGCTGTCGCGCGGACGGTCGTACGCGCGGCGCGGCAGCGTGCTGGAGTTGATGGTGAGCCCAGGCGAGGTCGAGGCGGCGGTACAGGGCAGCCGCGTCACGCCGTACCAGGTGACCGTCCGGATCCGCGCGTTCTCCGCGGCCGAGTGGGACGCCGTACTCGACGTTGTCTCGACGCAGATCGGGCGCGTCGCGGCGTTGCTCGACGGGGAGTTGCCTCCAGAGGTTGTGGAGGACGTACGGGCGGCCGGGCTTGATCTGCTGCCAGGCGCGGGCGAGGTGCTGACGAACTGCAGCTGCCCCGACTTCGCCGTACCGTGCAAGCATTCCGCGGCCGTTTGCTACCTGGTGGCTGATGCACTGGACGACGATCCCTTCGCGCTGCTGCTGCTTCGAGGGCGGCGCAAGGACGAACTCCTCACCGCCCTCCGCTCCCGCCGGGGTGGGACCACGAGCGCGCCGGTTGCGCCGCGCACTCCGCCACCGGCAGGCATCCCAGCAATAGCAGCCTTTGCGCGCCATATGCAGCCCGTCGACCCGTCCAGCGGGGGTGACGATGACGGGCTGGATGCGGGTGTGCGTGGGGGTGCGGGTGTGGGTGCAGTTCCCGTGCCGGCGCCGCCTCGGCCGCTGGGGGCGCCCGGCGTACCGGCGGCGGTGAAGGTGCTGGATCCGCCACGTTCGTCCGGCGTCGACGTACGCGACCTCGTAGCCCTAGCCACCGACGCCGCCCGCCGAGCCTGGGAACTGGCCTCCGGCGACACGAACCAACCAATAACCTTCGAACAAGACCTCGCACGCCGAGCCGCAGACCTACTCGGTACGCCGGAACTCGCCGACCTGGCGCATCGCGCCGGCCTCCCCGCCCGCCAACTCACCACCTGGGCCACCGCCTGGCGCCAAGCCGGCCCCGGCGGCCTGGCCGTCACCGTCGACGACCCCCACGAGGTCGACCCCGAAGCCCTGTCCGAAGCCCTCGAAGCCCTCCCCAAAGCCACCACCGAAGCCAACCGAGTAACCTCCGGCAAACTCCAACTCCGCCTAGGCCGCGACAACCTCTGGTACCGCTTCGCCAAAAGCTTCAACGACTGGACCCTCACCCACCCACCCGCCCCCTCCCCTCAAGACCTCCTCTGATCCTCAGACCCGCGCCGCGACGAAGGCTCCAGCCAGACGGGTGATGAGGTCGTACGGGATTGGTTTGTTGAGGGGGAACTTGAGGGTGCCTTTGCCGGAGCGGTAAGGGTCTAAGGCTTTCGTGAGGGCGGGGTCGGTGGGTGGGATCGGGTAGATCGCGAGGTGGGTTTTCCAGGCGCTGAAGTGCAGGAGGGATGTGCCGTCGAGGGTGATGGTCGGCATTTGGTAGCTGACCTTTTCGCCCGCGTCGGGTACGGCGGCGTGGATGGTACGGCGTACTTCGTCCAGGACCTCGCGGACGTCTGCAGGGAACGACGCGATGTACTCGTCCACAGTCTGGAACGCCATCTGTCTATCCTGCCGCGGTCAGCGGGACGAACGGCATCGGCTCAGGCTTCGGCGTTGCGTCCCAGGTTTCGTCGAGCGGGGTCGGGCGCCATTTCCACGAAGCGGGTGCCGGTGCGCCCGCAACCGGCGTACGGTCGGTCAGCCGACGCAGTTCGAGCCAGGGGTCGTCGGCCGCGCGGGGTTCGTGCGGGAAGAGGCGCGCGAGGACGCGATCGCACAGGTCGGCGGGCGGCTCGAGCGAGCAGCCCAGGCCGTCCGCGAGATCCTGGCCGTGGACAAGAAGCTCCACACACGCCATTCCGGCGAAGCCCTCCGGATCACCGATCCCCCACGGATGGAACGCGCGCGTACCGGCCGAACTCGCACGGACGACCGACGCGAGGATCCGCCCCGCGGCCTCGACGAAATCGAGTACGCCGGCCGGCGGAGCGAGCTGTTGCGCCTGCGCCGACCAGCGCACGTACTGCGTCCGCGCACCCACCGCAAGCTGCGACGCCCAATGCAGGTGCGCCTGCCCGATGTGCTCGGCCGTCTTCCGGCAACTCCACTCGATCGTCCCCGCCCGCACACCCCAATCAGCCTCCACCGTCGGCCGCAGCGCCCCCACCACGCACTCGGTCGCCACCTCGACATCACCCGCCGTCACCACAACCCGCTCCTCTCGACGCCCCCAGTCTGCGGTCCCGCAACGCCGAAAAAACAGTCTGTTGCGCAGCGCCCGTTCTTGTCATAGATAGAAGGAAGACCACAACCCGCTTGCGGTGGATCGGCGAGCTGCCTCACGCCGAGTCGTGGCGTTTGGTCGGCATACGGAACCGCGAGTCGTGGATTGAGGTTGCGTTTGGGCGCCAAAATCCACGACTCGATGGGGGTGGGGTGGCCGCGGCACGTCGACCAATGGGTTGGCGACGCGCGGGATGGGCGTGGGGGGGTGTGGGGTTAGGCGGGGCGGCGGAGGGGGGTTTGGGCTTCTAGGGCCTTGATCAGGTGATCGGCGATCTTGGTGTGGCCTGTGACGGTGGGGTGGACCTGATCCGTGCAGTCGGCTTCGGTGATCCAGCCGGTGGAGTCGATGCAGATGAGGTTCGGGTCGTCGAGGGACTTCACCGCCGCCTGGATCGTGTCCGCGTGCTTGCCGTTGAACGGGGTCAGCGACACGAGCGTCGCGGACGGGTACGCCGAGCGCACCCGTCGTACGTAATCGGCGTACTCCTCCACCTCCAGCGTCGGGTCGTTCACGCCGAGGTTGATCACGACCACGTCCGACGGCTCGACCCGCTCGGCTGGTGAGCCGGCGAAGTTCCAGCCGAACGAGTCGACCCCGGCCGGGACCTCGCCGTTCCCCGGCTTGCTGATCCCTTGGCTCCCGAATCCGACCTGGTACGACGTGGCGCCGAACGCGCGCGCGGTCAGATACGCGTACGACGTCGTACCGTCAGCCCCCTCCGACTCCGGGTGCTCGCTCAGCGACCGCACGCCCTGCGTGATCGAGTCGCCGTAGAACTCGATCCGCGGACCACTCGGCCGGCCGCTGAGCCGCAACGCCGACCGTACGTCGAGCACGAGACCGGCGAACACGACCGCGCACTCGAACGGCGGGTTCCACCGGTTGACGTGCTCGTTGACGTCCTTCACCACCACCGACACCTGGTGCCTGCCGTCGGGCTCTGACAGCTCGATGACCGGTCCGTCGAGCACATGCAGCGAAGGCTCGCCGTCGTCGACCGTGATCCACAGGTGCGGCGCGACGGTCAGCCCGTCGGTGTCGAACAGGAGCTGCAGCCGCTCACCGGCGTACGAGAACGTGATCCGCGACCCGGAGTTGACGGTGATCGCCACGCCCGGCTGCTGTCCCCACTGCCCTTCGAGGACGATGCGCGGATCGGACGGGGCGACGACCTGGCCTGGCTCGAACGGCACGGGCACTCTCCTTGTCTACGGCGGCGGCGATGCCATTGTGCCCAACGATTCACCAACCTTCCTTCCGAGCCCGCGCCTCGAACAGCAGGATCCCGGCGGACAGTGCGACGTTCAGCGAGTCGGCCTGACCGAGCATTGGGATCGACACCGCGTCGAACCCCTCCTCGTGCCACGCCCGTGACAGCCCCGAGCCCTCCGAACCAACCACGAACGCGGTCGGACCGTCGTACTGCGGAACTCGGTAGGTGCCCGTGGCGGCCGGGTCGGCGAGATGCACGCGGAACCGATGACTCCGCAGCCACGCAGCCGCTGACGGGATGTCGTCGAACTCCACGATCGGGGTCGAAAGGACTGTGCCGCGACTCGCGGAGTACACGGCGGGATGCGTTGGGCGGGCGCGGCGGCTGGTCAGGACGAGGCAGTCGGCGTTGGCGGCGTCCGCCGTACGGATCAGGGTGCCGAGGTTTCCGGCGTACTCGACGCCGTCGGCAACCAGGACCAGCGAGCGGCTGGTGAAGCGGAACGTCTGCGGCCGCCACTCCGGGAGCCGCGCCATCGAGATCAGGCCGTCCGAGCGGGTCTTGCGGGACAGGCGGGCGAGCAGCTTCTCCGAGATCCGATAGACCTCGGTCGCGCGCTCGGCGATCCGGGCGACGTCGGCCGTACCGGCTTCTGGGCACCAGAAGAAGGTCTCGATGGTGGCGGTCGTGGTCAGCAGGCGGTCATGTTCCCAGGTGCCTTCGACCATGATTCGGCCGGGTGAGCCGTCCTTGCGCAGCGCGAGCAGGTCACGGACACGGGGGTGTTGAGCGCCGATAGAGCGGACAAAAGGGTGCACAGTCATGTGCAAGCTCCGTATGGAGAGAATCAGCAAGCGCGCCGGGGACCCAGGGGTCCACTCCGGCGGGGCGACACCCTCGGGTGCCGTGGTACTGACGCGGCCTATCGACCGCGTCAGCCAAGGATTCTCATCACACCTCGGATGGTAGGCAGCCGCGCATCCGCCGTCATCCGGTTTTCCACAGGCGAGCGGCAGGCGAGTTTTGGTCTGTCGGTGCGGGTGGTTAGAGTCCTTTTCTCACGGGAGGGAGTTCGGATGGACGCGACATTGCTCGACGCCGAGGCCGACGCGGCCGTGCTGCGTGTCTACCGTCAGGTGTTCGCCGTGCTCGCCCGCGAGGCCGGCGCGATGATCGTCGATCCGGACCTGCTCGACGCCGACCAGGCGATCCTCGACGCGTTCGCCGAGGCCGGCAGCGACGGTCTGACCGTGGAGCAGGCCACCCTCGCCTGCCGGGCGTATCCGCACGACGTGATCGTCCGGCGTTTCGACGTCCTCCGGCAGTACGGCGCGATCACCAAACTCGTCGACCGTCCGAACGAACTGCGCCACCGCGCCGCCTTCGCGCCGTACGTGATGCTGATGTTCCTGCGGCGGATGTCCGTCCAGGGCGGCCAGGGCGAGCTGCACCAGCTGCTCACCCTCGAGGCGCACAGCGTCAGTGACCCGCAGGCGACGGCCGAGGACGGCAAGGCCTCGATCGGCCGCCTGACCAAGGTCTTCCGCCTGCTCGGCAACGAGCTCGCGATCCTGGTCGCGACCAGCACCACCGCCCAGCTCCGGGAGAACGCCCAGCTCGCCTGGGGCAACGAGCGCCTGATCGAGCAGGCCGAGAAGGTGCACCGGCTGGTCCTGGACCGCTGGCCCGAGTTGCACCGCGACTGCACCGCGCTCCGCATGGCGCTGGCGGCGTACGCCGACGCTGTCCAGCTCGCCGCCGGCCGCCTGGTCGAGCGCGCCGGTACGACGCGGGCGCTCGGCCTCCTGCCCATCGAGACCTGGCTGACGTTCTCCCGCAGCAGCGAGCCCGACGCGCTGGCCGGCGTACTCGATGGTCTGTTGTTCGACGCCGCCGCGCCGGATTTCTCTGCGCAGACGATGGTCGAGGCAGTAGAAACAGGACGTCGCAGTGGCACCGCGCGGATGGCTCCACCACGGCCGACCGCGGACGCGGATGCTCCGGAGTCGGCCGCGGCGACGGATCGCGAGGACCTGCGCGCCGAGGCGGAGCGGGTACTGGCTGGGCGCCCCGCCGTCGACATCGTCGAGGTCGTCGACGAGGCAGGCGACTGGATCACCGCGCGGCGCGTGCTCGCGGAGTTGACCGCGGCACACCTGCACGACGAGCTCGAGTACGAGCTGGTGTGGTCGGACGGCATGCGGATCGATCCCACCGCGGGTACGCCGTGGGCGACCGAGGGCGTGTTCCGCCGGGTGGTCCGATGAGTACTGAAGCCGTTGAGCGGCGGCTGTACAACGCGTTGTGGTGGGCGAAGGTGCAGTCCGCCGGACCGCTGCAGGTCGACCCCGACACGCCCGCCGTCGCCGGTCTCACCCGCGCCGCGGCACCGGACGGGTCAGCGGTCTGGCTGGTGCCGACGCTCCCGTCGGGCGCGGGTCATGGCGTGCTCGACGAGCTCGACGCTCCCCCGGTCGCCGTGGAGCAGCCGAACGAAACAGCCCGTATTCTCGCGATCTGCGTCGCCTGCTGCTGGACCGACCGCAGCGCGCCGGCCTGGCCCGGTTCGACCGGGACACTCGCCCAGATCAGGTCCGTGTACGCCGGGATGCGCGGCCGCCCCGAGCAGTCGAGCGACCTCACCCTGATCATCGGCAGCCTGCGCCGCCTGCACGCCACGCACTGGCTCCTGTGGGACGACAAGGCCGGCGAGGTACACCTCGGCCCGCGCGTCATCACCTGGACCGCAGCCGACCTGTCCACCCTCCGCGACCTCTGCCGCCACCTCCCCGAGCCACCACCAGCCGTCCTGTCCCTCACGACTGCCGCAGCGGAGGCACCGGACCAGGCGCTCCCGTCCAGCACTCCAGAGGACGTGCTCCACGACGCCACCCCCTCCGCAGACGATGCGTCTGATGAGGCTGAATCCGTCGGCGATGCGTCTGATGAGACCGGGGCCGTTGACGGTCAGCGGGCGGAGGTGGCGGATGACTGAGCAGCATGCGTTGTTCGACCCTCTGCTCCAGGACCTCAGCGACCGCTCCCGCGACGAGGTGCTCGCCGCGTTCAGCGCGGTGCAGTACGCCGCGCACCCGGTCGCCGAGGTACAGCTCGCCGGTCTCCGCGACGTCACACTGCGCCGCCAGGTCCAACGCATGCTCAAGCTCATCGGCCGAACCCTCGTCCACGTCGACGGCACGCACTGGACCGCGGGGTACGACGACGACATCGCCGCCAGCCTGGTGGCTCAAGGCTGGCAGCCGTTGTCCGTCATCGACCGCGCGGTGCTGGTGCTCGTACTGATCCATTCCGTCGCGATCCCCCGCAGCGAAGGCATCCTGACCGGCGACAGCTGGAAGTCGGCACGGCCCACCACGGTCGACGAGCTGCGCACGAGCAGGATCAGCGGCGAGGAGCGACGCCTTGCCCTGCAGCGGTTGCGCGCCGCGGGGTTGATCCAGCTGTCCGGCGATCATTCGGGCGGACCGTCGTACATCCCGGGTCCGCAGTTGCAGCGACTGACACCGGCCGCGCGGCGTCGCCTGCAGGATCAGCTGATCCTCGCCGCGGCCCCGGCCAGTCCGATCGCCGAAGCCATCCGCGCCCGTCATGGGGTTCCAGCAGAAGTAGGAGACGAAGTATGAGCGCTGCTGAGGACGGGCCGTTCGACATCTTGGGGTCGAAGGTGCTGCTCGGGGTGCAGGTCGTCGACCTGTCGCGCCTGTCGACGCACCCGATCCCGATGATCGGCCGCGGCCTGATCACGGTTGCCGGCCAAGGCCCGACCGACTCGAACGGCGCGGGCAAGTCGTCGTGGATCGCCGCGCTCAGCCTCCTGCACGCCGACGACCAGTGGCGCCTGACCAGCGGCGCGCCCGGTGCGGCCGAGCTGCTGTTCACCGCCGAGGCGGCCGGACAGGAAGGCAACTGGTCGAACGTCGACCGCGGCTACATCGTCGGTGTCTTCTCCGACCCCGACCTGACCGACCTCGACGAGATCGAGGCGGCCGCGATCACCGTCTGGATCCGCATCAACCGCAAAGCGTCGTACATCGACCTTCGCTGGAAACAGGGCCTACACATCCCGTACGGCGCGACCGAGGCCGAGCGGGCCGCCGGCGCCGACGCGTTGTGGGCCACCCTCCCGCACTCGAACGGCCGCACCGACTTCCACGCCAACAAGCTCTCCCAGGTGCTGTACGGCGGCCAGGTCCGGTGCGTCTCGTTCTTGTCGACGTCGGTGCGTTCCAGCCCGACCGCGAACCTGCTCGCCGAGCCGCTCAACGAGCTCGGCCCGGCCCGCATCTTCAACGCGATCGCGACGCTCACCGGTCTCGACCACGAGCTCGAGCAGGAGCAGGCGCACCGCTCCGCCGAGCACACGCAGCGCGAGGCGACCAAGCAGGCGACCGCCGACCTGCAACGCTGGGAGCAGGAGATGGCGACCGTCGAAGCGGGCATCCTGCAGCGTGCCGCAGCACGTGAAGCGCTCGCCGCGGCCAAGGAGTCCTGGCAGGCACGCTCGGCGCGACACCTGATCGACGGCTCCGCGCGGAACGACGAAATCCTTCAGGAGCTGACCGTTCTCGACGAGCGGGTCGCCGAGCAGCAGGCCCGCAAGGAAGCGATCGAGGCCGATATCGATGCCTTTGGCAACGAGGAGGGCATGCTCCGCGACGTCCAGCTGACCCGACAGGAGCGGGACAAGCTCGACGCTCGCGACCGGGAGCTCGACCTCGCGCAACGATCGGTGCGTGAGCAACTGGAACGCCTCGGTCAGGAGCACCGGCGGCTGCTGGAAGCGGGCCGTTCGGCCGACGGCCGCGACCTGGCCGCCGCGGCCGAAGAGCAGGCTGAAGCGCGCGAGGTTCTCGAGGAGCACATCGGCCGCGACCACGCCGCACGGGTCGCCGTCGAGCACACGACCGCGGACCTGAAGGAAGCCGAGAGCGGTCAGACCGTCTCCGCGGCGCAGCAGCAGGTCCTGGAGAACGCGGGCATCGAGTGCGGTGCGCTGACGGACATCACCGAGCTGCCGGAGTCCGACCGGGCAGAGTGGGAGCCCCGGTTCGCGCCCTACCGGGAAGCGGTCGTTATCGACGCCGGCGACGCGACTGTCGCGTCGACCGCGCTGGCCGACGCCGGGTACGCCGGATTCGTGCTCGTGCTGGCGAATCGGCCCGGCAGCAAAGGATCCGCAAACCGTTCGACGAAGCATGGCCCGAAGTCGGCCGACAAGCGGTTCGTGCTGGACGCGTTCTTCGCCGCGATCGGCGAGCGCGCGACCAAGGACAACATCGACGACGTCGCCGGTGTGGTGGCCGTCGGGCAGTTCGACGAGCCGATCACCGGGCGGACCGCGCGGATCGAGGCTGCCCGCCGCCGCGTCGAGGCTGCAGCAGAAGCACGCGCGGAAGCCTCGGCGGCTTTGGACCAGGCGCGATCGCGGGTAGAGCAGGCAGAGCGTCGTACGGCGGCCGCTCGGGCGCTCGCCGATGCGGACTCGGTGCAGGAGCAGATCCTCGCGCTCCGCGAGACCGTCGACCGGCACGAGACCGACCGCGACACGCTCGCGCCGCAACTGCAGGCGGCGAAGGAGTCCGCCGAGACCGCGGCCGGCCAGCAACTGGTCCGCGACGAACGGCTGAAGAACCTCGAAGCGACCCGTCGCGACCACGACCGGATCCTCGACGAGTTGACCGGCCGTCGCCTCGCGCTGCGCGAGGAGCAGACCACGCTCGACCTCACCACGCGGAGCACCGCCTGGGGCGGGACGCCCGCGGAGGCCGAGGAGTTCATCCTCGGGCTGCCCGATGACGCGCAACGCCGTACGACGGCCGACTGGAACCATCAGGCCTGTACGCAGCTCGACGACGTCGTCCGCCGCTGCTTCCCGAACGCCCGATCGCGTGAAGAGATCCCGACCGAGCTGTGGGAGATCCTGAACGGCCCGGACGGCTGGACGAACGGCACTCTCAGCGATCGCGTCGGCCTGGTGCCGGCGCTGCAACGCACGTTGAGCAGCCACCTCGCCCAGCACGAGACGTTCGACAGCCTGCAGCAACAGCAGATCGCCAGCCAGCGCGCCGAGCGGAACGCCGCGCTCGAGCGCGCCCGCGAGGGCCTCGGCGAAGCGGAGAGCACGGCCCGCGCCCACCGCGCGTCGCTCGCCGACGGCATCAAGGCACGGCTGCGCCTGGTGTCGCAGGAGTTCGACCGCCTCGACCAGCAGTACGGCGGGTACGGCGCGAAGCTCGAGTTCCCCGAGCCCGATCCGCCCGCCGAGCCCGACAAGCCGTGGCGCTGGACGGTCACGCCGAAGTGGCGCCGGTCCGAGGGCGGCCCGTTCTCGGCGTTCAACGTCAAGGGCAACACCGCACAGATGGACGAGAAGGCGGTGAAGCTGGTGTGCGCGGCCGCGCTCGCCGGCGGTTCGGACCGTCCGCTGCTGCTGATCCTCGACGAGCTCGGCCGCAACCTCGGTTCGCAGCACCGTCGCGAGGCGGTGGCGCTGTTCGAGCAGATCGGCCGCGACCGGAACATCACCGTGATCGGCGCGCTCCAGGACGACATGGAGCGGTATGCATTGGCCTCGTCCCGGCTGTACGTCAAGCTCCGGCGCAGCTCGGACACCATGCCGTACAACCAGGCGCCGGTGGTGAAGGGCAACGAGGACAACGCGGCCCGCGTCGAGCTGCTCCGCGAGTGGATGACGTCGTACCGCGGCGCAACCCCAATGCTGGAGCCGACGCTCACGTAGTCCGACAATTTCCGACAGAAACAATCAGGCGAGGTCTTGACCTGGCTCTGTGGGCCCGCATACTCACCAGGTGAGAGCGCTCTCTTCCTACCGCCCCAGGGAGATCACCCCATGCTGTCGCGACGGTTCCTGCTACTGACCACAGTCCTCGGCCTCTTCGCCGTACTCCTGACACCACTCGCGGCGAGCGCGTTCGCCCCGAAGCCACCGCCGTTGGCGACGCCGTGGACCAACCAGGTGTCGGTGACTGATCCGCTCCCGGAGTACCCGCGGCCGCAACTGACGCGCAGCGAGTGGCAGGGCCTCAATGGCGTCTGGCAGTTCGCGCCGACGAGCGACCTGAACAACCCACCGACCGGGACTCTGCCCGAGGAGGTGCTGGTCCCGTATCCGATCGAGTCCGCGCTGTCCGGCATCCAGCGCCACGAGAACCGGATGTACTACAAGCGCACGTTCACCGTCCCGGCCGGCTGGTCGGGCCGCCACGTGCAACTCAACTTCGGCGCGGTGATGTGGCAGTCGAAGGTCTGGGTCAACGGCACACTGCTCGGCACCCACGAGGGCGGGTACGACGCGTTCTCGTACGACATCACGTCGGCGTTGCGGGCCGGGAGCAACGACATCGTCGTCGGCGTCTGGGCGCCGGTCGACACCGAGGACATCCCGCTCGGCAAGCAGCGCGTCAACCGCGGCGGCATCTGGTACACGCCGTCGTCCGGCATCTGGCAGACCGTGTGGCTCGAGCCGACGCAACCCACCTGGATCACCCGGCTCGACACGATCCCGAACGTCGCGGCCGGCGGGCTGGACCTCACCGTGCAAGCGTCGGCTTCTGGTCAGCCAGTCCACGCCCAGGTGCTGTCCGGCGGACAGGTCGTCGGCGAAGCGAGCGGCGTCAGCGGGACGCAGTTCCGGATCGCCGTACCGAACGCGCATCTGTGGTCGCCCGACGATCCGTTCCTCTACGACCTCCGCGTGACGATGGGCAGCGACTCGGTCGGTGGGTACTTCGGGATGCGCTCCGTCGGCAAGGCGATGCTCGGCGGCTTCCTCCGGCCGACGCTGAACGGCAAGTGCGTCTACGCGCTCGGCACCCTCGACCAGGGATTCTGGCCGGACGGCCTCTACACCGCACCGACCGACGACGCGCTGCGGTTCGACCTGGAGCAGCAGAAGGCGCTCGGTTTCAACATGGTCCGCAAACACATCAAGGTCGAGTCGGCGCGCTGGTTCTACTGGGCGGACAAACTCGGGCTGATGGTCTGGCAGGACATGCCGTCGCTGGTTGCCGGACGCAACGCTTCCGCGAGCGGCGAGGCCCGGTACGAGTCCGAGTTGCGGCGGATGGTCGACAACCACAAGCAGATCACGTCGATCACGCAGTGGATCCCGTTCAACGAGGGGTGGGGCGAGTTCCAGGCCGGGCGGATTGCCGATCTTGTCAAGAGCCTCGACCCGAGCCGGCTCGTCAACCACAACTCCGGTTCGAACTGCTGCGACTCCGATCCGGATCCCGGCAACGGCGACATCATCGACGACCACATGTACGTCGGTCCCGGCGTCGCGCGATCGCCGTCGACGACGCGCGTACTGCAACTCGGTGAGTACGGCGGACTCGGCCTGCACGTCGCCGGTCACGAGTGGCCCAGCGGCAACAGCTTCGCGTACGAGATGCTCCCGACAAGCGATGCACTGACGACGCGATACGTGCAGATCACCAGCCAACTGCCGGACCTGATCACCGGCTCCGGGCTGTCCGGCTCGGTCTACACCGAACCGACCGATGTCGAGGACGAGATCAACGGCTTCTACACCTACGACCGCCAGGTGCAGAAGATGGACTTCGCGCGGGTGCGCGCCGTCAACCAGCAGGTGTTGGCCGCCGCCAACGGTACGGCGCTGCCGCTCGGCAAGCTGATCTCGTTCCGCGTCACTACCCCGACGTACACGAACCGCTATCTGCGGCACATCGACGGCGTGGCGAACACCGAGGTCGTCGATGCCGGCAGCAACCAAACGCTCAAGCAGGACGCGACGTTCTGGGTCCGGCCGGGTCTGTCCAACAGCAACTGCTACTCCTTCGAGTCGCGCAACTTCCCCGGCCAGTACCTGCGCCAGCGCGACCTTCGGATCTACAAGGAAGCCAACCCCGCCGCGGCCGACGCCACGTTCTGCACGCATCCCGGTCTGAGCGGCGGCGGTACGTCGTTGGAGTCCGCCGCGCGGCCCGGGTACTACCTGCGGCACCGCAACTCCGAGGTGTGGCTGGACACCGACACCGGCGGCTCGTACCGCGACGACGCGACCTGGAACCTCGTCCCGGCCTGGTGGCGAAGCGGTGCGGACCTCGCAGTCGGCCAGGCGCGCACGTTCCGCGTGACCACGCCCGGGTACACCGATCGAGTACTGCGGCATCGCGACGGGCTGGCCCGGACCGACGTGATCGACGCGAACTCGTCGCTCACGGACCGGCAGGACGCGAGCTTCGTGATCCGCGCCGGCCTGGCCGAGAGCAGTTGCTACTCGCTCGAGTCGGTCAACTTCCCGGGCCAGTACCTGCGGCACAGCAACTACCGGCTGCAGAAAGCGGCCAGCGACGGCACCGACACGTTCCGCAAGGACTCGACGTTCTGCGCCCAGCCGCCACGCGCGGGCGGGGCAGGCAACGTGTCACTGCAGTCGATCAACTATCCGACGTACTACGTCCGGCACGCGAGCGAGCTGGTCTACATCGCCACCGTCGGCGGCGCGAACCCGTGGGACGGCGGCGGTTCGTACGACGCCGACACGACGTGGGCCGACCAGCCCGGACTCGGAGGCTGACTGATGCGCATCCTGCTCGTACTCGTCCTGCTGGTCACGCCTACCCTCCCGGCAACTGCTGCTCCAACCGCGGTCCAGGTGTGCTCGGTCTCGTGCGACACCCTCGACCCGTCGAAGGCGGAGGAGGAGACGTTCCCCGTACCGGAGAAGGCGATCAACGGGCGTCGCGTCGTACTGCACGTGTCCGACAAGGACGCGATGGCGTGGGGCAGCATCGACAACGGGTCCACCAACGACGCTGTCTGGCTGGACCGCAGCTGGGACGGCGGCGCGACCTGGGACGGCCTGCTCGGCAAGGCCTCGATCCCCTCCGGGTGGACCGGCACTCGCACGCTCATGTACAACCACGCCGACCCGGCCGGCCACCGGCGCGGCCTGATCCGCGCGTGCGGTGACGCGGCCGGCGTCGACTGCACCGCCTGGGTACACACCGCGGTCTGCGCGGCAGCCTGCGACGGGGCCTCCGGTCCGTCCGGCGACAACCAGCCGGTGCCGTCGACCACGCTGTCCAACCGGCGAATCTCGCTCCATGTCGACGATCGCGGCATGGCCTGGGGCGCGCTCGAGAACGGCACGGGAGGCGACGAGATCTGGCTCGATCGCTCCTGGGACGAAGGCGCGTCCTGGCCCGGCGGCTCATCACTCGGCCGGACCAGCGTCGCCGCCGGCACCGGCGCGGTCACGACCCGTCTCTACGCGGTGATCGATCCAGTCTCCAAGCTGTACGGCGGCGCAGTCCGAGCGTGCGGCCGAGCCGTCGAAGGCCAGAACGGCAGCTGTACGGCGTGGGCGCGCCCGGCGTCCGACCGAACCGGTGCAGCCGCCGACGCGTTGATGTACTCGTACCAGCCGCACACCGCGTGGTGGCCGTCGAGTTGGTGGAACTCCGCGGTGGCGGTGACGACGCTGATGGATTACCAGCAGCGCACCCGCCGTACCGATCTGAGCTGGATCGTGAACGAGGTGTTCGAGAAGAACAAGGGTGTGTTCCCGGCGGGCGAGAAGAGCGGTGACGCGCTGGAGGGGAACTTCATCAGTCGCGCGATCGACGACACCGAATGGTGGGGTATTGCGTGGATCGAGGCGTACGACCTGACCGGCGACCAGCGGTACCTCGATATGGCGGTCACCATCGCGAACTACGTCCAGGGGTACTGGGACACGAGCACGTGCGGCGGCGGGGTGTGGTGGGACCGCGAACGCACCTACAAGAACGCAGTGACGAACGGGCTCTACATCCGGATGACCGCGGCCCTGCACAACCGGCTGCCCGGCGACACCGTCTGGTTGCAGCGGGCAACCGCGGGGTGGAACTGGTTCGTTGGCAGCGGGATGATCAACTCCTCGAACCTGGTGAACGACGGCATGACCGGCGCATGCACCAACAACGGGCAGACCGTGTGGACGTACAACCAGGGCCTGGCGATCGGCGGCGCACTGGAACTGTGGCGGGCGACCGGAGACAACGCCCTGTTGGTGACGGCACGCCGGCTCGGCGACGCGGCCATGACCTCGCTCAGCCCTGGTGGGATCCTCACCGAGAGCTGCGATCCAGCCGGCAACTGCGACGACAACCAGAAGCAGTTCAAGGGCATCTTCATGCGGTACTTCATGGACCTGGCGGACTCCACCGGCGACGCGTCGTACCGGGCCTATGCCCAGCAGCAGGCCGACTCGATCTGGCAGAACGACCGCGACTCGCTGAACCGGCTCGGGCAGCGCTGGGCGGGCGGCGGCGCGCGTGACTGGCGTACCCAAGCGAGCGCTCTGGGCGCCCTGGTGGCGGCGGCTCCGGCGGGCTGAGCTTGACACTTGTCCAGATTTCGATGCGTTGTTACCAAAATCGGACCCCGGTGCAGACCCGTGAACTAGGGGTGCAGCAGACTGGTGCGGTGACTGTTCCGGAGAGGCGCCGTACCTGCTCACACCGGGTAGGCGGAGCTCTGGTCAAGCGGTCGTATGACGGCGTACCGTCGCCTGCATCCGGGACCGGGTCCCGATCCGCCACAGCATCGTCTCCGCCTGGGCGGCGGCGTCATCATGATCGGAGGGCGTGAATGGCATCCTGGCTGCTCCGCGCCCAATGGCCGCATCGTGACGAGACCGTCGAGCACCGCGCGCTCCGGGTCCTCCGGACGCTGACCGCGGTGGCGGTCGCGTTTCCGGACGTCCACAACTGGACGCAGGACGAGCGCTGGGGCTACCACGTCCTCGAGGCCGACGGCTCCACGCCGCTGCGGGAGATGGTCGAGGCGACCACGAAGGTCCTCGCGAACGGTACGAGTACGACGCGCCTGCACCTGCAGAGCACCGGCGAGCTGCCGTGGCTGTTCGACCTGTCCATGGGTGGCACGATGACCACTGTCTCGGACCAGCTCACACTGC
Organism: Kribbella sp. NPDC055110; assembly: GCF_053607525.1. Classification (NCBI taxonomy): domain Bacteria; kingdom Bacillati; phylum Actinomycetota; class Actinomycetes; order Propionibacteriales; family Kribbellaceae; genus Kribbella; species Kribbella sp. NPDC055110. The sequence continues at coordinate 142,412 of NZ_JBSGTS010000019.1, forward strand.
ACTGGAGCGACGAGGACGCGCTGCAGCAGTCGGAGCGGTTCGCTCAGGTACTGCGCGCGGTCGTCACGATCTGGGAGCCGCAATGGGCGAGCATCGCCGACACCGAGCTCGCCGCAGCGGCCGGTGTCTTTCGGCGCGGGATCCCGATGATGGGCTGGCTCACGTACGTGAGGGGCATGGTCGCCGGCGCTCCGGGCATCGACATCACGCTCACGCCGTACGAACGCGGCACCCTTCTGCAGGCGCCGGTCTCCCCCATCGACCTCACACCGGTCCACATCTGCGCAGCAGCCGCACTCGTCGGCATCGCGCCCGAGGAATGACTAGTCCTTCACGACGGTATGCCGGTCCCACCGCTGCAGCTCCTCTGCAGTCGGCACGTGGAACATGCCGCTCCACTCCGTGAGTTCCTCCCGGCTGGCATGGAACGTCGCCGGCGGCAGGTTCGCGTTGCGTTTTTCGAGCCGCTCCCACAGGACCTCGAACGGCAGATCGAGTACGACGATCTCAGCACTCGCTCCGAGCGCCTGAGCCCGGGTCCGGAACAGATCGCGCTCTTCCTCCGACCAGCAGCCGTAGTCGAGGATCACGTCGACCTCGAGCGTCAACGCCCTGGCCGCGACGCCCCAGAGCATCTCGGACTCCAGCACCCAGCGCCGGCCGTCAACCTCGTTCGTGTCGAACAACGCGTCCATCCACTCGTCAGGCGTCAACCGCAGCGCTTTCCGGTCCTCCTCGAGCCGTCGAGCCAGAGACGTTTTGCCTGCACCCGGCAAACCGACGATCAACACCATTCCAGCCATGCCGGGAGCATAGGGCCACGACGCCTGGGTCGCACTGAGATCACGCGGATCGACCAGTTGGCCGGCCGGGATCCGGTCGAGATCTACGAGACGATCTGTGAGCGCGACCAGCAACGCCACGACCCGTGTCTCCTGGACACGATCATGTCCGCCATCGACCAGGCGAACGGCAACCCGCCGCGGCCCTGGTGGACGTACACACCCGAGCGCAAAGCCGGCTGATTCGATGACGTAGACAAATGTTAAGGGCCACCCCTTGTGGGGTGGCCCTTAACAGTGTGAATGTCCGGCGGCGTCCTACTCTCCCACGACCTCCCGGTCGCAGTACCATCGGCGCTGGCGGGCTTAACTTCCAGGTTCGGAATGGAGACTGGGTGTTTCCCCGACGCTATGGCCACCGAAACTCTATAGAAATATCAATCAAACCGACTGCTCAGCCACAAACCCGTTGCGGGGTTTGGTTGCTGGGGGTTTGACCGTATTCCGGGAACCGTACAGTGAACGCGAACATCGTTACGTGTAGCGCAGGCTTGCGACCCTCAGATCGTTGATTCCACATCCCCTGAAGGGGGTGATGGGTGTGTGACAAGCCCTCGGCCTATTAGTACCAGTCAGCTCCACACCTTGCGGTGCTTCCACCTCTGGCCTATCAACCCAGTGGTCTACTGGGGGCCTTACCCGGTTAACCCGGTGGGAGACCTCATCTTGAAGCGTGCTTCCCGCTTAGATGCTTTCAGCGGTTATCACTCCCGAACGTAGCCAACCAGCCGTGCTCCTGGCGGAACAACTGGCACACCAGAGGTTCGTCCACCCCGGTCCTCTCGTACTAGGGGCAGCCCTTCTCAAGTCTCCTGCGCGCGCAGCGGATAGGGACCGAACTGTCTCACGACGTTCTAAACCCAGCTCGCGTGCCGCTTTAATGGGCGAACAGCCCAACCCTTGGGACCTACTCCAGCCCCAGGATGCGACGAGCCGACATCGAGGTGCCAAACCATCCCGTCGATATGGACTCTTGGGGAAGATCAGCCTGTTATCCCCGGGGTACCTTTTATCCGTTGAGCGACGGTGCTCCCACATGCCACCGCCGGATCACTAGTTCCGACTTTCGTCCCTGCTCGACATGTCTGTCTCACAGTCAAGCTCCCTTGTGCACTTACACTCGACACCTGATTGCCAACCAGGCTGAGGGAACCTTTGAGCGCCTCCGTTACCTTTTAGGAGGCGACCGCCCCAGTCAAACTACCCACCAGGCACTGTCCCTGATCCGGATAACGGACCAAAGTTAGACAGCCAGAACAATCAGAGTGGTATTTCAACGATGACTCCACCCGAACTGGCGTCCGAGCTTCACAGTCTCCCACCTATCCTACACAAATTGTACCGACCACCAATACCAAGTTGTAGTAAAGGTCCCGGGGTCTTTCCGTCCTGCTGCGCGTAACGAGCATCTTTACTCGTAATGCAATTTCGCCGAGTCCACGGTTGAGACAGCGCCCAAGTCGTTACGCCATTCGTGCAGGTCGGAACTTACCCGACAAGGAATTTCGCTACCTTAGGATGGTTATAGTTACCACCGCCGTTTACTGGCGCTTAAGTTCAAAGCTTCGCCGGCCTAAGCCAGCTAACCTGTCCCCTTAACGTTCCAGCACCGGGCAGGCGTCAGTCCGTATACATCGAATTACTTCTTCGCACGGACCTGTGTTTTTAGTAAACAGTCGCTTGGGCCTGGTCTCTGCGACCATCACCGCTTCCCCCAGCTTGTGAGGTAACGGTTCCGGTCCCCCTTCTCCCGAAGTTACGGGGGCATTTTGCCGAGTTCCTTAACCATGGTTCACTCGATCGCCTTGGTATTCTCTACCTGATCACCTGTGTCGGTTTGGGGTACGGGCGGCTCTAACACTCACTGCGAAGTTTTTCTCGGCAGCATGGGATCATCCACTTCCCCTGAACGGGTCCGCCTCGGCTCTCAGGCTTCATGAGACACGGATTTGCCTATGTCTCGCCCTACCACCTTGCCCGCGGATCAGCTTGCGCCTACCATCGCCGCGGTTGGACTACCCTCCTGCGTCACTCCTCAATGCACCTACTACCACCTCGGGTCAGAACATCCATACCTCGACCCGAAAGTCTCAGCACTTCTGTTCCTTAGCATCAGCGGGTTCGGTCGGGTCGTGTTAATGCCGGTACGGGAATATCAACCCGTTGTCCATCGACTACGCCTGTCGGCCTCGCCTTAGGTCCCGACTTACCCAGGGCAGATTAGCTTGACCCTGGAACCCTTGATCATCCGGCGGACGGGTTTCTCACCCGTCATTCGCTACTCATGCCTGCATTCTCACTCGTGCAGCATCCACAACTCCATCACTAGGCTGCTTCACACGCTGCACGACGCTCCCCTACCCATCCACACACCTGGATGCCGATCAAGTCGACACCGGGTAATAGTGTAAATGCCACAGCTTCGGCGGATTGCTTGAGCCCCGCTACATTGTCGGCGCGGAATCACTTGACCAGTGAGCTATTACGCACTCTTTCAAGGGTGGCTGCTTCTAAGCCAACCTCCTGGTTGTCTGGGCAACTCCACATCCTTTTCCACTTAGCAATCGCTTAGGGGCCTTAGCTGGTGATCTGGGCTGTTTCCCTCTCGACTACGGAGCTTATCCCCCGCAGTCTCACTGCCGCGCTCTCACTTACCGGCATTCGGAGTTTGGCTGATTTCGGTAAGCCGGTAAGCCCCCTAGACCATCCAGTGCTCTACCTCCGGTAAGAAACACGCGACGCTGCACCTATATGCATTTCGGGGAGAACCAGCTATCACGGAGTTTGATTGGCCTTTCACCCCTATCCACAGGTCATCCCCCAGGTTTTCAACCCTGGTGGGTTCGGTCCTCCACGCGGTCTTACCCGCGCTTCAACCTGCCCATGGATAGATCACTCCGCTTCGGGTCTAGAGCATGCGACTAAAGCGCCCTATTCAGACTCGCTTTCGCTACGGCTACCCCACACGGGTTAACCTCGCCACACACCACTAACTCGCAGGCTCATTCTTCAAAAGGCACGCCGTCACACATTCCGAAGAACATGCTCCGACGGATTGTAGGCAATCGGTTTCAGGTACTATTTCACTCCCCTCCCGGGGTACTTTTCATCTTTCCCTCACGGTACTAGTCCGCTATCGGTCACCAAGAAGTATTTAGGCTTAGCGGGTGGTCCCGCCAGATTCACACGGGATTTCAAGAGTCCCGTGCTACTTGGGAAAACACTCAAGAGTCACTGTCTTACGCCTACAGGGCTATAACCCACTACGGCTCAACATTCCAGAAGATTCGACTTCAACAGCGATTTCTAACTCTTCGACATCACGGCATTAATGTCAGAATGCTCCCACAACCCCACATGCGCAACGCACGCCGGCTATCACACGCACATGGTTTAGCCTCATCCGCTTTCGCTCGCCACTACTCACGGAATCACTATTGTTTTCTCTTCCTGCGGGTACTGAGATGTTTCACTTCCCCGCGTTCCCTCCAGAACCCTATGTGTTCAGGCACTGGTAACTGGCTTTAGAATGCCAGCTGGGTTTCCCCATTCGGACACCCCCGGATCACAGCTCGGTTGCCAACTCCCCGGGGCTTATCGCAGGCTCCAACGTCCTTCATCGGCTCTTGGTGCCTAGACATCCACCGATTGCCCTTAGTAGCTTGTCACAAAATCAACAAATCTTGCGAAATCGCAAAATACGCTACAAAAGATGCTCGCGTCCACTATACAGTTCTCAAAATACGGGCAGGAACACCAACCCTGAACCACCACCACCCGGTAGAAGAACATCCGCAGGGAAACAGCACACCCACAAGACACCCAACACCAGACGTTTGGTGAGAGCCGGCCCCAGCCACCAGACACACACCGATCCGCAAAGATCCAGTGCATCCGTGACCCAGAAGAAACAGTCCCCAACCCCCGAACCCAAACGGTTCGTTGGCCGGGTCCGATTCCTCAGGACCCAACAGCGCGCCTCGGCCCTTCACCCATCCCTCACCCACGTTCCACGCTCACACCCTCGAAAGAGTGTCAGCAGTACTAGCAGGATCCGGTGAGATCCAAGCCTAATGGTCAATGTTCCACATTCCGAAGCACCGCCGCCCTGAAACGGATGTCCAGGAAACGACGAATAGACAGGCACCCCTTACGGGCGAACCTGCCGAATGCTCCTTAGAAAGGAGGTGATCCAGCCGCACCTTCCGGTACGGCTACCTTGTTACGACTTCGTCCTAATCGCCAGCCCCACCTTCGACGGCTCCCTCCACAAGGGTTAGGCCACCGGCTTCGGGTGTTGCCGACTTTCATGACGTGACGGGCGGTGTGTACAAGGCCCGGGAACGTATTCACCGCAGCGTTGCTGATCTGCGATTACTAGCGACTCCGACTTCATGGGGTCGAGTTGCAGACCCCAATCCGAACTGAGACCGGCTTTTTGGGATTCGCTCCACCTTACAGTTTCGCAGCCCTTTGTACCGGCCATTGTAGCATGCGTGAAGCCCTGGACATAAGGGGCATGATGACTTGACGTCATCCCCACCTTCCTCCGAGTTGACCCCGGCAGTCTCCTATGAGTCCCCACCACCCCGAAGGGCGTGCTGGCAACATAGGACGAGGGTTGCGCTCGTTGCGGGACTTAACCCAACATCTCACGACACGAGCTGACGACAGCCATGCACCACCTGTATAGGACCCTTACGGACCCCCCATCTCTGGAGGATTTCCCTATATGTCAAACCCAGGTAAGGTTCTTCGCGTTGCATCGAATTAATCCGCATGCTCCGCCGCTTGTGCGGGCCCCCGTCAATTCCTTTGAGTTTTAGCCTTGCGGCCGTACTCCCCAGGCGGGGCGCTTAATGCGTTAGCTGCGGCACGGAGGACGTGGAATGTCCCCCACACCTAGCGCCCAACGTTTACGGCGTGGACTACCAGGGTATCTAATCCTGTTCGCTACCCACGCTTTCGCTCCTCAGCGTCAGGTAAGGCCCAGAGAGCCGCCTTCGCCACCGGTGTTCTTCCTGATATCTGCGCATTCCACCGCTACACCAGGAGTTCCGCTCTCCCCTGCCTACCTCTAGTCTGCCCGTATCGGAAGCAGGCTCGGGGTTAAGCCCCGAGTTTTCACTCCCGACGTGACGAACCGCCTACGAGCCCTTTACGCCCAATAATTCCGGACAACGCTCGGACCCTACGTATTACCGCGGCTGCTGGCACGTAGTTGGCCGGTCCTTCTTCTGCAGGTACCGTCACTCTCGCTTCGTCCCTGCTGAAAGAGGTTTACAACCCGAAGGCCGTCATCCCTCACGCGGCGTTGCTGCGTCAGACTTTCGTCCATTGCGCAATATTCCCCACTGCTGCCTCCCGTAGGAGTCTGGGCCGTGTCTCAGTCCCAGTGTGGCCGGTCGCCCTCTCAGGCCGGCTACCCGTCGACGCCTTGGTAGGCCATTACCCCACCAACAAGCTGATAGGCCGCGAGCCCATCCCCAACCGCCAGAACTTTCAACCAACCACCATGAGGCAATCGATATTATCCGGTATTAGACCCCGTTTCCGAGGCTTATCCCAAAGTTGAGGGTAGGTTGCTCACGTGTTACTCACCCGTTCGCCGCTCGTGTACCCCCGAAGAGGCCTTACCGCTCGACTTGCATGTGTTAAGCACGCCGCCAGCGTTCGTCCTGAGCCAGGATCAAACTCTCCGTTGAAAAATATGACAACCAGTCAAAGACTGGACAGTCGACACATCGAGTGATCCTTTGAATCAGAAACAAAACCATTACTGGCTATTGTTATCCGTATTAATTTCAAAGGAATCCGCCACAGAACACAGACAACCCACACCCCAAAACCTCGAAGAGGCCCAGGATGAAAGACGCCCAATGCCCGTGAACGGGGATACTTCAATTTCGGCATTGACTTTCGGCACGCTGTTGAGTTCTCAAGAATCGGACGCACACCGC